>CAYZNS010000001.1:0-91578 GCA_964479945.1 uncultured Candidatus Saccharibacteria bacterium
TGCCTAGTCTCGTGGGCTCGGAGATGTGTATAAGAGACAGATTTTAAATTTTGATATTTGCATTTTGCATTTACACCTTAATCCAAATAAATTTAAATGCAGAGCAAAAATTATTTTTTTCCAAGCAGATATTGGTAAGCTGATAATGCTGCCTTCACGCCATCCCCTGTGGAAATATTATTCTGTTTATACATCTCGTCCGTAACATCGCCCGCTGACCAAATACCCGGCCTACTCGTGGCCGCCGTTTTGTGATCAATAACTATCTCGCCATGCTTGTTTAATTCCACTAATTCTTTCACCGGCTCGGAATTGGGAACGGAACCGATTTCCACAAACACGCCACCTACCGCAAGCGTTTTACCTTCACCGGACACGCGATCGGTGTACACCAAACCGGTCACCATACCCTCCCCTTCCACGCGCTTTGAGACGGCATTGAGTATAATTTCCACCTGGTCGGAGTTTTTGATTTTTTCCTGCGTGGTCGGATCTCCCTTGAGCGAATCGGAATATTCCAAGAGATAAATCTTTTTGGCATACGCAAACAAATCAACCACTGCTTCCAACCCCGCATTGCCGCCGCCGACAACAGCCACATCCTTGCCGCCGAACAACGGCGCATCGCAGGTGGAGCAATAGGCCACTCCTTTGCCGTCAAATTCTTTCTCGCCGGGAATACCGAGCTTTCTGCGCCGTGCGCCCGCGCAATAAATAACGGCGCGCGCTTCGTGCAAGCCGCCGGTGTTTGTCTCCACCGCAAACGTATCGTTCTTTTGCGTAACCTTCGTCACTAGTTCCGGCGTTTTAATTTCCACCTCTTCCGGATAATTGCGCACATGCGCTTCCAGGTTTTTCGCAAGGTCAAACCCGGAAATGGATTTGGTGCCAATCCAATTATGCACATCGGCAGACACGATGGATTGCCCGCCGAACGATTCGGTAATAAGCAACGTTTTGAGCTTTTTGCGCGCCACGTACACCGCCGCCCCCGCAGCCGCCGGTCCCCCGCCTACAATAATTACGTCGTATTGCATATTTTTATAGTATCATTGCATAACAACTATGCAAGGTACCCAACCTGCCGAAGCCAGTAGCTGTGTTCCCATTCCCAGAGCGTTTTTGCGGCGAGAAACGCTTTTATGTCTCCGAAATAATAAGGAAACTCCTTGAGCTCCACATCTCCTTCCATCGCTCCCCATTCGTGCGCGTCCTCGGCGCACACGCCTGTGCGGACATGCTTGCCGTTGCGCACCTTATTGCGCCCGCCTTTTTCACGCAACGTGGATTTGCACTTCTCACACACGCGATGCTGGTTTATACGAAGAATCCAGCGCGTCTGGATATCGCGCGGCAGGGCAAGCGAATGCTTTGTCTCCTGCTCTTGAAGCGCTATCACATACGCGGCCGTCTGTAGATTGTATTCCCTATAAAAACCGGTTGATGTTTTAATATCCAGCACGCCGAACTTGCCGTCAATTTCCGCAAGCGCATCTACGGTACCCGTAAAACGGTTCTGCCGCGAGATAACCGGCCGCTCTATGAAATCCGGATGGAGCTTGATGCCGCGGCGCTCGGCAACATCTTGAAAAGTTGCTACCGCGGGCGCAATTGCCTCCGGAATTTCTACCGGTTCTCCTACTGCCACTTTCTGCACCACGTCATGCACTAAACTCCCTTCTTCGGCTGATTTATTCTTAATCTCTTCGGCCGCTTCAAAGCTGCCCACTTCTTTTAAGAAGATTTCAAGCGCGGGCTTTGATTTGACATCCAGAATGCGCGTAACGCGCGGATACCACGTGCCGTCGCGGTTATGCCCCATGTCTGCCATGAACTCGTTTGCATCTTTGTACCACATAACATTATGACAAGCAGTATATCACACTTTCCTTTCAAGTATCGCTTCAATCCCCGGAAGCGTCCCTTTTGCCAGAAATTCCAGCATGGCGCCGCCGCCGGTGGAGAGATGATAAAATGCGTCTTCCATGCGCCGCACGCGTATGACAGCCATGGTATCTCCACCGCCAATAATAACTTTTGCGCCGCACGCGGCAAGCGTATCCACCAATTCGGTTGTCCCTTGCGTATACCCGCCTTCCATATATCCCATTGGCCCATTCCACAGCACGGTTTTCATATCGCGCGCCACGGACGCAAGGTGCGCGGAAGAAGCTGGGCCCAGATCATATATAATTTCATGCGCGCTCACATCCGCAATGTCCCGCACGGCATTGCCTTCCACGCGCACGTCGGTAGGAAGCATAATGTTCGGTTTGCCTATGAATGTATCGCGCACGTGCGCAAGGGCATCCTGTTCCACGGAAGAAGCGCCCACGGAAAAGCCGCGCGCGGCAAGAAACGTATTCGCGAGACCTCCGCCGATGAATATAGTGTCCGCACTCCCAAGAAAATGTTCCAGCACGCCGATTTTAGTGGTAAACTTTACGCCGCCTAAAATCAGCATAAAAGGCCGCGCGGGCGAAAGCGCTTCTTCAAGTTTTTGAACTTCCTCATAAAACAATGGCCCCACGAAAGACGGCAAAAGCTTCGGCAAACCTATAATGCTCGCGTAGGGACGATGGGATTGGGAAAAATCTTCATTGATATATATATCGCCAAGCATGGAGAGCTCTTTTGCAAACCTGCTATCGGCGGCTTCTTCGCCATGGAACACGCGGAGATTTTCAAGAAGAACAACCGGTTCCGTACGTTGGCGAGCAGAAAAAATGGTAGATGAAAAAGCGATATCAAAACCGGTAACGCGCTGTAACTCTTCCAAGAGAGGTGTAAAACTGCGATGCGTCTTTTTTTCCGTAAGGTGGCTCAACAGTACTATCCGCGCGCCGCGTTCCAGTAATTTCCGCAACAAAGGCAATGTCCGCGCAATGCGATAATCGTCAATTATTTTATCGTCTTCGGCAGGCACATTAAAATCCACGCGGACAATAACGCGCTTGCCGGAGACGTCTATGGAATCATTAAATACGGGAAGTTTCTCGGAGAGCACAATACATAATTCAAAATGTAAAAATCAAAATGCAAAATTTTGGTGTCCCCCGACGTAACGTCGGGGGACATTTTTAGAATTTTACATTGTCACTTTACATTTTGATATTTACATTTTACATTTTTATAAACTACCTGCCGCTTCAACTATCTTCCCAAATTCCTTTGCATTCAAACTCGCTCTCCCGACCAAAAGCCCATCCACGCCGCCGTCGCGCAAAAATACCCGCGCATTTGATCCATTCACCGATCCGCCATAGAGAACGGGAAAATTCTGCGCGAGCTGCCGGCCGTACATATCCGCTATGGTTTTGCGGATATAGATTGCCATCTCCAGCGTGCTCTGCGGCGTGTCCGGTTCATCGGATCCAATTGCCCAAATCGGCTCATACGCAACGGCTATATGTTTGAGCAAAGATTTTGGCAAGCCACGCAATCCCTCCGCCACCTCTTCCTTCACATACGACGCGTATGCCGCCGCTTCTCCTTCCCGCGTGCGCTCGCCAACGCAAAGAATAACGCGGAGCCCTGCCGCAAGCGCGGCCCGCACTCTCTTCTGCGCCGTATCGTTCGTCTCGCCGAAATGCTCTCTTCGTTCCGAATGCCCTATTATTGCGTATGACGCGCCGGAACTTTTTGCCATCCGCGGCCCGACTTCCCCGGTAAATGCGCCCTTATCTTCCCAGAATATATTTTGAACGCCGAGCTTATACGTTGCCGTTTTCGCGTTAAAGCCGGGAAGAAAAACGTGCGGAGGGCACACAACCGCCTCAACATTCTTATGTTTCTTGATAAACTTTGCAAGCCCCTGAAACAACTGCCGCGCTTCGCGCAGCGTTGCCGGGTTGCATTTCCAGTTGCCGACGATAAGTTTTTTCACAATACTAATTTTACCACAAGGAAACCGCCGACCAAAAGCGCCAAAAACACAAGGGAAAGAATATCAAAATAATCGTCAATAAACCGCTTTACGCGCTCGCCCCAAATGCCAACCAAGCCCGCGACAAGAAAAAACCTCGCACCCCTTCCGGTAAGAGACGCCGCAAGAAACGCGCCGAACGATACATGAAATAATCCGGACGCGATGGTTATAACCTTGTAGGGAATCGGCGTGAACGCCGCGCCGAAGACAGTAAGGAACGCATGCGCATCAAACTGCATACGTACCGCTTCGACTGAATCCTGCAAGCCGTAAAAATCCACTACGAGCTTTCCTAAGGATTCCCACAATCCGATGCCGATATAATACCCGAATACGCCGCCCAGCACGGACCCGCCCATGGTGATAGCGGCATACCGCAGCCAAGATCTTGGTTTAGATAACACCATGGGGATCAGCAGTACGTCCGGCGGAACTAAAAACATGGATGATTCAGCGAATGAAATAATAAAAAGAGCCCACGCGGCGTGCCGATGTCCAGCCCATTTGAGCGTCCATGCATATAAGCGGCGCAACCCTGTAAAATGGATTTTCATGATAACATTTTCGGCACTTCTTCCGGCGCCACCACCACAACATCAATGCCGGTTCCCAGTTCCAACCCAGCCGGTATGGACGTTTTGGGGAGAATTTCTATATGCCAGTGATAGTGTTTGCCGTTGTGGATATTGGCCGGAGATGTATGGATAAAAAAGTTGTAATCGGGGTTTTTCAGTGCCGTGTATAATTTACGGAGTGCGGCGGAAAGCGCGTCCGCGCATGAAAAAATGCGCTCTTCCGAAATATGGTTAAAGTGCGGATCATGGTATTTCGGATACACTCTAAGCTCAAACGAAATATGAGACGCATAGGGCGCAAATACCACAAAATCATCGTTCTCATACACAATCCGTTCTCCGCTGTTTAGCTCATCTTCCAGTATTTTGCAGTGGATGCATTTCCCGGTTCGTTTAAAAAACGTAAACGATCCATCAAAACTCCGCTGCACGTCCGGCGGCACAATCGGCAGCGCGATGAGCTGGGAATGCGGATGGCTGATACTAGCGCCCGCACGGGGACCATGATTATGAAATACCAGAATGTACGCAATGCATGGATCCTTGTCCAACGCTACGTAGCGGTCGCGATAACTTCGCATCACAACCGCAACTTCCTCCTTTGTCATCCGGCCCATGCTTCGCGCATG
This sequence comes from uncultured Candidatus Saccharibacteria bacterium, assembly GCA_964479945.1. Classification (GTDB taxonomy): domain Bacteria; phylum Patescibacteriota; class Minisyncoccia; order Ryanbacterales; family 2-02-FULL-48-12; genus CAYZNS01. The sequence continues at coordinate 5,133 of CAYZNS010000001.1, forward strand.
CGGCCGGGTAATAATTACCTCGTGGTACCCAACGCCCGCCATCGCTTTATATGCGCCGACGTCATACGGCGCCGCGCACGATCGATCCGTATGCGGAGCAAGCGCCGGATATTTATTGGACACCACCTGCACAAACCAGTTTTCCCGGGAATCCTTACCCGCTATTTTCGGATGCGGATACCATGCCAGCGGTTCCTCGCCGTTAATGCGGGACGATTCAAACGGACAGGAAGATATGCTTTGCAACGCGGGCTTTTTTTTGGGAACAAAATCCTGCGGGCGCTTTGCCCGCCCGCTTGCCACCAGCACCCAATCCCCGGACACAAGATCCTGCCGAAGTTCGGATACAAGGCCCACAGGTGCTGATTTTTTCTTTTTGGAGACCATTATATGTTATACTTCCCCGTTATCAAATTCCATCGCACTTTTACGGTTTCCCACAGAACGCCAAAGTAATGTATAAGCCGCACATGGCTTTCTTCGTCGTTAATCCAACGTGCCGGCACAATGCCAATACGCAGCTTCATGGCGCGCGCGACAGCAAGCACCTCAATATCAAATCCCCATCCCGTAATACGCAGCTGCGGGAATATGCGCTCCGCTGCCGATGCGCGAAATGCCTTAAAACCATTTTGCGTATCCCACATGCCGCGGACCGCCACAATTTGTATAAACACATTTCCCGCTATTCCCATAATGCGCTTATACCACGGCTGGGATACCGCCTGTCCCGCGCCCGCGGCATCCCGCGGATTCCGAGATGAGATAACCACGTCATATCCTTTATCAAACAGCGGCTTCATGCGCTCAAAGTGAGAGATGTCTGTTGAATTATCCGCATCCGCAAAAAGCCGTATCTCTCCTTTCGCTTCCGCCATGCCGCGCACCACCGAGCCGCCTTTGCCAAAATTCACATCCCGCCACAATAATTTCAGATGCGGAATAACCGGCTCCAATCCCCGTACCACATCCGCCGTTTTGTCGGTAGCATTATCCACTACCGCCAAAATCTCATATGAGTACGCCTGCGCGCGCAAGTATTCATCAAGCCGCCGCAATGTCCGCTCAATGCGGGGTTCTTCGTTGTAAGCGGGGACTATTACGGAAAGATACGGCTCATTACTTTGCATAACCTTATCGTAACATAAACAAGATTTTTTTAAATCATCGTGAATTAAGAATTAAGAATCATGAATTATGGAAATTACAAAACAAATATATACTTTTCCTATCCTTAATTCATAATTCATGCTTCATGATTCTTTCTAAATAGCTCTGCAATATAAGCGCGGCGCTTGCCGCATCCACTTTATGCTTCGCTACCGTCCCTCTCCGTATTACCTTGGTTGAAAATATTTCATTTTGAAAATGCACCGGCAGCGAAAACCGGCTTTCCAATTCCCGCGCAAAATCGCGAATGGCGCCCGCGAGTTCCCCCTCGCCGCCGCCATGCCGTATCGGCATGCCTATGACAATTTCTGCAATACCTTCTTCTTCAGTTCTTCTTTTAATTGAGGCAAGCGCCGCATCGCGTCCCTCCGCAACATCCCGCGGAAACGCGATGCGCTGCTCCGTAGTGCCAACGGCAAACCCGATCCGCTTTGTTCCGTAATCTACGCCGAGAATCCGCATGAAGAAAGTATAGCGGACAAAAACCAGCTAAGCAACATTCCAAGCAACATTAATTTAATGAATAAAATATTGAGCTTTCATAAACAGCTTAACATGGTTGTCTTCTTAAAAAAGCTTTAGAATAGGCATTTTAATGGACATGTGTTTGTTAAGTGAATAGTGAAAGGTCAATATCTACGACACAACTGCTGATAAACAAAATCGCACGGTCGTGGCAAATCACTTTGAATAACGAAATACCAAAAAGCGCTCAAACCCAATAACCGCCCACCTGAGCGGTTTTCGTTTGAACAGGCTCTAAGGCAAGAAAAACGAGATAGGAACAGATAACAATTCTATTCTATCAATAAAGTGCAATTGCATTATATTGTAAGAATAGAATTTATAGAAGAATTCAAGACTTTACTGACTTTTCCAAATTAGATTACTATAGGATTCCAAGATTTTTGTCATCTATGCGATACAAAACGTTTTTCAAAAAACCGCGGCGTAGCAACGCTACGGTGAGTGTTTTTATGAAAAACGTTTTGTGCGCAGAGTGGCGAAAATATGGAATCATAGTGGTAAGCTAATTTGGAAAAGTCAGTAGGAACGTTCCATCATACGTTTTTTTGCTTCTTCCCAAAATCTATCATCGTTGTGCTTCACCTTAAGCCAGTACCACCATTCGGCTCCCCAAAGATAGTATTCGTCAAAACCCGTATCTTTTGCGAACTGAATGGAAGCTTTGAAGAACGTAACATCAAAAACTTTGAATTGCTCTTCCGGCGTCGTCTCGTAGAGCTGGCGTTTTAACCATGGCTCAAGTCCGAGTTCTATGACAATAAATTTCTTTTCATAATCCTGAATGAGAAACCGCACAATACTTTCTTTAATACGGAAAAACCACGGGCCGATGGGATATTCAAAATTGCCGAGCGTGTTATTGTGCACTCTGCGATACATGGTAGTGCCAAATACATCTCCGCGCTTTGCCGCCCGCATCCAGGGACCGATCTCGCCGGAATCGGTAATAAGTATCGGCATATTCGGATCCATCTTCCGCACCAGCGCCATTTCAGCCTCCAACAGCTCTTTCCCCGATAGCGCGCATTCCCCTTCCCCGAACGGCAAAAACGGCTCATTCTCCACCTGCCAATACCGCAACGCCGGTGAATTTTTATATCTATTCACCACCACATCAACAAATTCCAATAAACTTTGCACTTTGAACTTTTCACTTTGAACTCGAGCCCATTCGGGCTCGTGACATTCCGGCCACCGCGGCGCCTTCTTCCCCACTACCAAAATTACATCTGCACCCACTTCCTCCGCGCGGCGCATTTGATAATCCAGCCCGGAAAAATCATATGCATCATCTTGCGGTTCTATAAGATCCCAGTACGCAATCAGCCGCAGATGCCGCGCGCCCAGATCATCCAGAATGGCATCATAATTATCCCGCCAATATTCATCCGACCCAGTCATCCGACCGGGCGCTTCGTCATTCGCTGAAGCGAAATGTTTCGCGAACTTCTGTGAAAACGTAACGCCCCACCGGATTGGCCGGGCGGGATCGGGCGCGGTGCGCTGAAGGTAATCGCCGATGCCAAGCAAAACAACGCCGGCGGAAATAATAATGAAGGAGATTATTTTTACCGCCAGAATCTTTCCCCGGAACCGCTCGCCCAACAGCAGCCAACCGCCCAGAAACACAAACAAAAAACGTGCCGCCTGCATGGCATCAATAAGCGGCGGCACGCCTAAAGAAATAGCGTAGTAAATTAAAATGGAGCCAATGCCCGCGTATGCGCGGTTTGCAAGATAAGCGAATTTATTCGTAAATTCATTATGCCTCTCCGGATTAAGAATGCTTTTCCGCCAAGGCGCGTATAAAAGGAATATGAGTGCTGCAAGTACACCGCCAATCTTAAGCCACACAAAGCCGGTAACAAATCCGGCCGCGTCAAACACTTGCCGCGAAAGCATATTTGATAAACCGAACAACAAAGCGCTCGCGGCAACAAGCAGCACTACGCGCGTGCGCGACGACTGCTCCGCCGTTGTGGCGAGCAGGAACCCGCCGATAATCAACAATACAAAACTCCATGCTTCGTATGCCGCAAGTGCCGTTCCCAACAACAACGCAGAAAACGCAAATGTCGCCACCGGCGAGATGCCGCTGATGGAAACCACGGCGCCCGACGCTTCTCCGTAATACAGCGCCCAGAAAAAAAGAAAGAGCGCGGCCATGAATACCGCGCCCGTACCAATGGCAAACGCCGCTAGCGAAACGGAAACCGGCTGGAATCCGAACGGAATAAACACCAGCGCAACAAGCCCCAAAATCCCCACCCAAAACGCGTATCCCACTGGATTTGGATACGATTTTTTGAGCAGCAGTTTATCAAATACCGAAGCGGTGCCGAGAATGAATTGGGCGAGGAGCGCTATGAGAAACCAAGACATACATACAACGTGAATTTTATATACATGTCGCAAAGCGACACCTTAATTTTGCACTTTGAACTTTGCACTTTGAATTATTTTCTTGTATTCCCAAGCACTTTGCCGTATTTTTCTTACTTGCGTCTTATAGTCTACCTCCACCAAACCAAACCGCGCGGCGTAGCCACTGTCCCACTCGAAGTTGTCCAAGAGCGACCAGTAAAAGTAGCCGCGCACGTCCGCGCCTTCCTGGATGGATCTGTGAACTTGCGCGAGATGATCCCGAATAAACTTCCCGCGCTTTGCATCGGCGGCATCTGCAATCCCATTTTCAGTTATATAAATCGGTTTGTTATATTTTTTGAGTTCCCGCAAAGCGTGGTAGATGCCTTCCGGATATATTTCCCAACCCATGTCGGAGATAATTTTATTTTCATTTTGATTAAACCGAAATCCCCTGATGTGGTTATGAAAATAGTAGTTGAGGCCGATAAAATCCTGATGGTTTTTGATTTTTTGTAAAAACCAATGGTTCCACCACCAGCGTGCCGGATATTGTAAAAATCCTCCGTCAAAATAAACATTGTTTTTCGCAATACCGATTTGCGCACGAGGTGCCGCTTGTTTTATGATTTCATACGCTTTCTTGTGAGCTGATAGTACATGTCGTAAAACGCGCAGGAAGGCAAAAAAACTTTTTTTCCGCGGCGGCCACTTACCGCGCATATACCCGTTCATAGCATATATCATCGGTTCGTTTATCGTAATCCAAAACGCGACATCTTTCAGCAATCGCGAAATAATGTCGCAAAACCGCGAAAAGTCATCTATCGTTTTTTTATTCTCCCAGCCGCCCTGATCCCGCACCCAGAGCGGCAGCGTCCAATGCCAGATAGTTACAAACGGCTCCATTCCGCGCGCGCGTACCGCTTGAATAACCTTGCGATAATGCTCAATTTCATGTTCATCAAACACCCCCTCCTCCGGCTCCATGCGCGACCATTCCAGCGAAAACCGGTGCGTATTGTGCCCCAGTTGTTTCGCAATATCAAAATCTTCCTCGTACCGGTTGTAATGATCGCACGCCGCGCCCGCCGGTAAAAACTTCTCCCAGTCGTTCCGGTTCCCGCCTTCCACCTGATGTGCGGAAGTTGCCGCACCCCAGAGAAAGTTTTTCGGAAATGATACATGATCCATAAATCTTATTGTAACAAAAAACTGCCCGTCATGGGCAGTGTAAACATTATGTGTACTCGGGCAAGCGTACCCGTAAAGCGCTGCGAAGTTTTCGCAAAGCGCGCGCAAGGCGCATTTTTGTCTTTTCGTGCCGCTCATGAAACGCTTTCGCCGTATCTTTCGTATCTAAGTCATTATCCAAATAGGTTGAAACGAGAAGGTAATCATTTGGTGATAACGTTTGCAAAGCGGCATGCACCGCATCCCTGCGCTGATTCGCATCCAGAGTATCCTCGAGTGACATCATATCAGTGTTAAGAATAAACTGTATTTCCTCCTCTTGCGCAGATCCATCATTGTAGCGGCGCGGTTCATTAAGAGAACGCACGTTCGCAATCGTATTCCATATGTATAGCAATTCCTCAATATTCTTTGCTGTCATTTCTATTCTTCCTTTTCAACGAATGTTACTTGCATGGTACTAGCTATACAAAAAAATTTCCAGTATACTGAATATATGACCCACGAAGAACAAATTGTACGGGCGGTAAAAACCGTAATGCCTGCCGTCGTATCCATTACGGCCGCTAAAGAGTGGTCGGCGCTGCAGGAAGCGGCACGCAAGCTTGCTCCATTCGGCGCTTCGCCGTTTCCGGGTGAGTTTCCGCCGGGTATGGAGGAAGACATGCCCATGCCGGACGGCGTCCCTACCACCGAAGACGGAAAAGTGCGGCTGGGGGGCGGATCCGGTTTCCTGGTGGATTCCACCGGCATTATTCTCACCAATCGGCATGTGGTTGCGGATCCGGACGCCGAATATACTGCCGTGCTTTACAATGAAATCAGCTATCCGGTAACCATTCTGGCACGCGATCCTATACACGACGTTGCCATTTTAAAAATTGACACCAAAGGGCGCGCGCTGCCGGCGCTTCCGGTAGTATCGCTCGCCGCCGAAAAAGATCTTGATTTGGGACAGAGTGTCATCGCCATCGGCAACGCGCTGGGCGAATTTAAAAATTCCGTCTCTACCGGCGTAGTCTCGGGCCTCTCGCGCCTGATTGCCGCCATAACGGATATGTCAGGCAAGCAGGAGCGCCTGCGCGGACTTATCCAGACCGATGCCGCCATAAACCCCGGAAATTCCGGTGGTCCGCTCATTAACTTGGCGGGAGACGTCATCGGCATCAATGTCGCAATCGTCTTCGGCGCGCAAAATATCGGCTTTGCCATCCCCATCGCCAAAGCAAAACGGGACTTGGATGACATTCAACGGCACGGCAGAATCCGCCGGCCGTTTCTGGGCGTGCGGTACGTGCTCCTAAACAAACAGATTTCCGACCGCTTCGGCCTGCCCGTTGCCCATGGCGCCTATATCTTAAAAGAAGCGTTTCCGGGAGACCATGCCGTCATTCCCGGAAGTGCCGCCGAAAAAGCAGGCCTTAAAGAAGGAGATATTATTATTACTTGTAATAGAAAGCGTATCTCGGACAAAGAAACACTGGAAGATATGCTGGAAGGAATGGAAATAGGAGATGAAGTAAAGTTCGGTGTGCTGCAAGACGGTATCAAGCGCAAAATAACCACCCTGCGGCTGGAAGAGCGGACGTGACTCCATTCCGCCTTCTTATTGCGGGTTTACACCCCCGGCTCTTAGAAAAGCCGGCTGTTTGGTTTGAAAAACACGCGCGGGAAATTATAAACGCGCGGCATCTTAATGCATTCTGGCGCAACCATACCAACATAATAGAAGAAGGAATTTCTGTAAAAATATCCGAGCTTGCGCGAATATTCACGGATTTAGGATACGTAAAACTGGCAGGCGAAGAACAACCTGTACGCGGCACATTTCTTCTCCGCGGCGGAGAGTTTATCATATTTCCCATCAACACGAAACAAGCATACCGCATAGAATTTTTGGGAAACTGCATTGAACACGTTGAACCATTTTCCAAACAAAGCGCAGAAACTGACGAAAACACGGCAAAATTCCTCACGGCAAATGCTCTTGCTTCCCTGTGCCACGGCGACTTTGTGGTACATATAGATCATGGGATTGGGATTTATCGCGGGGTTGTGAGTTTGCCGGTGATGAACCAAGCTTTACACGATAAACCAAAAACCGAGCTACCCATCCGCGGTTGCACCGGGATGAAGCTCGATTTGAAACAACACTATCTTGCCATTGAATACGCGAAACCGCGCAAAAACGCGCCTCCCGACATGCTGTATGTGCCGGAATATCAGATAAAGCGCGTCTCCCCGTATTTGGGATTTCGCACTCCCGCTGTACATCGCTTGGGAACAATGCTTTGGAACACGACAAAGCGTAAAGCAAAAGAGGACATTATTGCATTCGCAAAAGAACTGCTCTCTGCATACGCCGCGCGGGAAATTGCCGCGCGTCCGGCGTATGAATCACTGCCGCTCTTGGAAACGGAACTTGCGAACTCTTTTCCATTTGAAGAGACAGCCGGGCAAAGAAACGCGCTGGAAGAAATATTTTCTGATATGGCGCAATCCAAGCCCATGGACCGGCTACTTTGTGCGGATGTTGGGTTTGGTAAAACAGAGGTAGCGCTCCGTGCCGCATTTCGCGCCGTATGCAATAAACGGCAGGTGGCGCTGATTTGCCCCACTACCGTGCTTGCGGCCCAACATTACGCAACATTTGAAGAACGCTTGCGCACGTTGCCCGTAACTACGGCGCGTCTCTCGCGGCTTGAATCAAAAACACAACAGCGAGAGATATTGCAGCGCGCGGCGGCAGGCGCCATTGATATCATAATCGGCACACACCGCCTGATCTCGCGTGATGTAACATTCCAAAACTTAGGATTACTTATTATTGATGAAGAACAACGCTTCGGCGTGCGCCAAAAAGAGCATATGCGTACCCTGCGCTCTGCAACAGACACACTCTCACTGTCTGCCACACCCATCCCGCGCACCATGCATCTAGCGCTCGCCAACCTCCGCCGATCAAGCATCATCACAACGCCGCCGCCTCTGCGCTTAGCGCCCAAAACATTCGTATTGCCGTTTAGTAAAAAAACAATACAGCAGGCAATAGAAGCCGAGATTGCGCGCGGCGGACAAGTATATGTGCTCTCCAACCACATCCGCAAACTGCCGCTTGCCGAAGAGTTCATCCGCAACGCCGTACCCCACGCGCGCATCAGCATCATCCACGGCCGCATGAAAGAAGCGGATATTGTCAAAGTCATGCAAAACTTCCGCGCGCGTAAATCCGACGTTCTTTTGGCAACTACTATAATAGAAAACGGGCTTGACATCGCAAACGCAAACACAATCATTGTGGAAGACGCTACGCGCATCGGTCTCTCGCAAGCACATCAGCTACGAGGTAGAATCGGCAGAGGCATCGTTCAATCGTATGCGTATTTTCTTTACCCAAGACAGTGCACCCGCGGAGGAAGTGGACACCTCAAAGAAAAAGCGGCACGACGCCTTACTGTACTACTGCACACCCAACAACTCGGCCAAGGCCATGAGATAGCGCTGCGCGATATGGAAATTCGCGGCGCGGGCAATATCATCGGCCGCGACCAATCCGGCCGGGTAAATCAAATAGGGCTTAATTTGTATTGTCAGATGCTGGCGGAAGCAGTAGAACAAATTCAAAATGTAAAAATCAAAATGCAAAATGACAATGTAAAATGTTAAAATAATCCCGCTGTAAGCGGGATACCAAAATTTTACATTTTGATATTTGCATTTTTCATTTTTGCTCATCCGGTACATTTGAACCCTTTTCACCACTATCACTTACACCACCTTCTTTTACATAGCTGAGCGACAATTTCCGTTCATCCGAATTTAAATTCAAAATCTGAAAATGATATATCTTGCCAACCTCCAGCGCTTCACGAAGCTCTTTTTCCGAACCAAACTCCGATACATGCGCGAGGCCCGAAAGCAGGAACTCTTCTATCTCCACAAACGCGCCGAACCGGTCCACCTTGCGCACCCGGCCTTTCACAATATCGCCTTTTTTAAATTTCTCCGCAAAATCCTTCCAGGGATCGGGCTTCAATGCCTTTACCGAAAGAGAAATTTTACCTCCTTCCACATTGATAATCTTTGCCGCAACGCGCTTGCCCACTTCAAACAAATCGCTTGGATTTTCCACCAATCCCCAATCAAGCTCGGAAATGTGGGCCAGACCTTCCAGACCTTCTTCAATCCGTATAAAAATACCAAAATCAACAACGCCCGTAACTTCCCCTTCAACAATGTCACCTACCTTATACTTTGCCAATACTTCTTTCATCTCATCGGATTCCACGTTCTTTTCGGAAAAAATAATCTTGCTTTCTTTAGGATCCACATCAAGGATGATAACGTCTAACGTTTCACCTACGAATTTCTGGAGTTCCGAGAGTATTTTTCCTTTGTCTCCTCCTTCCACCCGCGGATAGTGCTTTGCGGCAAGCTGCGATACCGGCAAAAAGCCCTGCACGCCTTGCCAATAAATGACCAGCCCGCCTTTGTTTGCAGAAAATACGCGAAGCGGGAACGGCTCTCGGCTACGCATGCATTCTTCCGCCTCCTGCCACATCTTATCCTGACCCGCCTCGCGAAGCGAGAGCTCCAAATAGCCCTCTTCATTCTCAAGTTCTACCACCTTCGCCGTAACCGCGGCTCCCTCTTTGAGTTGTTTTATAATATCGCGCGCATTATAAAACTCACGGCCATAGACCACGCCGGTGCCATAAGGATCAAGATCCACGTACATGGTAGGTCCTCTGCGCGAAAGCACTGTTCCATGCACAAGATCGCCGACTTTCGGCATAGTAATAGGCTTTGCTGCCTTAAAAAGCGTCTCCATAAGCCGGCGGTTTTGCGCGCCGGTATCGGACAGTACGCCACGCGGGTCGTCTAACACAGCCACTCCGCCAGCCGGCAGACCCAACTCCTCCTCGTTATGAGCATTTTGTTCCATGTACCCCAGTATACGGAAATGCGCCAGAAAGGCAAGAATACTGTAAACAACTGTCAGACACTTAGTGTTTGACAGCTCTGTGATTCAAAGCATAAATCACCAAAGAACGCGTATCATGTCAATATATCCTATACATTTCCCATGTAGTATACTATTAAAATGGTTATCACCTATTATGGTATTTCATGTTTTAAGATTCAGTCGGGGGACACCGTGCTTGCCGTGGACCCGTTTTCCAAAGAATCCGGCTTGACGCCGCCGCGGTTTCAAGCCGATGTGGTCCTCTCCACGCGGCGTCATCCGCTGCATAATAATGTGGAAGTTCTGACGGGCACCCCTTTCATTGTACGCAACCCGGGCGAATATGAGACAAAAGGCGTTATGATAGAGGGCGCCGCGGTGGGAGAACACGTGCTGTATATTCTGGAATGGGAGGGTCTGCGGCTGTGCCACATGGGTTCCCTCTCGGAGAAAAACATACCGGACGACATGCGCGAAAAAATAGATTCGCCCGACATATTATTCCTGCCCGTTGGCGCCGGCGGGGCACTGGATGCCGAAGAAGCAGTACATGTAATGAATTTAATTGAGCCGCGCATAGTGATACCTATGTATTACGCCATCCCGGGCCTCAAAGCGCTTCCGCTGGAAAAGGCGGAAAAATTCCTCAAAGAAGTCGGTGTCGCCCCCCGTCCGGAAGAGAAATGCACCATAAAGAAAAAAGATGTGCCGACGGAGGAAACAAAAGTTGTGATGTTGAGCCCGCTTTCGAGCAAGTAATGTTTTTGTATGGATATCATTCACGCCATTCACAATCTGCAGCGAAAACCCGACCACGTGCGGCGACGTATTTTGATCATCAGCGTTGCAGGTACTATGGCGGTTATTATAGGATTCTGGCTTATGGCAACCAGCCGGCGCATTGAATATGCGTCTTCTGCGCCTACTACAAAGACCACAACGAAAACCGAGTCTCCATTTGCAATGCTGAAAGCAACAGCAGGAGAGTTTGGTAAGATTATGGGTGAATATAAGGAGGTTTTTAAATAAAGACAAATAACCACTGAACAATATAGAACGTAAAACGTGTAACGTAGAACGTTAAAAAAACAATTTTCTTGCGCTCTACGTTCCACGATATACGCTTTGCGAAAAATATGTCCAAAGAATCACAACCCAGACAGACCCCGTCTGGCGTCTCCGAGCGCGAAATCACGCAGGAGATGCGCGAATCCTACCTGGATTATGCCATGTCCGTTATTGTATCGCGGGCTCTTCCCGATGTGCGGGACGGCATGAAACCCGTGCATCGGCGTATTTTATACGCCATGCATGAGCTGGGGCTTACCCGCGCGGCCAAGTACAAAAAATCCGCCAACGTGGTAGGAGCCGTGCTGGGGAGTTATCATCCACATGGAGACAGCGCCGTGTATGACGCGCTTGCGCGCATGGCGCAGGATTTTTCGCTTCGCTATCCTTTAATTGACGGCCAGGGCAACTGGGGCTCTGTTGACGGCGACAGCCCGGCAGCGATGAGATATACGGAATGCCGTATGGAACGAATGGCCGAACTTATGCTCGCGGACATTGAAAAAGACACGGTTAATTTTCTGCCAAACTATGACGGCTCCAAACAGGAGCCGGCGGTACTGCCCGCGCGCGTGCCGCAACTTCTTCTTAATGGCTCGCTGGGCATTGCGGTCGGCATGGCAACAAACATTCCGTCGCATAACTTCATGGAACTCGCGGAGGCCATTGATCATCTTATCAAGAATCCGAAAGCGACAACGGATGATCTTATGCAGTTTGTCAAAGGCCCTGACTTCCCAACCGGCGGTATCATTTTTAATAAAAAAGATATACATCAAGCATACGCCACCGGCAAGGGCGGGGTTTTGACGCGCGGAGAGGCGGAGATAGTGGAAAGCAAACAGGGCAATTTCCAGATAATTATCACGTCTATTCCCTACCAGGTAAACAAATCCGCGCTCCTGGAACGCATTGCAGATCTTGTACGCGAAAAGAAACTGGAAGGCATCAAAGATCTCCGCGACGAGTCGGACAAAGACGGCATGCGCATCGCGGTTGACTTGAAATCCGGCGCGTTCCCGCAAAAGATACTCAACAATATCTATAAGCACACGGATCTGGAACGGGTATTCCACGTAAATATGCTGGCACTCGTAGACGGCATCCAGCCGCAGGTATTGAGCTTAAAGAACGTGCTAGAGGAATTTATTAAGCACCGGCAGGTCGTTATTGAACGAAGAGTGCGGCATGACCTTAAAAAAGCCGAGGAGCGGGCGCATATCCTGGAAGGCCTCAAAAAAGCGCTGGACCACATTGATGCCATCATCAAAACCATAAAATCGTCCGCCGACAAAGAAACCGCGCATAAAAACCTGGTGGCGAAATTCAAGCTTACGCCAATCCAGGCAACCGCCATTTTGGAAATGCGGCTGCAGACGCTTGCCGGCCTGGAAAGGAAAAAAATTGAAGACGAACTCAAGGAAAAGCAAAAGCTGATTGCAGAATTAAAAAGCATCCTTGCAAACCCGAAAAAAATTCTCGGCATTATTACGGAAGAAACCGACGAGATACGGAAACTCTATCCCGAAGGGCGCCGAACGCGCGTAGTGGCAAGCGCCGCAAAATCCATATCCGTGGAGGACTTGGTGCCGGAAGAAGAGGCGGCAGTAATTCTAACGAAAGGCGGCTACATCAAGCGCGTCAATCCGGAAGAATACCGCATGCAGCGGCGGGGCGGCAAAGGCATTATCGGCATTATGACGAAAGAAGAAGACGTAGTGGATCAGTTTGTCACCGTGCATACACACGACAATCTTCTGTTCTTCACCTCGCTTGGCAAAGCGTATCAAACCCGCGCGTATGAGCTTCCCGAAGGCAAGCGCGTCTCCAAAGGGAAAGCAGTCGCGAATTTTCTTCCTCTTGCGTCCGACGAGCGCGTAACATCCATACTGCCTGTACCGAAAAGCCCACCATCCGGCGAACGCAGCGACCTGTACCTGGTTATGGCGACCGAGCGCGGCGTTATCAAAAAAACGGAGGCCGCTCAATTTGCCGACGTGCGCAGAAGCGGCATTATTGCCATTAAACTCCAAAAAGGCGACCGATTGGGATGGGTGCGCATGGCGGGCGCCGATGAAGATATAACGCTGGCGACGCGCCAGGGTTTGAGCATCCGGTTCCGCGAGCGCGATGTGCGTCCGATGGGTCGCGCATCCACTGGCGTGCGCGCCATGCGTCTCAAAGCCAATGACGCCGTGGTTGGCGCGGATGTCGTGCAGAAAGGGACGCCCGGCGAGCTTTTGGTTATAGCCGAACAAGGCTACGGTAAAAAAACGAACATAAAAGAATATAAAGTGCAGCAGCGAGGCGGGTCCGGCATTAAAACCATGAACGTAACCACAAAAACAGGCACAATAGTATCCGCGCGCATTATTCTCCCCGATGAAGAAGATCTTATCGCCGTCTCCGCCAAAGGACAGATTATTCGCACGCCGCTCAAAGACATTCCATCTCTGGGACGCGCAACACAGGGAGTGCGCATTATGCGGTTGGAGCAGAAGGATAAAGTCGCTTCTGTGACAACATTATAAAAATTAAAAGTTCAAAGTTTAAAGTTCAAAGTGTTGGTATTCCGGCTGCGCCGGAATGAATGTGTATAATCCTTGAGCGAAGCGAACACCAAAATTTTGAACTTTGCACTTTTAACTTTGCATTTATTCATAGTACGCCTCTTTCGTATAAATATTCTTTGGATCCCAAGCCATCCACGAATCCAGCCCCGCATCATACACCGCCTGTTTTTGTTTTTGGATCATATCCGCCGTATAATCCGCTCCCAGATCAAAATCCTGAATCCAGGGACGCAGTTGCGCGATTTCTTTGCCATACAACGGCGACGTTGAGCTTGCGGTTAAAGAGCGCAGCACGTCCAGCCGCCGCTCGCCTTCAGACATGGCATAATATATTACTTCATACGGATGCGCGGCGGGATTGGCAATGCCATGCCAGGTCGGCGGATAATGCGAAGGATACACCATGGGAGCAATATAGTCGGCGTGGGGTGCGGCTTTCTCCAGAACCTGCCCGATATTCAAATCGTCCGTGTTCGTCATGGTCATACCAAAAAGATCCAGCGAGATAGGTACGGGAAGACCGGAAAGTTCTTCATGAAGGTACGCAAAAAAATCTTCCATAACATCCGCGCGCGACTTGATGCCGTCCCACACGGGAAACTGAATGTTGGCCATATTGCCGTCGGAAGGAAAACGAATATAGTCAAAATTCAATTCGTCAAATCCCGCCGCTTCCGCCGCGCGCGCCACCTGCGCCGTATATTCCCATACCTCGCGGGAAGCAGGGTCAACCCATGAGAGTCCCTTGCGGTCTTTCCAGACGCTGCCGTCGTTTTTTTGCACGGCAAGATGAGGCCAATGCTGTGCCAGATGCGGATCCTGAAACACGCTAATGCGCGCAACGGCATAGATATTGCGCGCGTGAAGCTCTTCCACAAACGCGCGCATATCAGGCACGCGGTTTTCTTCTGATCCGACCGCTTCTATAAAGGAATTGCCCGTCTGAAACGCAACCTTGCCCGAATAATCCTTGACGTCAATCACAAAAGCATTTATCTCGGATGCATCGGCAAACGCCACAAGCTCTGCGCGGAACGACGGCGTGCCGGCAACCCAGCTTGTCATATAAATTGCGCGCAAAGGCGACGGAGTGGAGAGATGCGCGGGAGGAGGCGGAGCCGCAACTTGTGACTTCGCCGCCGGCAGGAAATTAGATTCTTCCGCAGCGGGAAGCGTCTGTTCCTCAGTGCCAGGCGGATATGATTCCAGAGGCGATATATGCCCGAATCCCCACAACACCCCAAATGCAAAACCGGCCGCCAAGACGCTCATACCGACCCCTATAATTCCTGTTCTCACCTTGCTTTTTATTTGCACATTTTTTTGATAAAACCTGCAAACTCAAAACTCAAAACTGAAATGCAAAACCATTAAACTTTTTTAGTTTTGAGTTTTAAGTTGTAGTTTTGACTTTCGCGTTTTAACTTTTAAGTTTACTATACAATTTGCTCCGCCAAATCCGCCATACTGTCACTAAATATCGAAAGGTACGGCGCTACATCCACCTTTTCCCGAATAAGCCGCTCTACAACGCGGCGGTCTTCAAATTTGTTCATAAGAACGGCGCCGACAAGCCGCCCATCTTCTATACTGAAACGCTCATAAAATATATCGTTTTGGAATCGTGCAACATAGGACCGTCCCTGCGCTTCCTCGCCATTTGGAAATACATCGCCAATAAACGCGATATGCAGCCCGGCAACGTCAATTGCGTACAGAGGAATGGTGGAATGACGCTGCTCGCTGCCGCTTTTCAATTGCCGCATCGCCATATTTATGCCGGCTGTCCGCCCCTGCAAAAAAGCGTTATTCCAGTTACCAATAAGCATGTGCTTTTGAAAAACCGGATGGAACTGCTCGGCAATGTCACCCGCCACCCATATGTCGTTTACAGCCGTTTCCAAAAACTCATTCGACTTCAAACCGCGATCTACTTCTATGCCTATGCCGGTAAATGGCTCTATTTCCCGCTGCAACCCCATGCCTACGGCGACCGTACCTGCCTCAAACTCATTGCCATGGCTCGTATATACGATACTACCATTGCCTTCCTTCTTAGGCCGTAAAAAAGTAATACTCTCGCCGCGCTGCAAAGAAACGCTTTGAGTCCGTTCAAGAAATGTTTCCAAAAACGCGCTCCCTTTCTCATCCAGATATTTCTCCCAATACCGCTGTTCCGGCATTAGAATGCGCGCGGAAATACGCCGCGGCACTAAAGCACTCAAGAGTTCCAACGTAATGAACCCCGCCCCGACAATAAGCACTTCGCGCGGCGTAATTCCGCCTAACTGCTCTCGCAGCTTGTCCGCGTCATCGATAGTTTGCAAGCGAGACACTGGTACCGCATCGGAACCTTCCGCGCGCCACGGCCTTACCCGCCCGCCCGCGGATATCAAAAGCTGCTTATAAAAAAACAGCGTTCCGTTTCGCGTGCGCACTTCCTTGCGCTCACCGTCAACGACTGTTGCCTCTTCTCCGATAAATAAGCTGATATTGCGCTTGTAGTAATCATCCGGCTTGCGCAGAAATACCTGCTCGCGCGCAATGGCGCCTTCAATATATTTCGGCAGCAATACCCGGGAATACAATTCATACGGCTCTTTGCTGATAATGGCAATCCGACCGTCCAAATCGTGAGCGCGAATCGCTTCTGCGGCCGTAGTGCCCGCAATGCCCCCGCCGATGATCAGATAGTCTACATGATGCTCCGTCATGGGCGTATTCTATCACAAAATTTGCTTGGTTTTAATACTATTGACCTTTCACTATTCACTTAACAGGCGCATGCCCCGTAAAATGCCTATTTTAAAGCATTTTTGAGAAGACGACCATGTTAAGCTGTTTATGAAAGCTCAATAAAGATATTTTGTAATATGTTTTAAGAAACACGATCGTGATTTATAGGAATAATTCTATTCTATCAATTATTCGCATATGCGTATTTTTGATAGAATAGAATTTTCTTACAAAGTGTCCTACGCGCCAGTGGACTCATCTACAAGCATGCGCGCCATATTGGAATCCTCCACTTCGAGAAAGCCGGAGGCAATTTTAAAATAATGGTCTTGATGCTTTGCGTCCGTAACTTTCACCACGCTGGACACAAGCGTGGAAATAAGCGGCCGATGATGATCCAACACGGTAATCTCACCGGAAGCGGTTTTACAATTGATACTCATCGCATCGCCGTGATAAAGCACGTGTTTGAGAGAATAGATGTTGAGTTTCATATTCTTGATTTTATACTTTCATTATAGTATAGCCGGATAAAAAATCAACTGAAAGGAAGGATATTCCCGGTTCCGAAACACTGGCTCGCTCTTATGGCCTGTGGGAATAGTTGCATAATTCATCGAATCCCAAATTTAGACAAGAGAGTCGTTTTGATTGCGAGCAGATTGCTGATCAAACAGGTTTTTCCGGCGTAAAGTCCGTAACCTCTACGGGACTGTCAAACACTAAGTGTTTGACATGAGTAAGGTTTTATGAGCATCACCATCCGAATAGTTTCCCGATATCTTCGGCCGTCTCACGTTTGCGGGCAACGGTTACAATGCCGTTTTGGATTACTATCTTAAGCGGCGAAGACAGCAGGCAATGGTGCGAGGCGAACGCGTCTTGGTAAGCCGCTGTGTCAAAAATAGCGATATATAAATCTTCCCCGTGATCCAGATTCTCCAACCGTGGCAAGAGCACATAGCCATCGCGTGCGGTATATTTATCGTCCGAGTCGCACGAGAGGCCGGCAAGCCAGACGCGGTTTTTCTTTTTGGCATCCATAATATTCGCCGGCACGATATGCCACTTTTGATGCAGCGCCCACGTGTCTAGTAAATCGTTCATAAAACTCCCATCTATAATGTACCAAAACCGCGCCAACCCCTTAGGAACTTCCTTGGAAGAGACTATTTTAAACACCGTAATTTGCGCCGGCGCTATCACGTGCCGTCCCCATTCCACTATGATATGCGGATGCGGTATGCCAGCATCATCGGCAAGCCTTTTTAGGGTCTGCACAATCCGCCCAGAAACGGCATCCGCGCTATAGAGCCGTTTTTTTTCATACGGCACGGCGAAGCCGCCCCCTAGGTCTATGGTATCCAGCGCCGGATGCACCGCACGCAATTTTTTATACACGTCAAACGCTTCTTTGAGCGCCCGTATAATATCCTCTCCCCGCTCAATCTGCGACCCAATATGATAATGAAGTATCTTAAAATTCCGTATCTTTCCGAGCTCCAACAACTCTTCCGCCGTAAGTCCGAACCGGTCTGCCTTTTTGTCCCAGTGCGATTTTACTTTTGTTTCCAGATTGATGCGAATGCCTACATCTCCGCGGAATTCCTTAAACAAATCAAGTTCCTGTAAGTCCTCAATAATGGGCACAATGCGCAGCTGTTTTTCCCACATGCGGAATATCAAGTCAACATACGCGCGCGTTTTGGGGCCGTTGCAAAGCACGCGGATGTTCTGATGCACAGCATCCCCTTCCCACAGTTTCCGCACCAGCGTAAGCTCGTTTACCGACCCTACTTCCAGATGCGCCCCTTCCGACACCAGCGGCAGAACCGCCTCTTTATTCTGATTTACTTTCATGGGATAGTGGTAAAAAAATTTTCCCTTGTAACCCGTGCGTTTGATGTGTCCGTTGAATAGTTCGTAAAGCTTGTTGAGACGCTCCTCTATTACGAATGGCATAAATATCTCCAGCGACGAGCCGAATTTGCGCGCCAGATCATGCACGTTGTACTGATAATGCCCTTCACGGATGATAAGATCGCCGTCCTTGTTGACGTCAAACATATCGGTACCCACTTCGCGGTTACCAAGCTTCCAGGACTGCTTCACCAATTTTGACGCGGTCATAGATAGTGTTATGGCATATTCGGCTGGTTGACGCAATACGCAAACCCGTGCATAATGCAAGAAGTTTATTCTTTGAGGAGGTTACAATGAAAACATATCCGTGCGGCTCCCCCATGCCATCATCCTTTGACACACAAAATTCCGCGACGGAAAAATTAATGGGAAAACCCATTACTGGCAAACCAGTAACAGAGTGCGGCACTCTTGATGATATTTTTCGCCATTGTTTTCCTGCCTTTGGCGGCGCGCTTCTTCGTAAATTCTATACCATTTCCTCGATGGCAATCCAAAACAACGCGCGGCTCGTGATATCGTTTGCGGGACCTATTACCGTATCAGACGCGCACCGAATTTGGCTTAATCCACTTCTTGAGACTGGATGGGTTGCTTACATAGCTGCCGCAGACGCAGTTTGCTACCATGATGCACACGACCTTGTACGCAGATTTACAGAGCGTCCTATTCGGGAAGTACATATGCATGGTAATGACAGCGCTCACCGGAACGCAGGAATCATTCGCGTTACTAATACCGGTTTCGCCGAAGAACTCCTCTATGAAACAGATGCATTTCTCAATACGATCCTCGAGAAGCCGCAGTTTCAGAAAAGCATGACTACTACGGAACGAAACTATGAGTTGGGAGTGGAATTTGGAAAGCGCGAAAAAGAAATTGAAGCGCGACCGGGCCTTCTGAGCACATGTGCCCGGCACGGTATACCTGTATTTATCGCCGCGCCAGCAGACGGAAGTGTATTTTTGGAACATGTAAAAATGTGGGCGCTCGGCAAGACATCCTTCACCCAACCATATCGTTTTCGCTACAACCTGGAAGAAGATGTTTTTGAAGCATGCGCATATCATTACTGGGGACTTCACAGTAAAGAAATATCGGGTTTTTGCGCATTCTTAGGAGGAGGTGGCGCAAATAAAAATTACATTCTTCAGCCGGAACCCGCTCTTTCTCAAATATTTGGGATTCCCGACGTACGCGGGTATGATTACGATGTGCAGATTGTTTCTTCTCCTGAAACCGATGGCAGTCTTACTTCTTGCCCTCCTGCTGAAGCGGTAACATGGGGAAAAGTCAATCAAGAAACATATGAAGGAACTACCGTGAGCGTACCAGGAGATTACTCTATGTTCATGCCCTTTATTATAAAAGCTCTCATAGACACGTTGACGCCAAAACCACAACTACGACTCTATGATCGGCGAAATCTCCTAAAGGAAAGTCTGTTAAAAATAGTCGCCAACATTATATAACTCTCCCGAGCCGCACCCATGCGGCTCTTTTCTTTTCAAATACTCGCCGAGATGCTATGAATATATCCAGATCATCTTTAAGAAGGAGAATAGTATGGCTACTCGCATGCCCGCAGAATGGGAACCGCACAAAGCAACATGGATGGCATTCCCGCATAATAGGGGGGACTGGCCCGGAAAATACGAAGCGGCCTTACAAACGTGGGTTGAGATCGTACGTGTTCTTTCAGAACACGAACCGGTAAACATTCTCGTTTCTACAAAACATGAAGATCGGTGTGTCGCGATACTTCGCGAGAATCACGCTTTGGATTATCTCAATATCGCGCTCTATAATTTCCCCACCGACCGTTCGTGGGTACGAGATACCGCGCCTATTTTTACCGAAACTGCCGCCATCCTGTTTCAATTCAATGGCTGGTCAAAATATAAAAACCACAAGCAAGACGCGCGCGTAGCGGCAAGAATTTGCCATTTTGCGAACACCCTGCCGGTTGTTACAGCAGAGTATTGCGGTAACCGGGTGGTGCTGGAAGGCGGCGCGATTGATGTCAATGGTGCAGGCATGCTCATGGCTACCAAAGAATGCCTGCTTTCAAAAGTGCAAGAACGAAACGCCGATATAACACGCGAGGGGTATGAGTATCTCTTTGAACACTATCTGGGAATTAACCGCGTCATCTGGCTCGAAGGCGGTATAGAAAGCGACGACACGCATGGCCATATTGATGACGTTGCGCGGTTTGTGGGACCGAACACCGTACTTGCCGCCATAGAACACAATACCGCAGATCCAAACCATGCTGTCCTTGCGAAGAATCTCGAAATTCTCCATGACGCGGGTCTTACGGTGTGCCAAATTCCCATGCCGTCGCCTGTGTATTACAATGGAGAGCGGCTTCCTGCAAGTTACTGCAATTTCTATGTCGCGAATGAAGTTGTGCTCGTTTGCGTATTTAACGATAACATGGATTCCGTTGTGATATCCATTATCAAAGAATGCTTCCCCGACCGCAAAGTCATCGGTATCTATTGCCGTGACTATGTGCTTGGGCTAGGAACCATTCATTGCTCAACAATGCAACAGCCAGCATAACACCAAAATCATCCTCCGACGAGCATCGGAGGACCTTTTTTTATTTCCCTTCTTCGCGGATTCTTCCCTTTCGGAAAAAACGTGCTGCTTTTGCCACTGTTGCATTCTTTTTTGCCTGCCGCGCGCCTTTTATGATACCGGCGCTTCGTTTTCCCTTTAGTTTTTTAACTTCCCGCGTTATTTCATTCTGTAGAATATCAACCGCTTCCTGAAACGTCTCGCCGCGCGCCTCCGCCCGCAGCACGTTGCGCCCCATGCGCAGCGTTGCCTCCGCATCCCATACCAGTCCTTTCCGATGGTGTCGCGACTCTTTCCCCACCTCAATGGCTAAAGCAGAAGCCAGCGTATTTATGTTTCCCAGCACTTTTTGCAGCGGAAATACAAGCTTCTCCTCTGCATATACTTTCATGGCATCCGAAAACGCAACGTTCTTTGATTTGATTGTTGTTTTCATACTGTAATGGTATCATCCCCGCCGTAAAATAAAACCCCCCGCTTAGGCAGGAGGTTTCCAAGGAGACTAGCGGCGGCGCTTCTTTGCCGTCTTCTTCGCTGTCTTCTTAGCAGCCTTTCTTTTCTTTGCCATGGTTTGGAAATTCTTATAGAGAACATTGTTTAAATCGACCTTTGTGAAACTTACTAAATTTTTACTGCAAAAATATTTTTTGAAAATAATTTTCACAGCTTATATGTATTATTACATAAATAAAAATTAAAAAAATTATTTTTATGCGAAAGGTGTGGATAAATATTGTATCTCTTCTTCAAGCATGATTCCAAATTTTCTGTGCACTCTTTCTTTTAGTAACGCAATAAGCATTGCAACGTGTTCCGCCGTTGCGGCGCCATCGTTCACCAAAAAATTCGCGTGCTTTAATGAAACAGAAACGCCGCCTATCTTTTTTCCTTTCAAGCCGGCTTGTTCAATAAGAAAACCGGCGGAAAGCATGCGGGCGCGGTTTTCAAACATCCAGCACGAAGTATCACCTTTTTGAAACCGCGCATCATGCGATTGCATAAGCGATATGGTTTCATTTGTAATAGGAATACCCTTGAACGTGCTGCCCATCGTGCGCGCGCCGATTGCCTGCTCGGCAACACGTTCGCGCATCATCTGCTTGATCCATGCCTGTCGCTCCTTCTTTTCTTTATCGGAGATGCGCTTGAGCTTCAAAGTAGCCCCAAGAATAATGAAGTCCTTATTTCTTTTGAAAATACTTTCACGGTAAGCAAATTTACATTCTGTAACTCGTAACTCGTAACTCGTAACTCGAGGAATATCAAATACTTTAACTGATTCAATTACATCTTTTATCTCGCCGCCGAAACAGCCCGCGTTGCCATACACCGAGCCGCCGATTGTTCCGGGAATGCCTACAGCCCACTCAAAACCGGAACGATTATGTTCCAATGCAAATAATGCCGCCTGCGCCATGGACACGCCAGCGCCGGCGCGCAGCGCATCGCCTTCAAGCGAAATGCCATTCAGGCGCATGCGTATAACTAAGCCGCCAAAACCGGCATCGGACACAAGAACATTGGAACCCGCGCCCAGCACCGCAACAGGAATCTGCTGCTCCGCCGCCCATGCAACGACTTCTTGCAATTCGCGTTGCGACTTTACTTCAGCAAAAAAACGAGCAGGTCCGCCTACTTTAAGATGGGTATAAGGCGCCAAGGAAATATTTTCTTGAATAAGCGTCATATTCTTATAATATCAAAATCCCGCAGAAAGCGGGACTTTGAAGGAACCGGCGGAGTAAGACCCCAATCTACATCAATGTGGGTACTGCCGCCGATCCCATAGATATAGTAACAGATAAGATTGGATTAGAGAACAACCATTCAGAACTCTGCGTAAGCAAGCATTTCAACACAAAATCCCGGTGAAACCGGGACTATGTGCGATGTAGATATTCCTATTATACGCATTGATACAAAAAAGTCAAGAACAGCCGTGTATACCATGCTCTACACCCTCCGGTTCTCAAACCACGCAACCGTCCGTTTTAATCCTTCTTCAAATGATATATGCGGCTCATAACCAAGCAATTCTTTTGCTCTGGAAATATCCGCATGCGTATGACGTACATCACCCTGCCTCGGCGGGCGCTTCTCTGCGTCAATTTTTCGGCCGGTATACGCCTCTAGCAGTTTTTTTACTTCGTTTACGTTTCTGCGCTCGCCGTGCCCAACGTTGCATGCCTCGCCCCGCAGCTTCTTTTTTGACTCCATTGCCAATATGTTAGCAAACACTACATTGTCTACATAACAAAAATCCCTTGACTGGTTGCCATCACCCTCAAGAAATGCTTTTTTCTTTTTGGGGAAATACAATGCTTCCAACAAAGCTGAAATAACGGTTGAGTAGGAAGAATCTCCGTATTGGCCCGGCCCGAAAACATTAAAATAGCGAAGGCATACGGTATCAAGACCGTGTAATTCGCTAAACATGCCGCAAAACGACTCACCCGCGTATTTCTGCAGCGCATACGGCGACTTGGGACAAGGATTATTCTCCGACTCCTTCGTCGGCAGTTTTTTAGCGCCACCGTATACGGAAGAGGAAGAAGAATATATAAATCGTTTAACCTTATGCTTTTTTGAAGCTTCCAATAGAGCCACGGTTCCTACGATATTAACTTCGCTGGTGCGGCGCGGATACTCCACTGAATATGATACGCGCGGGATCGCGGCGAAGTGAAACACGTACGCGGGCTTATGCCGCGAGAATATGCGCTCTATGAGTTCCTCGTCCAATATGGACCCTTCATAAAAACGCGCGGCAGGATCAAGCAGCTCCTTGCGTCCCGTGGAGAAATCGTCAATGCCGATACCATTGATTTTTGGAAATCGTTTCCTAAATTCTTTGGTAAAATTACTCCCTATGAATCCGGCGCAGCCGGTAACTAAAATGGATCTGGCCATATATCAATAACCGTGAATTACAAAATATCTTTCTTTGAATTACGAAATGTATTATTTGACATCTTGAATGTGCCGAGCCGGGCTATCCACAACACCTTTGGTGTGTGTAGAGCCCAACTAGTTACATTCCTTGCCGCATTTCGTAATTCACTGTCAATAAAGCGCATTTTTAAAATATTCTATTGTTTTCTGCAACCCTTCATCCAATGAAACTGACGGCTGCCATTGCAGTTTCTCCTTTGCGAGCGCAATGTCCGGCTTTCGGCGGCGCGGATCGTCTTCGGGCAATTCCTTAAACATAATGTTTGACTTGGATCCGGTTAGAGAAACGATTTTCTCCGCAATCTCCACTATAGCAAGCTCTTCCGGATTACCCATATTCACTGGTCCGACATACCTGCTGTTCATGAGACGGCAGAGACCGTCCCTCATATCAGAAACATAACAAAACGAGCGCGTTTGCCGGCCATCTCCATAGATCGTTATATCCTCGCCGCGCAGCGCCTGCACAATGAAATTGGATACCACCCGGCCGTCATTTTGCGCCATCCGCGGTCCGTAGGTGTTAAAAATTCTGGCCACCCGGATGTCCACGCCATGATTCCGGTGATATTCAAAAAACAGCGCTTCCGCAATTCTCTTCCCCTCATCGTAACACGCCCGCTGTCCGATTGGATTCACGTTACCGTTGTAACTCTCCGTTTGTGGATGGACAAGCGGATCTCCATACACTTCCGAAGTAGACGCCTGCAAAATCCGCGCCCCGTGCTTTTTTGCAAGCCCGAGCATAGTAATGACGCCGATAGTATTTACTTTGATCGTCCGTATGGGATTTGCCTGATAGTGGATCGGGGAGGCGGGACATGCCAGATTATAAACCCGGTCTATTGCTTCTTCTTCAAAGTATACCGGGTCAACAATATCTTTTTGAAGAAACCGGAATCTTTCATTCTCTACTAGATGCGCAATATTCTTTTTGCTGCCCGTAAGCAGATTATCTATGCCGATTATACGGCAATCTTCATGCTCCAAAATATAATCGCACAAATGGCTGCCGATAAAGCCGGCGCAGCCGGTTACCAAAATCGTTCTCATAGTTCTTTTACCTTTTTCCCTTTTCCTTTTATCTTTCGTTCTATCCATTCCCGATCATGCACGCTCACATCTTCCACGGTAAGCCCCTGTGTTTGCAATAGCGCTTCATTATATTCCCATAATGCATCCAGAAATTTCACCAGCTTCTCAAAACGCTTACGCATCGGATCCCTGCGGGGTGTTTGTTTCAATAACGCTTTTGCCTGCGCGCGAAACGCGCTGACATCTTTTGGAAAGCACGCGCCGCCAAATCCGCGGTAGAGGTTGTGCTCTACGTCCAGCCATGCGTCCCCAATGCGGCTGTCGTGGGCAAGTATGCCGCGCACATTGCGGTAGTCAACGGCAGCCGCTATACCATCTTTTGCAAGCGGCCGTTGAGCCGCCTCGCATATATCCGCAAGCATATTGGCGTAACTTACCTTCAATGCGCCGAAGACGTTGCTAGCGTATTTTCCCATCTCGGCTTCCGTGGCAGTAATACGGACGAAATTATACGTGCCGAGCGTGCCGGGCGAAGAAAAAAACGCCTGCGGAAGCATGGTGAGAATCGGTAACGCATGGCTTTTGGAAGAAGCGGTAAATCCCACCACCTGCCGGTCCGGCCGGATGGTATCTTCCCACGCGCGGGATTCCGTAAGAAATTCCGGATTAAACAACAGCATGTGCTGCGGATATTCTTTCTGCAGGCGTTCGGTCGTCCCCGGCGGCACCGTGGATTTTACCACTATCACCTTGCCGCCCGTAAATATCTTTATCACACTCTCAATGGCCGACGTGTCACACGCGCCATCCTGCTTTGAAGCGGGCGTCGGCAGGCATAGAAACACGACATCCGCCGCATCAAGATTATCGCGCATCTTCTTTGCAGGATCTTTGTCGTACACAAACAAATCCCCGCCGCGCGCATACCCGCGCGCTTCTTCGAAATACCGCTTGAGCTGGCTTCCGACCATGCCGATACCCGCGATACCGATTTTTATTTTGGGTCCCATTAAAAATTATTACTCAAAAATTATTCTAATTGCTCTAATTATTCTAATTGACCTAAGGAATGCCAAAATTCCAATACCCAATCATCAACATAATTTCTTTTGTGATTTAAGTCATTCGGTCATTGGGATTTCCTTAGAATAATTAGGTCAATTAGGGTAATTAGAATAATTTGTTATAGTGTTTCCAAAAAAGCATCCACTTCACTCTTCCTCCCCGGATCAAGCTGTAACACCTTCCTTGCCGCTTCCCGCGCATGTTCCGTCTCTCCCGCTTTTTGATATAACGCCGCCAGATGCGCATAGTATACCGCCCGCTGCCGCGGCGTCAACTCGCTCGGACCCGATTCAATAGCCCGGACAATTTCCTCCTGTACGCGCACGGCGTCAGAAAACCGCTCCCGCTTATAATACGCATCGCGCAATCCTTCCTGTCGAAGGCCGCCATGCATTTGAAACCACTCTTTTTGAATTTTTTCGCGCTCCTCATTGCCGGTTTCTATAGCAAGTACCGCGGCATTGAGATGACCAAATTCAAATTCTGGCAACGTCTGCAATATATAATCAAGATATTCCCAAGCTCCCGCAACATCACCCTGCACCTTGCGCGCTTGGGCAAGCTCCAAGTAAATCTGTGGCCGCCCGGGGGACATTTCTTTCGCGCGGAGAAAATCCTCTTCCGCTTTGCGGGCAAGCGCGGCGTCAAATTTCTGCGCCATTAAACTGTACAACTGCCCCCGGTACATCACCCATTTTACGTTTCGGGGATCGGCCGCGATATTCTCATCCATTTTTTCTATTGCATACGCCATAAGCCGTGTAAGCGATGCATCCGGCCTGCTGCCGCCCTGTTTTAGGAACTCAAACACATACTCGGCCGCAAACCGCCGCGCATCTATGGAATACTGCGTGCCATGGGAGATGCTTTTTTCAAATTGAGAAATCGCCGCCGCATCGCCGCCGCCGGTACGCAGCAACTCCCATCCTCTGTGCGCCGCCGTGTTCGCAAGAAGCGGCTTGAGCGCTATCGCATAGAGCAAAATTAGCGTTCCCGCGCATGCGGGGATCCAGTATATAAACGCATGTTTCTGTGAATTACGAAATAGGTGCAGGGTTGTGACTAACCGAGCTCTACACGCGCCGAAGGCAGTGTGGATAGCCCGGTTCGGCATACCCGGAGTATTGTTGTCATTGCGCGTTCCTGTGTAACCAAGACGCGGCGCGTTGTGTTCTTGTGCATCTATATACCCGAACACAAATATAATAATCATGAACGATGTGAGCGTATCAAACGTAAACATGTTCTGCGCAAGATGCGCAATCAGCAAAGAGATCAGCAGAGCCATGCTCCAAAACGGCATACTTCCCCGTTTCCATGATCGCGCTGCCAGAAAGCCGGCTGCGCCGAACATGCCCAGATACGCAAGCAGACCTAAAACGCCGGAGGTCGATCCCACATCAAAAACAACATTGTGCGCGCGATCAAACCACGGCTCCACCGTATAGAGCGCGGGGTCATAATGCGCGTCAAAGAGAACATTGAAATTTTCGGGTCCCCACCCCACCATCAAGCGTTCACTCCAGCCTTCCCATGCCACGCGCCAGGCCAGAATGCGCCCCGATGCAGTCCGTTCCTCAATAGTAAAATCAAAAAGACTCTGAAGCCGCCCAGGCAAAATTTTCTGCGAAACTTGCGGGGCCATGAAAAGAACTGCGGCGCCCAGCACACCAATCACCAAAACCGCGCCCGCAATCCGCTTGAGCTTCACGTTTGAAAATGAAAGCGTGTTTCCCGTCTTTTCTCCGAAAATTAAAAATAAAATAAGACTCGCGAACAATCCCGTTCCCAGCCCCACAATACCTGCCCGCGCTTCGGTAAACACAAGAGCAAACAGCATAAGCAACGCAGCCGCGCCATACATCCATGCGCGCGCGGAGAATTTCTGCTCCCGAAACAAAAGAAAGAGTGCAAGAAAAAATACTGGGACAAGATACGAAGAGAGATACGCCGCATTCCCTATGGTGGCAACTGCTAAATCTGGCGCGGTAAGCCCCTGCCAGACGGCATGAATTGCAACAAGTAACCCCGTTCCCGCCGCGCAATGAAAGAGGATATCCCATTCCCGCTCGCGGAGAGCCGCGGAGGAAAGTATGAAAAACAGCGCGCCGAGATGCAGCCACGTTATCAAGCCAAACATGCGTTCCGTATCCGACCAGATGCTTTTTCCGGTATCCACGCCAGTAAGCGCCGTGATGCCGAGAATGCCAAGAAATAACACAACAGCGCCGGCAATCCAAGAAACGCGCAGCCGGTACTCCGGCTTTGAGAACGCCAACAAAAACCACGCCAATAGCGCCGCATCAACAAGTATGTAAAATGCGATTGTTTTTATAAATGTGTACGGAAAAAACACTCCGCGCCACACGAGAAGCGGGATAAGAATAAAAACGGCCGCGAGAATCCAAAATAGTATATTACGAATCATCAAGTGAGCGTAAAAATTCTTCTACTTCTGGCGCGCGCGCCGGGTCTGCCGCAAGAACCCGTTCCGCATAGCCGCGCGCCCGTTCCTTGCGTCCCAATTCCGCTTCCATATTTGCCGTGGCAAGCAATAAATCAATATTTGTTGCCGCATCCAGCGTTGGCTGCAAGGAATCCATAAATTGTCTGCGTCCGGCCGCATCTCCATTCACGGCAAGAGCGCGTTGGATAACAAGCGCGAGTTTTTCCTGCTCAAAGGGTGCCGCACCGGGGAAATTTGGCGTATTCCCCATACTGATATATTGCGCAACCTGCCGCGTCGCCTTCTCATAATCGCCTGCCAGTATACTCACGGAAAGAAGACTGTAGATAAACGGCGTAGGCCGCGTCATCTCTCCATAAATACTATCCATTACTTCAGCCGCATTCTTTGGATCCTGCGCCGCCAAATAGGTTTCCGCCGTGCCTATATACACCGGCGGGTAATGAGGCGCCAACTTTCGCGCTTCGTTGTACGCGGCAAGCGATGCATCCCTGCTGCGCTCATCTCCCGTAGCAACAAAATGAAGCTGGTAGAGCTTTCCTAATGTAATAATCTCGCGAACCGCATGCGGACGCCCGTCAGTCTCTTTCTTTAATTCCTCAATACCTTTTGAAACTAGCATGGTAAAATCCTGCTGACCGATCCCTTTGGTACGGCTTGCCTGAAACACAACATCCACATAACGTTCCCGCGCTTCGGTAACGCCGAACGTGCCTTCCCGGAGAACGGTGTCAAATTTAGAATTGACGCTCAGTACTGTTGTGCCCGGCCGCGACGTCTCGCCCAGCATTTCTATAATGCCGCGCGCCACGCGCATGGGAGCGGCATTTGCAATGTACGCGGCGCCGATTGCGAGAACCATTATCACCATGCCTGCAACAAGCTTTTGATGAATCGGCGCATACGTATGCTGCATATCAGCCGGTGCGCGCATACTTTGCAAAAACGCCAGAAACAACACCAGAAAAAGGTACGTTACAATAGTGTCAAACACAAATGTGTTTTGCGCCAAATACGCGGCGAAAAATCCAGCCGTCAGCGCCGCCTGCGCCGTATCAAACACATGGCGGCGCCACAGTTGCCAGATGACAATAGCGCTTGCTGTCAAAAGCGCCAGATACGCGGCAAACCCCAACATGCCGCCGGCAATCAGCCATTCAAAATGCATATTATGCACACGGTCAAACCACGGCTCGTTGCCAAACAAATCCGGATTATAGTATTTCGCATACGGAATAATGAAATTCCCCGGACCCCATCCCAATAGGGGACGCTCTTTAAGTCCATCCCATGCGATGCCCCATATCATAAAGCGCGATTGTGCCGTCCCCGATGCGGGACGAATGTCCGCCATCCGAGCCAAAAGCGCGTTTGATTGGATAAATGCGCTTTCACGAAAGAGAAACAAGGCGCCGGCAAGCATGAGTCCACTTGCAAGTACTGCGCCGCCCGCCAGACGCACGCGCCGGCTTTCAGAAAGAAACACAAAAAGAAGAAGGGTAACACATGCGCCCGCGAAAAACCCCAGAAGCGCCCCGCGTGTTTCGGTGAATAGAAAGAGATACAATTGGAAAAGAAAAATAACGCTGTATCCCGCGCGAAGCCAGACATTGCGCGTCCAGGAACATAAGATGCCAAGGATAAAGAAATGAAAAAGCAGATATGCCCCAAAGTAAATGGGGTTGCCCAGCCTGGAGAAAATACGCTCACCGGTGGAACCCGGCACTTGTACGGCTCCCGTCTTTTCCAAAAATCCATAGAACGATACAAAGATGCTCACAAAAACTGATGTGTGAAAAAGCAGCGACCAATCCCAACGCGCGCGAAATACCGATGATATCATCAAAAACAATGCAAAGAGATGCAAATACGTTATAAGTCCCTCCATCCGCTCGAAGTTAGACCAGAAACTATGATACGGATCCGCGCCGAAGACAGTGGCTATCGTAAGTACGGCTATAAACGCCGCGAGCGCCCACAGCACGATACCGCGCCGCGGGCGGTAGTAAGGAAATGCCAGCGCCAGCGCCAGCCATACACCGAATACGATCTCTGTTAGTATGCGAAAGAAGAAATTTTTTCCGGTTATATAGGGGAAAAACATAGTAGGAGCGACAACGAGAGGCGCGGCAAACACCAGCAAAACACCGATCCGCACTCCCCATAGCAGCAGCTTTTCCGTTGTGGAATTCATGGAAATAACTATAGCACATTGTAAAGACATGCAAAATAACATAACGTACGATATATATGCCTCAAAAACGCCTTATTACCCTTTCCCTTGCCGTCGGTGATCTTTTTTTTCTCTATGCCGCCCTTGCATTTACGCTTTTAGCTCGTTACGGCATTGACCTTGCCGAGCCGTGGAAAATCCACAAATTTCCTTTTTTGGCGGTATTTGGCATCTGGATACTCCTCTTTTTTATCGCAGGCCTCTATGAACAAAATGTATGGAGCGCGGACCGTACGGTAAAGGAACGGATTCTGCGTACCATAGCCGCCGCAGGCTTACTAGCCGTGCTTTTGTTTTATCTCGTCCCCGCGTTCGTTATTACGCCGAAGACAAATCTTCTTATTGTAATCGCCCTTTCCATGGGGCTGCTTATCGGCTGGCGCATGCTCGCGAGCGCCATAATCCGCAACACGTCAAAAACGAACATATTATTTTTTGGCGTTTCCGATGAAGTTATTGCCCTCTCCCGCACGCTTAACAACCATCCGCATCTTGGCTACCGCGTTGCGGCGTTGGTACATGCTGAGCCGTCGCCTTCGAAAAACCTACCTCCCTCCGGAATACCAATACTGCCATTTGATGCGGAACTGCCCCGCCTCCTGCAACATGAAAACATATCGCTGGTGGTCGCCTCCGCGGAAGTGCACTCTAACAAGGAATTCGTTCGCATGCTCTACAACGTGCTTCCGCTCAAGATACGGTTTATGGACTTTCCCACATTCTACGAGCAGATGACGGGCAAAGTACCTGTTTCCCTTATATCAGAAATATGGTTTTTGGAAAACGTGAGCGAGCGGGAAAAGCGTGTATTTGAAGTAATCAAACGAAGCTACGATGCATTTGTGGCGCTCCTGCTCTGCCTACCCGTCCTTATTATGACTCCCTTCATTGTGCTTGCCATCAAGCTGGATTCGCGCGGGCCGGTATTCATCCGCCAGAAAAGAATTGGCAAAAACGACATTCCCTTTACGATTTATAAATTCCGCTCCATGATCGCCTCAACCCCCGATGGTCTCGCCGAGGACGGCAAGGCGCGATGGGCAGAGCAAGGTGACGGCCGCATAACGCGCGCCGGCAGGTTTCTTCGGAATAGCCGTCTTGACGAATTGCCGCAGCTTATAAATATTTTAAAAGGCGAGATGAGTTTCGTGGGGCCGCGCCCGGAACGCCCCGAGTTTATAGAGACGCTCAAAGCGCAAATTCCGTTTTACGAGATCCGCCACCTGGTGCGCCCGGGGCTTTCCGGCTGGGCGCAAATCAATTTCCCGTACGGCGCATCCGTGGAAGACGCCATGCAGAAATTGCAGTTAGATCTCTACTACATAAAAAACAGGTCCGTCGCCCTGGACCTGAATATAGCGCTCAAAACCATCTGGGTCATTCTCTCGCGGGAAGGAAGGTAACTCAACAAAAGCCCCTCCGAATTGGAAGGGTTTTTGTTTTCCGCGTGCTGTTTAGTATTGCACCGATTGAATCTGTTGCTGGAGAGAATTGATGAGCGATTGCAAATCCTGAACTTGCTGTTGCAGCGCCGCTTCCTGGCTTGTAGTGCCGCCGCCCATTACCTCGTTCAGCTTTGCCCGTGTCTGCGGACCCACGCGGCCTACTTGCGCAATACCATAGCGCGCCTGGAACCGCTTAACTGCTGCGGTGGTAAGGGAACCGTAGTACCCGGTAACCTTGCCTTCCGGATACAACTCCGCATCAGCGGCAAGATACACTTGAAGCTGCGTTACATCATTGCCGGAGTCTCCCGGATCAAGGTCACGGGTAAGCGCGGCTTGCGCTGCCGAAACGGACGGAGCGGACGTGCCCGCAACAGGCGCGCTCCCAAACACTTCCGCGAGCTTCGCACGCGTCATGGGACCTACATAGCCATATCCCGGATCAGACGACGAAGAGACAATACCGTACTTCATCTGAAACTTCGCTACCGCGGTTTTGGTAAGCGCGCCGTAGTAACCCGTAACCAACCCTTCCGGATATACATCCTTCATACTTGCCAACGCTTCCTGCAACGCGCGCACATCATTCCCTTCTGATCCAAAAGTAAGGCCGCGCGAAAGCGTTGTTATTGCTGGGAACAAGGGGCCGGGCGCTGTAACTATAACAGAGGGCGCTGTCAATGGACCTGGCCGTCTTAACGGAACTGTCGGAGGCGGTGCGCCTTCCAAGTACTGCGAATCCGTTGTTATTTCTGTTGCAGTGGTAGTGTCCGTTGCAGTAGTATCTTCTGTTGTAGCAGTTGAATCAGTAGTAGTTGTGGTAGTGGTATCTGTTGAAGTTGAAGGCGATGTCGCATTGGATCCCCCGCCGCCTCCGCTGGAACATGCAAAGCCCTCCATCGTTACAATAAAGCTCGTGGCTTTTGACGCATCTAGCGTCAACTCGGAGTTCTCGCTGTTGCAGACGTGTTTAACGCCATCCACATTCGTATTCATCACCTGCGCATCGCTATCGCGCAAATTAACTGTCTGCGTTCCGGAAAGCGTAAAAGTAAACGTATTGCCGCCGATGATAAGCTCGTCAAAACTTGAATTTGCAAGCATTGTTACGTCAGCGCCGTTCGTAGTTTTCAAGGTAACATCCTGGCTTACCGGTATGGCGAACGCAATCCGCGCGGTGAACAACACAAGCATACCAAACAAAGCGAGCAATGAAGCAAACGGAATATTAATTTTCCTGCTCAATATCATATAATGTGCTTTGGGTTAGCTATTAATCACCTGCGCAGGTGCCTGCTTCCACCAGAACATCATTGCCGTCACCGTTGATCATTATTCGATAGATAAGACCATCAGAACTCATTTCTATGCAAGAGTTAGCTCCGTTGGCAGCTGCTTCATTCAGTATTTGCAGCGTGGAAGTGCTTGTGTCCCCGGTAGAGAATGTAAACTTTTTGGTTTCTACCACAAAACCATAATCCGTCGTGGTACCGCCTACAAACAAATTACCATTGCCGAACAAGAACAAGTTGGAACCTACCACAAAAGCGCTATCAGTTGTGGTAGCGTCTCCCACGCCAAGCCCGCCGGAGACATATAAGTCGCTGGTAGCTCCATGGCGGCCGATAACCACATCGCCGACATTCAAGAACAAATCAGACGGCGTTGAAGATCCGAATGAAACAACACCCTTTTGGGAAACAAAGATCGCCGGCGTTGCCGTCGCATTGTCTCCCACCACAAACACCGGACGCAATTCACTCTTACCTTCAACCTGATCAACCGCCAAATCGCCCCAGGGCGTGCTAGTTGCCGCGCCCAACGTGCCGGTGGCATCAATGTTGGTACCAATAGTAGTTCCCCATACGGTAAGGCCAATAAATAAAAACGCTGCCGCCAAAAAAACAGCAACCGCGATAGCCGCCTCGCGACGAGCGCGAGAAAGCGAAGAGAAAACATTTGTCATATAGTCTGCGTTATAATTATAACCAATAAATAAAAGAGGTTTTGTTTCGACTCACCTTTTTAGTATAGCTTTTTATAAAACCTAATGTGAAATACCCCCCCTAAAGCTGTGGATAAGCTTTATATCAAATCAACATTGAGCGCCTCTTCTACAATATATTTCGGGCGCTGTTTTGTTTCCTCAAACATAATACTCACGGCTTCCCCCAGAAATGACAAGGCGATTGAATGAAATGTGAGCAGGAATAATACGATAATAGACACCAAAGCGGCAAACCATGATAGCGTGCCGAAAAATGCGAGAATAATGAATGTTATGGCAAAGAACGGAAATAATATGGCAATCCAAAACGCAACACGTGTAATAAACGCAAACGGAGCTTCGGAAAATGAAAATATAAACTTTTTCGCCCACCAAAAATTCTTGGCAAAGCCGGGGTTGGACGTAACGCCGCCTTTTCGATCCTCGCGGTTATATACCACGCCCGTATGCCGGAACCCCAGCCATGCGCGGATACCCCTCACAAACCGCGAGCGCTCCGGCAACTTGTTAAACACGTCCGCAACCTGCCGGTCAAGCAGCGAGAAATCTCCCGCATCAGCCGGAATATTCAGATAAGAAAGCTTATCAAATAGGCGGTAAAACCCCCGCCGGAACAGCCGCGAGAAAAATGAACCCGTTGAACGCGGGCGCACGCCATAGACTACTTTAAAGCCTTCCTGCCATTTTTTAATAAACTCCGTAATAACTTCCGGCGGATCTTGGAGATCGGCTTCCATCCAGATTATCGCATCCCCGCGGGCATACTCCGTGCCTGCCGAATAGCCATACTGCGAATTACCGTAATTGCGCGCAAAAAACAACGCTTTTACATGACCGTCGCGGGCTGCAAAGTCCCGCAGAAGCTCGCGCGTACGGTCGCGGCTGACGTTATCCACAAAAATAATTTCGTACTGCGGCGCGCTTTCCCGAAGAACTTTTGAAAGCCGCTGGTACAATTCCGGAATGTTGGATTCTTCGTTGTAGCAGGGGATTACAACGGAGAGCATTTTGTCGGTAAGAAAAGACATAAAAGATAACCCAAAACTCATAATGCAAAAGTCAAAACTTAAACTCAAAAATAAAAACTAAAAGTTTTAAGTTTGAAGTTTCAGTTTTGCGTTTTGATTTTTGAATTTTGAATTTTGAGTTTCATTTGTATTTCTTCAAAAACCTCCTAAAAACTTCTTCCATATACCCAATCTGCTTAGCGTCAAGCCCCTGATGACATCCCACCACGAATCCGCCGCGCATTACGTGTTCGGTAGCTGGATACTCTTTTACCGCTTTTTTATGCTGGATAGTTTGAAACGCCGGCTGGCGCAGAATATTTCCGGTAAAGATGGGGCGCGTCTGTATATCGTTTTTTTCAAGATAGGCGCAAATATCCCGCCGCGAAAACGGCGCTTCATCACGGATGGTAAGTGGAAACGCGAGCCAGTTTGTTACAACACCGGGCATAGTTTCCGGCAGCAGGAAAAAATTGCGATATTTTTCAAAAAAATCCCGGAGACGCGAAAAGTTTTTCCGGCGCGTTTCAGAAAACTTTGGCAGGCGGTCCAGTTGTTTGAGCCCGAACGCCGCACTCAATTCAAGCGGCAAAAAATTATATCCCATCTCGCTGAACACAAACTTCGCGTCATACGGAATGCCGTCAACCTCCACATCAAACCGCTTTTTTATATTTTCCGATGCGCGCGATTCTCCCAAAAGCGAAGAGGACCGCCCCCAGCCACGCAGTACTTGCGCGCGACCAGCGAGTGTTCTGTCGTGCGTCATAATCATGCCGCCGCCGCCTGCGCCGTTGATAATATGCGAGCCATAAAAACTTGTTGTTGTAATATCGGAATACGATCCCGTGGGTTTCCCATTTATGCGCGCACCAAGCGTATCGCAAGAATCTTCCACCAAAATTAGCTTATGCGCGTCGGCTATGTTGCGCAAACGCGGAAGATCGGGGACATTCCCCAGAAGCGAGGGCACCATGAGCGCGCGCGTTTTTTTGGTAATGGCTTTTTCTGCCTGATCAATATTCAAAAGATATGTTCCTGGCACCACGTCCACAAACATGGGGGTAAGCCGATGCTGCACCAGCGGCCCCACCACCGTGCTGAACGTAAGCGATGGCGTAATTACCTCCGACCCTTCCGGAAGATTCATGAGTTCCACGACAAGTATGTTTGCCGAGGAGCCGGAGTTTACCATCACGCCGTATTTCTTGCCAAACAGCCGCGCAATGCGCCGTTCAAATTCGGCGGTTTTTGCGCCCACGGCCGTATTCCCGCGCAACACGTCGACTACCGCATCTATCTCCGGCTTACCATGGACTGATTGTGCATAAGGCACACGCATGCAATAAAACTCTAAATTCCAAACCCTAAACTCTAAACAAGTTCCAAACTCAAAATTTTAAACCCAAAACGCTTTGAACTTTAAGCTTTGAGTTTGTTTAGAGTTTAGGGTTTATTTCAGTTCCTCTACTCTACCTTTTTTTAAACGTTTGTAAAATGCGCCCTGCAATCTGTTCCGGTAAAAGGCCGTGCTGTCGTCTGAGATATTCTTGCGATCCGGCTCGGAACGTAAATACGTCATGGACGCCGAAGCGCATAAAATTCTCAACCGTACCATTGTTCTCGGCCAGCACTTCGGCGACCGCAGAGCCCAGTCCACCGATAATGGAATGCTCTTCCAACGTTGCCGCAACGCGCGCGCCGTTCGCATAACTCACAATCCCCGCAATGTCCAACGGCTTTACAGTCGGCACGGAGACAACCGCAGCTTTGACGCCTTTGTTCCGCAATAGCGCCGCGGTATCAACCGCCGTACGCACCATATTCCCTGTGCCAAACAGCGTACACTCGCTCCCGGCGCCGCCCTCCACCGGAATTATCTTGCCAAGTGAAAACGAAACACGTCCGGTGTGCACCTCCGGCTCACCCTTTTTCCCTATCCGCAGATACGCCGGCCCCTTCATGCGCGCAAGCGCTTTTGTTGCCGCGCGGGTCTCTGCCGGATCCCCCGGACACACAACTGTCATACCGGGAATACTCCGCATGATTGCTATATCCTCTATGGCGTGATGCGTAGGACCCAGCTGCCCAAATCCAAAACCAGCGCCAACCCCCACAATTATGACGCCTGCTTTTTGCATGGCAACATCAACACGGATCTGTTCAAAACAACGCATGGTTGCGAAAGGGGCCAACGTATAGAAAAAAACTCGATATCCAGAAAGCGCAAGGCCGGCCGCAATGCCCACGGAACTTTGTTCCGTAACACCTGTATTCATAAACCTTTCAGAAAATTCATTCTGTAATTCTTCAAAAACAGAAAAGCCCATGTCAGCGGTAATAAGCACAACATCATCCCTTCCCCGCATTAATTCAGTTACAGTTTCTACAAAAGCAGTTCTCATAACTCTTTCTCCGCTATGGCGATTTCGGCTTCACCCGGAGTTTGATAATGCCACTCATTCTTACCTTCCATCACAGAAAGACCTTTCCCTTTTATAGTATGCGCTATAATAACATTCGGTTTTCCCTTTCGTAATTTTTTAAAAGCATCGCGTATCTCATTGAAATTGTGCCCATCAATGCTTTGAACACTCCATCGAAACGCCTCCCACTTTTGTGGAAATGGCTCGAGATCAAGAATATCCTCAACACGACCAAAACTTTGAAATTTATTATAGTCTACAATTGCAATCAAGTTATCCAACTTATAATGGCCTGCCTGAAGAATTGCTTCCCAAACGGAACCCTCGTCACATTCTCCGTCGCTTAACAATACAACTACTCTGCCAGGATTTTGCTGTAATCGATTTGCAAGCGCCATTCCTACGCCTATGGGCAATCCGTGACCCATTGAACACGTGGTTGCCTCCACGCCTGGTATGGTGCGCGTGGCAGCTCCCATAAAAGGACTTCCATCCTTACAGTATGTATCGAGCAACTCTTTTTTGAAAAATCCCTTACGCGCAAGGACGGCATAGAGCGTAGAAATTCCCCACCCCTTGCTTAAAATAAATTTATCACGATCGGCTTGAAACGAAAAATCCACACGCAAAAAATCCTCGTATAAATAAACGAGTAACTCAACTATGGAGTATGAAGATGCGATATGCATCGCCCGGGCAGACACAATCATGTCAAGAACATCTTTCCGAATTTCTCGCGCCTCTGTTTTCAGTTTTTTCACAGATACCATAAAACGTAAAAAAACTCACCTATTATAAAGATGGATATTCTTGTCGTACCAAGTGTAAGTTTTCAAAAGGCCTTCTTCAAGGGTATGTGCAGGTTGCCATTTCAATTCTTCTCGCGCTTTAGAGATGTCAGCAATCCAATTTACTGCTGCATTATAAGTTCTTTTTTTATCTTCGGACCCCCACTGGAGAGGAACTTTTATGCCCGCCATTGCAGATGCGCGCGTTACCACATCCTCCACCGCGTAATCTATGCCGCTGCCAACATTAAAAATGGAGCCCGGCACCTGCGGTTGATTTGCAGCGCTCTGTAAAGCTGAAACTACATCCTCAACATAAATAAAGTCGCGTCGAGAATCTCGGGAGGCAAGCCGGAGCGTTTCTTTTTTAATGAACGCCTGCATTATGTCAGGAATAAGGCGTCCCGACTCCTCGTAGGGACCATATACAAGCGTTAATCGTAGAGTGGTAATTGGAAGATTGTGCGCTAACGCATAGTGACACGCAAAAAAAGTTTGCGCGGCTTTTGCAATGCCGTACGGAGTATTAGGCTCCAATAAATCAGTTTCTTTCATTGGATGTTTTTTGAAACCATACTCGGAAGTACTGCCTATATTTACAATACTTATTGCAGAATCTGTTTCCCGAAGCGCCTCAAAGAGCGCAACACTGCCAAGGATATTTGTATGCACAATCGTTTCTATGTCTTTTTGGTACGAATAAGCGCCAAACATAGCAAGATGAAAAACAACATCAGGCCGAATTTTCAGAATACCCTGGCGTACAGATTCCTTATCCGTTATATCTATATTATATCTCTCAACCGCCTCATCAAATCCTTGAAGGCGCCACATATCTGATGTTTTGCGCGCAAATATAAAAACGGTATGTTGGCCAGATGCAACAAGCATCCGTATAAGATTCGCTCCTACAAAGCCAGTAGCACCAGTTAGAAGTATTTTTTTCATGTCTATAAATAAAGATTTCTATTTCTTTTAAACCATTCAACTGTCCGCGCCAGCCCATCATCCAGTGTTGTAGCGGCTTTCCAGTCCAATATTTTTTTTGCTTTGGACACGTCATAGACGTGTTTTCGCGCAGAGTCCCATCGCCGCTCCTCAACCGCGCCCCATTGCAGCGGCACGGGAGTGCTCATGCGCCGCTGTACCGTGGTAACAACATCCTTGATAGAATATTCTCTGCCGGCGCCGATATTGATGATTTCTCCCGGCGCGACATCGCATTCTGCGGCGCGTTCAAACGCATCAAGCGCGTCTTCCACGAATAAAAAATTTTTTCGCGGCTTGGGCGAAGAGAGCTTGAGAGGCGTCTGCTTGAGATGCGCAAGAATAGACGCCGGCACCAAGCGGCGCGCTTCTTCATACGGCCCGTAAAGCAGCGACGGGCGCACAATGACAATCGGCATTTTATGAAAACGCGCATAGTACTGCGCAAACAAGCTCTGCGACGCTTTTGAGGCACCGTACGCATTTGCTGGCCGCAAAAGAGAATACTCCTGCATCCACGCTTCATCGGAATCATACTCCATAACACTCCCCACATTTACGATACGCTCAACGGAACCACTATAACGAAGCGCCTCCAATAAATATATTGTTCCCAAAATATTGGAAACAACCATCTCTGTCAATACATTCTGATCAGTAAACAAAGTATGCGGAGGTCCCGCTATATGATACACAATTTCGGGTTGTGCTTTCTTCACGGCGCGCGCAACCGCGCGGGTATCGGCAAGATTTGCCTTATGCACAGTCAGGCGGGGTAAAATATCACGGATGCGCCAGGCATCCGAACTGGCGCGCATAATTATATGCACATCCGCGCCGCGCGAAACCAGCCGATGCGCAAGATTGGCGCCGACAAACCCCGTAGCCCCAGTTATAAGAATTTTGGACATACGAAAAATTAAATTGAAAATTATTCTAATTACCCTAATTGACCTAATTATTCTAAGGAAATCCCAATGACCGAATGATTTAAATCCCAAAAGAAACTATATATGTTGATGATTGGGTATTGTGATTTGGGCATTCCTTAGGTCAATTAGAATAATTAGAGCAATTAGAATAATTTTACTTTGCTGTTTCAAAAAATTCCTTGTACCAATCAATAGTGCGACGAAGCCCCTCCTCCAGCGTAAATTTCGGCTGCCATCCGAGCATTTCCCGCGCCTTTGCGGCGGACAGATATTGGTGCGGTATCTCGTGCGCCGCAGTTGCCAAAATTTGCGGCTGCAAGTTACTACCCATAAGCGCGAGAATCTTATTAGCAAGCTCCAATACCGTAATTTGGTTTTCGTTGCTAAAATTAAACGCGTGGCCATGTATGCGCTCATCGTCCATGCGCTCCGCAAGCGTAAGATACGCATGCGCGGCATCTTCAATATAAAAATAATCGCGGACCATACTGCCATCCGAGCGCAGAACGGGCGGTATTCCATGTACTACAGACCGGATAGTGCCGGGCACAATGCGGTTGAAATTAAGATCTCCCCCGCCGTAAAAATTACCGCAACGCGTAATCGCTACCGGCAATTTATAGGTATTAAAATACGTATGCGCAATAAGATCCGCGGCACTCTTGGAAACATCGTACGGGTGGCTACCTTGCAGAGGCGCGGCTTCACTGTACGGTAGCTCTTTATGCACGCCGTATGCTTTATCGGAAGACGCCACCACCACACGCTTTACCAGCGGGCTCCGGCGCGCGGCTTCCAGAACATTCCAGGTCCCTTTGATGTTTGATTCAAACGTGGAGAGGGGGTTCCTGTTTGCAATCTCAACAATTGTCTGCGCGCCGAGATGAAACATTGTGTCAATTTCATATTCCCCCAATGCGCGTTCAAGTACCGGATAATCCTCCAAAGCGCCCCGCACAATAGTAACTTTGTGAATATAACCGGAACGAAACAGTTGCGCGTTTGGCACAATATCACGAACAAGCACGGTAACATTTGCTTCCGCGTTCACAAGCGACTTTGTAAGCCACGAGCCCAACAAGCCGCTTGCCCCTGTAACAAAAACGTTTTTATGCTTCCAATACGCCGGAATCATGCGTAAATTATCATACAACAAGATTTGCAATATCACAACCTTCTTTGGCTATTTTCTCGGGTAGAAAAAAATGCTAAAATGTGTGTTATCTTTATAGCATGAATTATATGGAGCAAAAGAAACAAGGAAAAGCGGTGGGAGTCATCTTGACTTACAATTGTGCGCACCTGGTTGAAGGTCTTATACGAAGAATACCCCGAGACGCGCTTGATGAAATCATCATAGTTGACGACAGCACCCGGGATCAAAATGAAACCGGCGCCATTGCCGCCAAGTATGACATACCATTTTTCCCCCAGCACTGCGTAGGGTACGGTGGAAATTTGAAATACGGGTTACGCAAAGCGATAGAGAGGGGGGCGGCTTTCGCCATTGAAATTCACGGAGACGGGCAATTTGACCCGTCCGGCATTCCTTTAACTGTTGAGAAACTCCGCGGCGGAGCTGATTTTGTTATGGGATCGCGGTTCACAAACTGGAAACAGCCATTGCGAGACGGAATGCCGCTTATCCGGTTTATAGCTAATATAATGTTAAGCACGATAGCGCGCACGGTCTTGCGCATACCGTGGTCAGAGTACCACAGCGGGTTCCGCGCCTACAGCGGGCGGCTTATCAACGCGGTTGGCAATAAAGGAGCGGACAACCACATTTTCAGCTTTCAGATAATTGCCCTGGCGCGTTTTCATAACATGAAATTCGATGAAATTCCAATACGCGCCAATTACAGAGACGAACACACGTCGGTTGGCCTGCCGGAGGCGGCCGTTTACTTT
Organism: uncultured Candidatus Saccharibacteria bacterium; assembly: GCA_964479945.1. GTDB lineage: Bacteria > Patescibacteriota > Minisyncoccia > Ryanbacterales > 2-02-FULL-48-12 > CAYZNS01. Next base: position 47,497 of record CAYZNS010000001.1, read on the forward strand.
TTTCAGGTTTTCATAGTACTATCCCAATACGTACTGGCACGTCTGGGAGCCAAAAGCGACCTGTTTAAAGAATAACACCTCATGATAACTTACAAAACATGCAGAGTCTGCAGCAATCCCCATCTTGATTTCTCCGGACATTTGGGCAATCTTCCTCAAATCAATTATTGCTCAAAAAGCGAAAACGAGGCGAAACAGCTCAAAAAACTACCCATAAACCTGTATTTCTGCGAGCATTGCTATCATTTTCAATTAGGCGAATCATTTGAACCGGAAGAAACGTTCCGGACGTATTCCTACGCCACGCAATATACGCCGTCCATCAAAAAGCACGGCGAACGTGTTGTCGGTTGGTTCCACCAGAAATATTCCATGGGAGGGAAAGATTTCGTGGTGGAACTTGCTTCAAGCGACGGAGCAATATTACATTCATTTATAATAAATGGTTTTCAAAACGTGCTTGGCATTGAGCCTGCAAGAAACATAGCGCGCATCGCGCAAAAAAACGGCATAAAAACAGAAACGGGGTTCTTCTCGCGCGAATATGCGCGTAAAACAATACGCAAACATGGCTACGCCGACTTTGTGCTTGCGCGTAATGTCTTGGCACACGTACCAGAAACGGTTGATTTCTTGCAGGGGGTGCGCGATCTTCTCAAGCCAGACGGCATTTTTTGCGTAGAGACGCCTTATGGACGAAACCTTATAGATTATACGGAATTTGACAGCGTCTATCACGAGCACCTTTCCTACTATCTTGTATCTACCCTCAAATACCTTATGGGAAGAGCAGGTCTTGAGATCGTAGATATTGAAGAAACAAACATCCATACCGGAAGCATTGCTGTTTTTGCAAAACGAACAGAATCATCACGCCCCGTCTCCCCGCGCATAAACAACTTTCTGGAAGAAGAAAGTAAAAACGGATATTTCAAAAAGGACACCTACCGCACGTTTGTCGCAACGGCAAAAAAGCATATAAAAAGCATCCAATTATATGTTTCCGCGCTTGCAAAACAAGGTAAACCGCTTATCGGCTATGGTGCAGCCGCAAAAGCAAACGTCATAATAAATCTTGCCGGCATTAATTCTTCCCTTATGAACGTTATCGTAGACCGCAACCCCATTAAACACAATACATGGGCACCGGGTTCCGGCATACCAATAAAACCATCACAAGAAATACATGAAATAAATCCGGAACACATTATTCTTTTTGCGTGGAATTTCGCTGATGAAATACTGCAAGAAAACGGGCACTTACTCCGAGTGGGAAAGAAATTTCACGTCCTTATTCCAAAACCCATGCGTATCACGCCGGAAATTATACAAAAGAAAGGAAGTTTCAAATTCTATCGGTCTCTTGAGACATAAAATATGTTCGAAGCACCAAAAATCCGTGCACTGCTGCAATGAATATGAATGGGCTTACACTGAACCGGTATCGGGCATTTGCATTTGGCCCGCCAGCTATCAATACCGTAACAGCAATGATTAGGAGGCAGAGCACGATAATGTTGGGCCGTGCGAGCGAGGACAAGTGGAAGCCGCCTACACTTACTATCATGCCCGCCGTAATAACAACCCAAGCGCTCCCGCCAATAAGCATCAAAGCCGATGATAATCCGTTGTGAGCAAACGCGTCGTATATGCCTCTCGCATCGCGCGCAAGCAACAGATTACCGATGTTAGATTGTTCTTCTGCAACATAACCCATACGCCGCGCTATATCGCGAAGCCCATCTGAAAAGAAAAACGGGAGCGATTTTACGGCATGAAAGTACGCATAACCGAAGGGGTCTTCAAAAAGAAACTCGCGTACAACCTGTCCCATATAAGGCGTGTTGCGGAGCGTGCCCGCGTCACTTTTATGCGGATTAATTTCTAAAAGCCGCTTTTGAAATACCTCATATGCCTCTGCATGCGAAATGCTGTGCTTATACGCGTAGTACAGCGGCGCTGATTGTTGAAACCATTGCGTTCCCGCGACAGCAGTAAGCGACCACGAGTCAAAAAGCAGCTTATTGCGCAGCATCCACGGAAACACGACGAGAGAAAATCCAAAACATATAACAAGCATGCGCGCAGTCACCCATCGCGCGCGCCGCGCCGAATATATCCACATACCCAGCATAAAAACCGGAAGTACTACCAGGGCAGTAGGGCGCGCAAGCGTAGTAATGCCCAATATAACCCCGCTCAGGAAAATCGTACTCACAGAGCCATCGAAAAACTTCGCGTACACATATACGCTGCTAAGCAGCAAAAAAATAAAAAGCGTCTCGGTAAGTATGGTTGTGGAGTAAAAAATGCCAATCGGGTCCATGGCAAAAAGCAACGCGGCGCCTGTGCCAACTCGCAAGGAAACCATACTGCCGATCTTCCACAATAACACGCTGGAAAATCCTGCTACTATCGCTTGCAATAATACTGCATATCGCAGATTGTCGGTTAGGGCAATCACACCCGCAAGAAATACCGGATATGCCGGCAAAACATAACTTTGAGGCTCCGATGCGCCAGGAGACGCAAATGTGCCATCTTTCAGCAACACCTGCGCGACGCCGACATACCCCCCGGAATCGCCACCGATAACAGGATAACGATCCATCACGCCGCGCGACTCCGCAACCTCTGAAAGCGCGCCAAAAGCCAGTACGCGCAACGCGACGGTAATAAGAAAAATAACAATGCCGAATTTTGAATTCATATTTATAAAACACTATCACAAAAAAAGCGGTTTTTCAATCCTCATAGGACGAACAAACCGCTCCAAATATTTACACCTGCCGAAAGCCGTACCTGCGCCTGGCATACAGCCAATTGAGAAATGTATACCAAAGGCAAAAGAGTGGCCCATATCCTGCGGCAATGGCCGTTATTGCGTGCAATATGCGGTACACCCATTTATGCCGCTCTGAACCGAAATACACTCTATAAATCTTCATGTGAAGATTCACGCGTGCCATATAGTGCGCCACCGCGGAATACATGACCTGCAAGTACGCCCCCATTTCAGGAGATACAGTAAAAACCTCAATAATGTGATTGGGATGTTTCTCGGCAAGCCGCGCAAATGCCAGCCCGTCGGATGGCGATCCGGTCGTTTCCGTTCCCTCAATCACAATAGCAGCAGGATTAATGTTCCCGAAAGACACAACATCCGCCATCATAACATTATGAAGCACAAATTGTTTTGACGGATCGCGCACCACGGAGCGCGGAAAGCTGAATAGGGCCGAATGGCCTTCCTGCTGAAGCGTTTCCATGCGCCAGGCGGCATTCAAAAGCGCCTGCCGTGACCAAAAATCCGTCCGTGAAGAATCATTCCGATCAAACCCGGACGGAACCCAAAACAATATGTAATCTGCCAAAAGAACGTCCTCCTTTCCAAAATTCTGCCATAATTTATATCACATTCATAGCCGAATCAGTCGCATAGGAGCCAGGGAGAATGAGAAATTTGAGATCATACTCTTTTCCTACAGCCGCAATATTTCGTTGTTGCTGTTCCGTAAGTTTCATGCCTGTATTGTAACACTCACAGCCCCAGAAAACAATGGCCGGCAAAACTATATCTTTCCGCGATAGCAAAAAGATGTAGAGCCTATCTCAAAAATAATGAGGAGCTGAAATGCTTAGATTTCGTAGCGAAAATTGCAAACAAGTGAGGCGGCGTAGCATGCTACGCCAACGAGCTTTTTGCAATTTGCAGTAGAAATATAAGCATTTCAGCCCTCAAGTGCTATTATGTGGTTATTATAAACGGTTATTTTTAAGATAGGCTCTAGTTTCCGAAAGTCCACACGATCGCATGTTGTTTCGGAAAGATTGATAAAGGTGAACTCCGAATTTTTTCGGAAAACAAAAAGCGGACCGCTGTAGATCCGCCATGACACATCACGCAATACTATCGTCATCTGGCAGTTTTACACCAACGGCCTTTAGACGAAACTTTAAAAGTTCAATATGCTCTTTGGCACCATTAAACACGACTCCTTTCATTCCAAGCTGCATAGCCGCTTCTACATACGAAGCAACATCATCAATAACAACGCATTCTGATGGCTTAAGCCCATATCGCTGTTCGAGATCCACGGCAACTACGCCATAAAGTTTTGGCTTCAGGCAGCGTGCATTACCAGAAGCATATACATGATCAAACCGTAAGCCATATTCCATAAACAACATCCGCGGGACATATTCGCTTCCGTAATCACCGTTAGACACAGCAAACATTTTGTACGTTTTTTTAAGCGAACACGCCAATTTCACTGTCGATTCTATAGGACGCAGATGACAGACAAACATAGAAACAAAATCGTGAAATTGCATATCCCGCCGACTGATGCCGCCCACTTTGCACACACGCCGCCAAAGATCCTGAAAACTCATCTCGCCCGTATCCAACCTTTGGTAAACCGCTTCTCCCCACTGACTACCAAAGATAAGCGAAGCAGTTTTACTATTGCCACCGTAGTAGTCCACTATTTTCTGGATAACATCCTTTCGCTCCCAAAATGTAACGTATACACGACCGAAGTCATTCAGAATTGCTTTTATCACTTGGTTCCGCTCCTTTCCAAAATTCTGCCATAACTTATATCACGTTCATGAAATCAACGCAACAGCATACAAAATCGTTCAAAACCTCCCACGATTACGTGTTGCAAAGATGACATATATAAATGTGATCGCATTTTAATATGTCATCTTTAGCTCTTTCTAACCTCCGATGTTTTGCTGACAGTTGTACAAAAAAACGGCATCGGTCTGCTGGATGCAAACGGATGCCGTACAAAATTACTCAGTTACATGATTTGCTGACCCTGATCATCATATAAACAAGTAGGGTTCTGCGCAAGCGCTTCATCAAATGATGCAAACTCGCAGAACCAATTTTTTCCTCGTAGCTCGTCATATATCTGGGCGAGCCACCTCCATTCAGATGCACGGTGCAAACCATCAAACCGGATAAGGCCTTTCCGCATTCCTTCCCGTCGAAGTAAGAATGCTCGCAGACAGTCCACATATTTCCTGTGATGGCCGAGCGTATCATCCGGAATCGCGGTGAGTGGGTAAAAAGTCCCGTTTGTCGGCTCACCTTCCACCTCACAGTACCAAAAGTGATTCATCTGCTGGCCCGGTACCCATCCGGTTTCCGGCCGGGTGCTGAAACGGCGGATAAACTCGAAATTCACCAACTTAAGGCCTGTCTCGGAGGCAATTGTCCGTTTAACCCACGCTTCATCATCTTCGCCGCGCAGAATGTATTTCCCCGGCATGTGATGGCCTGTGTAGTCATCATCCCGAAACCACATGAGTACATGCGGCTCGTGGTTGATGGTGCGGACAATCGCGCATTCGGAGGGCACTGCCGGGAAAATCGCGAACATAATTGCCTCAAAAATATCTTTCCCGGTTCTCTGCCATCCAACCTTTTTCAAAAGGCCCAATAACTGCTGCTGTTCTTCCGGCAATAATTGCGTTACCGCCGGCTGTTCATCCCACATCGGATGCTTCATTCTTCACCTCCGTTCTTTAATCTTCAAGCGGTTTGTTGCGGCGTAACCAGATGCCACATGTGGCGAATTGCCTCATTAATATACGGCGCGTAGTCCTGTTGGATCGGAAGCATATTCGGCGGACACTCTTCAAACCAGGCGCAGTCGCCACCCACAGGTTTCTCCGGGTCGACAGCAGGCTGCGCGATAAGCCCACCAACCACCTGGCAGCGGTATAAGATCGGGGCATCCCGAAAGCGCGGGCTACCGATCTGGTCAAAAACCTTAAGCACTTCAAAAGGCCGAACCTCTAGCCCGGTCTCATCTCGTGCGCAACGCACCACAGCCTCTATAAATGTCTCGCTTTCCTTAGGATATGTCCCGGGCGTATGCCATCCTTCGCCAAATACCGGATGCAACCGCCATTCAAGGAGGACTTGCCCTTCATGGATGATAACCGCCTCCACCGCGACAACCGGCCCCGCCTTTCTCTTGATCGGCTCAAACGCGGCACCATGCCGCTCCGGTAACCAATTCTCAAGTTGGTATGCAAGCAGCTCCTTGCCCCGGTCATTAAACTTCCCTTCATCGAAGCATTCCAGTCCCTCAAGATATGCTTGGAAGAATTGTACATCCTCCTGTGTCATTTCCGCCATTTCTGGCCTCCTTCTTGGAAAAGATAGATTCTCATACTGTATAGCAATATTCTGGAACATTGTCAATAATCATCCAATATGCTATTATACTCGCATGGAGAATACGAAAAAACGCGTGCTCATAACTGGTGCCGGCGGGATGCTCGGAAGCGCTTTTACGACGCATTGTATGGAAAAAAAATACAACACGCGCGCGCTGGACCATGCCGCGCTAGACGTGGAAAACCGCGCGGCAGTACGCACACAACAGAAATGGAGCCCGGATTGGATTATTCACTGCGCGGGTATTGTGAATGCCGATTTTTGCGAAGAGAATCGCGATGCGTGTTTCAAAAACCATGTGGAAGGAACGCAACATATCGTGGAGCTTGCGAAAACAACCGGCGCCAAACTGCTCTATCCGCAATCGTTTCTCATTTTTGACGGCAAAGAAAATCCTATCACTGAAGAAACCGTCCCTGACCCCCTTTCGGTGTATGGCGAGGCGAAATGGGAAGCGGAACAACGGGTGCGCAAAGAATTGCCCGACGCGCTCGTCGTCCGCATGGGCGGGTTTTTCGGCGGCGAAGAAAAAGACAAAAACTTTGTCGGCAAGTTCGCGCGTCATCTGAAAAAATGTCTTGACGAAAGTATCAAAGAAATATCCATAGGAAAAAGAGTTTGGCAGCCAACCTACACCAAAGACCTGGCGGAAAACTGTGTATTGCTTTTGGAACACGAAAAAATCGGCGTATACAATATGGCAAGCCATGGTGAGGCATCGTTTTATGACGTGGCATCTGCAATGGTGGAAATCCTTGGAATTGACGACAAAATCACCATCACGCCGTCAACAGACGAATATAAAGAAAACGCAAAACGCCCCGACCGCGCCGTGATGGAAAACAGAAGATTGCAAGAAGAAGGGTTGGATAGAATGAGGGGGTGGAAAGATGCGTTGGGAGAATATCTTTCGCAAAAATATTTTAAAGAATTATTCTAATTGCTCTAATTATTCTAATTGACCTAATGAAATCCCAATGACCAATACAGATATACCAAAACGTAAATATGATCTTGAAGAAAGAACCGCAACATTCGGAGAAAATATCATCAAGTTTGCAAAGAAAATTCCTATTAATGATGTGACCAAGCGCATTGTTCCTCAACTTGTAGCGGCTGGTACTGCTATTGGTGCTAACTATTGCGAGGCCGATGATGCTGAATCAGGAAAAGATTTTAAACATAAAATAGGGATATCTAAGAAAGAGGCATGAGAAACGAAACATTGGCTTCGTATGATAGTGGTGGCTGCGTCAGAACTAAAGGATGAAGCACGCACGTTATGGAAAGAAGCTAATGAACTAAACCTTATTTTCAATGCCATAACCAGAAAAATCAACGATAAGAAAAAATAATTGGTGCTTTTGGTATTGGGGTTTCCTTAGAATAATTTATATGCTGCTTCTCTCTCCATTCAACAAAAACGGCTTATCGCTCAAAAACCGCGTGGTAATGTCCGCCATGACGCGGAATTTTGCCGACAAAGACCACAACCCTACCGATCTTATGCGCGCATATTACGAACGCCGGGCTGCAAACGATGTCGGGCTTATTTTGACGGAAGGCACTATCATCCACCCCAGCGGCGACGGCTACCCCGATGTGCCATATATCTATACCAGCGCGCAAGTAGAAGTATGGAAGCGTATTACCGACGCCGTTCATCAGCACGATACAAAAATTTTCTGCCAGCTTTGGCACTGCGGGCGCATCTCGCATCCGGACTATCTGGGCGGCGCGCTGCCGGTTTCCTCCTCTGCCGTACTCCCGGAAGGCAATGCCCCGCATATGCAAGTGCCTATGATCACACCGCGCGCGTTAGAACACGATGAAATCCCCGAAATCGTAGAGATGTTCGCAGAAGCGACAAGAAAGGCCCTTGCAGCCGGGTTTGACGGCGTGGAAATACACGGCGGGCATGGCTATATTGTTGACCAATTTTTCGACAGCCGCATCAACCGGCGCACGGACGAATATGGCGGCAGCGTGGAAAACCGCTGCCGGTTCGGGCTGGAGGTTGCAAAAGCCGTGCTGGAAGTCGCCGGTCCCGAACGTACGGCGCTGCGCATCTCGCCCTCGCGCGACATGAAAGGCCTCTACGAATGGCTCAACTTGGAAGAGATGCTTACTTATCTTATCCCGCAACTTGATAAAGCGGGCTTGCACATCCTGGATATTAGCTGCGCCCGCAGCGACACCGTAAACATATACGAATCAACATCGGGAAAGATAGTGCGCATGGTACGCGCAATGTGGCCGCATATTATCATGGCGGGTGCAAGTTTGCCGGCCGAACGCGCAGATGAAGAAATAGAAAACGGCATGGTTGATCTTATAACCTACGGGCGGTTTATTTTAGCAAACCCCGATTTCGTAAAAAAAATAGCAGCGGGCGAGCCGCTGGTTCCGTATGATCCTGAGATGAGAAAAACGTTGTATTAACTCAAAAACCAAAACTCAAAATGCAAAACTTAAACTCAAAACTGCAAACTGACTTAAAATCACGCTGTTATAAATTCGGTCTTGAAGTTATTCGTTTGACCGATACCTTTCCACAATCGTGCCGCAAAAAAGGCCGGATCATGGACAAAGACTGTGAAAAAATGCATCCCCCTATTGTCGTCGAACTGATTCAGCGCGCACGTAAAAAATAACCTCCATGCAACTGTATACCACCCGCGCACTGTTTTGTCTTATACTCATAATTTTTATCACGGGCATGGGTGGATTTTTTATAGGACTGAAATTTTTTAGCGCCCATGTTTCCGACATATCGCATATTGTAACCCGCCTTGATATTCTTCACGCAAATAATAACGCGCTGTGGCGTAATTTTTCGCCAACGTGGCGTTCTTTAAAACGTGTTGTAGACCTGCCATATGTATTGTATTACGCATTTTATACAACAAAATTACCTGTCTATGAACTTTCGTTATCTCGATCAGATACAAAAAATCTCCTTGCAAATTTACCTGTGTATCCTGGAAATACACTGCTCTACGACGAACACAAAGAAGCAGTTAAAGGTTCTTTTCGTACTAGCGCTTACTTCACCGATGAGGCAAAAATTCGTTATCGTGGGCTGACATCAAGCCATTGGAATGCAAAAAAGAAATCGTGGCATATTATACTTCCCTCATCACAACCGCTTCAGGGAACACACAAACTCCGGTTTGTTTTGCCGGAAGACAGACGCTGGGCTACATATTTAGTCAACCAGCATAGAGCGCAAAAACTCAACCTCATAATGCTTACCGCGCATTTTGGGCGACTCACTGTAAATGAAGAAAATGCGGGCATATATCTTGTGCAAGAGGGATGGACGCCCGCGTTGCTTACAAAAACCGGACGCACGCCTGACGGCATTATATTTTCTGAACGCGACGGAGCACTGCAGAAAAATCTTTTTATGCCTGAACATATAGACATGTGGGAAAACAAACTGACCGGAGAACCAGCCGCTTCACACAAAGCTCTCCGCGCCCTGCTTGATCTAATAGCAAACTCGCCGGATGATGAATTTGCCAATACACTGCCGCGTATTCTTAACATGGAAGCAACGTATAACTGGATGCTTCTTATCGCGCTCTCCGGAAGCGCGCATCAGAATAACTATGAAAACGCAGCTTTCTATTTTGATCCCTCATCAAATATGTTTGAACCGATTCCCTTTGATCTTTCGTTAAACCCTCTCGGCAGTACATGGAACCATGGAAAAAATAACCTGATACGCAGAATCATGAGCATTCCATCATTTCAAAAAGAATTCAGCGCGCGTATTGCGGCATACGTACGCAACCCCCAGACACTGCAAGATGACCTTGCCGTATATGACATGACGGTCGACCAAATAAAACCCGACGTGTTAAGCGACATCAAAAAAATTCAGTCTTCCGCAGAAGTTCTACAATCGTTTATCGACCAACGGACAATTATAGAAACCAACGCGCATATCCTCGCTGATATGATCCGACAAAATGGAGCTATATACTACGACCCCATCCCAAAACTCTGATTTACCGCTATAATAAAGACATTATCAGGTGAGTAATCATCAATTGCTCACAAAAATAACGATAGTGTCTTTATGATAGAAGTACATCGACATCCATATAATTCGGATATAACAGGTGCGCAGTGGGAGCGCATTGAACCGTTATTGCCAAAACAGGTCGAAAAAGAAGTAATCCACGCGAGGTACTAAACGGTATTCTCTATGTGCTTTCAACCGGTTGCCGATGGAAAGACCTGCCACACGATATTAGTGCGTCTCCTTCTACCTGTAATAGGTGGCTCCTTACCGAAAGAATCATAGAACTATCTATCTTGGAAGACCGCCAAAGGATACGCACGAAAAACGGTATAACCAGCAACGGTGGAAAGTGGAACGAACATTTAGCCGGGCGAACAATAATCGGAGAATTGATCGTATGTTGGAACGAACACAGAAATCATATCGGGCATTTATACGAGTATATATCATGAAACATTATTTAAACCTTTTATATTAATGTATTTTGAGTTTTGGGATGACTTCATTGAAAACAAAGAATGAAACCAAATTTTTGCGAGCTAAAAATATTATCATTGATTTATAGGCTTTTTATTGAAAAGTTGCACTTGTAAATTGAATTCAGCTTGAATTAATTTTCTATTTCTCCCACACCATCCAGGGCCGCTCCCCTTTATTGTAATACGCATTCAATCCTTCCACGTGCTTAAACGTGTCCATGCAATGCCAAAACTTGTTGTGTTGGTAAATCGCAAGCTGTCCTTGAGACGCGATCTGCCGGAGCGGCCCTTGCTCAAAAATCATGGTACCTTCCGGCGAGAGAAACTCAAACACTTTTTTATTGCACACAAAAAATCCGCCGTTTGCCCAATCCTGCGATTGCGGCTTTTCGGTAAAGGTTGTTACTACGCCATTTGCCGCTTCAATGACCCCAAATGGATTGGGCGGCTGGACACCCGTTACCGTAACCATTTTATTTTTCTCGCGATGAAAACGGTATAAATCCAAGATATCCACGTCGGTAACGGCATCCCCGTATGTCAGCATAAACTCTTCGTCGTCCCCAATGTATTTTTGAATGCGCGCGATACGGCTGCCCGTTTCGCACGCCTGCCCCGTATCCGCGAATGTTATCTTCCAATTGGGCGTGCCATTATCGTGATGAAAAACTTCTTTCTTTCCCGAACCAAGCTTCAACGTAAAGTCATGAGCCAGCTCATCGTAGTTCAGGAAATAATTTTTTATCATATCGCCCTTGTATCCCAGGCACAAAATAAAATCGTTGTATCCGTAATGAGAATATAACTTCATAATGTGCCACAAAATAGGCCGATCGCCCACCATAACCAGCGGCTTCGGCCGATATTCCGTCTCTTCCCGCAAGCGGGTCCCCTGTCCCCCGCATAAAATAACTACTTTCATAAATTATTCTAATTACCCTAATTGACCTAATTATTCTAAGGAAATCACAATGACCGAATGATTTAAATCCCAAAAGAAACTATATATTGATGATTGGGTATTGGAATTTAGGCATTCCTTAGGTCAATTAGAATAATTAGATCAATTAGAATAATTCTCTATACTTTTATATAATGCGCTTTGTGAATAATTTGTCAATAAAAGAACGCGCGCCCACAACGAAAAACAAAAAATAAAACGGCAGCACCGGAACCAGAAACCGTGGCTCGGCGGGAATAATCAATAACGCATGAGCAATATTAAAATACGCAATTAAGAATATCAACAGCCACGCGAAACGCGCATTGCTTTTCACTGCTTTATAAGCGCCCGTAACTGCCACGGCAAGAAACAAAAACCAGATACCGCGAGTGCCCAGGATTATGCTTACTTTCTGCAATGGCGGAATTGTGTCGCGCGTGCCCACAAACATGCGCGTTACCGGAAAGCCGCGGCCGTTTTCAGGCGTGTTCAGATCAAAAAGAATAGGAACAGTCCCGGCCAGAAACTTACCGGGGCGCCGGATTATTTCCGCGATACCCAACCGCATAAGAACATCTTCCGCTTCCGCGCGCGTATATCCTTCTTGCAGCAGGCGGGAAAATAATGCTTTGCGTTCCACCCCTAATTGTTGCGCTATGGGATTAGGACCATATCCCTTCATAACTTTATCTGCAACATAATCACCTGACACGGCGGCAAGCGTATGCATACCTATATCACGCCACGCGAGCGATCCGTAGAGAGAACGGGTATAGACAATATGGCCAGCACGTTCTATCTGCGCCTCACCAAACAACAAGTAAGTACGTACCATCCATCCCCCAACAAAAATAAATATAATAAAAAACGCCGCACCCGCGCGCTTAATTGTTGCGCGTATATTCGTTTTTTCATATGCCATCCATACAAGTACTATCGGCACTATATAGAGAGCTACCGGTTTTGTGAGAACAAGAATGCTCCCCGCAACGCCTGCCATCACCATATAGCGTGTTTGCGGATCCATACGATAGCGAAAAAACAGCCACACAAGGAGAAGAATGAGAAAAATTGCAAGCAACTCCGACCCTATCTCAAACACGTAAAAATTAAAACCCCAATATAAACCAGCGGCAAGCGGTACTAATACCACATAAGAAGGCGGCAACAACACACCGCTTATTCGCCAAAGCAAGAACAGCGAAGCGGAAAATAATAGCACGTGCCCAAGCCATGCCGCGGCAACCTGCTTACCGAATACGCCATACATGCCCGCTAAAAAAATGGAATACGCGGGCGGGCGGCGAAACAAGGCCTGTTCTTCGCCCAACGATCCCGTATGTATCAAGGACAATGCGCGGGCGTTATAGTATTCTGAATCATCGGACAAGTCGGCAAATGAAGTCTCAAACAAATGGCCATTAAACGCCGCGGTACCAACGCTCGCAAGAATACCAAGCGCGATAATAAAAATAATACTCGTAAACCCCGTAAAATTTGAAATCATGGTATATTTATCATACAGACCTCATGCTAAAAATGATAGGAAAATTTTTAGGGACTGACACCGCATATATTGCGGGCGGCAGTTTTTGGCTCTCCCTCCATAAAATTGCGAGCATCGGCGTCGCTATTCTTCTCTCTGTCGCATACGCCCGTTATCTTCCAAAGGAAACCTACGGCACCTATCGCTATATTTTAAGTTTTATAGGGATTTTTGGCGTCTTTGCAATATCCGGCATGGGCACTGCCATTATCCGAAGCGTGGCGCGCGGATATGCCGGCACATTTCGGGCGGGCGCTAAAACAATTTTTCTTTTCTCCTGGGGCATCAGCGTATCATGCATTGCCGCCGCGGCGTACTTTTACTATGCAGACAGCTCACTGTCGCTGGCTGTTGGATTTCTAATTGCCGCGCTCTTTGTACCGTTCAGTGAAGGACTTGGCGCGTGGCGAAGCTACTACACGGCAACAAAACAATTTCGCGCGGGCGCTCTTTTTTCTTCCGGCGTGCAAATAACATACGGCATTGTCATGCTCGGCGGAATAGCAATCATGGCGGTATATCCTATTCCACAGGTATTGCATGTTCCACTCTTGGCAGGAGCATATCTTGCCGCGCACGCGCTTCCCAACATTGTTCTTATGCAGCGGCTGTGGCACGAAATTCCCCCCGAAGCGCCGGCAGACGCTTCCGCCCTGCGGTACGGTTTTCAGCTAACCGCAAGCGAGATTCCCAATACCATCGCCCATTATCTTGACTCAATCCTACTCTATAGCCTGCTTGGTCCCGCGTCGATCGCCATATTTTCATTTGCCACAGCGCCCGTGGAACAGATAAAAGCGCTGTTCGGCACCGCGGCAAGCGTAAGCATGCCCAAGCTCGCAGAAAAAACAAGTGAAGAATCGCTTACGCTTCTGAAGCAGACGCTTCCGGGAAAACTCTATCGCGCATGCGCGCTATCTGCCGCAATAGTAGCTGCCTATATTATCACCGCTCCGTTCCTTTTTCAGTTCTTGTTTCCCCGCTATATAGAATCCGTGCCGCTTACGCAGGTTCTGGCACTATCGCTCGTTTTTTTTCCGTTGGGAGTATTTGGCACCGCGCTGAAGGCAGAAGGAAATATAAAAAAGATATATATGTTCAGCATAACAAGCCCTCTTATTCAAATTGCCGCCATTATAGCGCTTATACCTCTCTACGGCCTATGGGGAGCAGTAGCCGCCCGCGTAGCGGGAAGAACCATTCATCATTTTTTTCTTGCGTATTTATACTATCGCCACTGATCTCGCGTTATATAGGGATATATGGTATTGTGGTTGCGCAGATGAATATCCTATTTTCTTCCGGTTTCAAAAAATTCAGCTTGGTACTTGTAGCGCTCATCACGCTTGGTAGCGCCGCTTTTTTAGTGTGGCCGGGGACCATAGAACGGCTGGATATTATCTCTTCCAACCCCCATCCGCTCATCCGGCATTTTGCGCCGACATGGCGCTCGCTAAAACGCATAACAGATGTGCCTTTTCTTTTTTTGTATGCGTATCGCGCGCCACAACTTCCATTGTATGAAATAACATTATCACGGGGAGACAAAACGACGCTCTTTGATAACCTGCCGGACTATCCCCGCGTAGACGCCATGTGGGAAAACTATAAAATATCCGTAAAAGGCGAATTTCGCGCAGGCGATTATTTCACAGAGGATGCTAAAATCCGCCCACGTGGCATAGGACCCAATCACTGGAATGCTGTCAAAAAATCGTGGCAAATTAATCTGCCGGAAGATAATCCGCTTGGCGAGCGCACCACCCTGCGGCTTATCCTTCCTGAAGACAAAGGATGGATCTTCTTCCCGCTCACCGCAATGCGCGCGCGTGAACTGGACCTTTTGAGTCCGCGGGTTTCATTTGTGCGCCTGCGCATCAACAGCGTGGATATGGGAACCTATCACCTGCTGGAAGGATGGGAAGAATCATGGCTTGAAGGCCAGCGGCGCGGCTTGGGACCTTTTTTTTCCAACTTAAATCTAGACGTAACCGATACAGACTTATTCCGTACCGATTCGTTATATCTGTGGGAGAACCGTTTTGCCGCAGAAACGCCCGCAGAATCTCACGATGTTCTCACATACTTTTTGGATCTTGTTGCAAACGCGCCTGATGATATATTCGCGCAGGAACTGCCGCGCATAGTTGATATGGACATGTTCAACCGATGGCTTATAATTACTACCCTTTCCGGCAATTTTCATCAAGGGAATATTGCAAACCAGAACTGGTATCTCAATCCCGCCACGGGAAAGCTGGAACCAGTGTTGTTTGACACCGCATTGAAACCCATTGGGACCACGTTTTCTCTTGCAAACAACCGCTTGGTTAGCCGTGCCATGCGCGTTCCGCAATTCAACGCCACATTCACGGAACAGCTTGCAGCATACCTGGCAGACGGCTCCCGCAAAGAACGCGCACTTGCGTTTTACGACAAAACATATGCTGCCGTACGGAACGATATTTTCAGCGATACAAAAAAAATACAGCCGTCGCTCTCCGTACTGCGCCACGTACCAAAAGAGCGCGAAACCATCGCGCACAACTACGACGCGCTTTCTCGCATGCTGGCCGAGAACGGAATGATAACCTTTACATTTGCCGAAGAGTCGTATCCACTGGAGAGAGAATTTAACACAGCCGCATATAAGAATACATTTCTACGCCGCGGGGCCTCCCTGACAGAATTTCTCCGTTCCCATCGGCAATTTGTATCACGCGGGGGGGACACGCTGGCGCTTCCGCGTGGAACGCACGTAGTTCGCAGCACGATCGTAGTACCAGAGGGATACACGCTTGTAATTGATCCGGGGGCACGCCTGCTATTCGCACCCGGCATCTCGCTGTTTTCCTACAGCCGCGTGGAAAGCCGCGGCACGGCAACGCGCCCTGTTGCCATACAAGCGCTTGATCCTAAAAAACCGTGGGGCGTATTTGCCGTTTTGGAAGCGCCCGGCACGAACACATTTACGCATACTCATATTGCGGATGGCAGGGAGACAACGTTTGCCGGCAGGTATTTCAGCGGTATGCTCTCCGTCCGGTCAAGCAATCTTAATTTTGAAAACGGATCAATCGCACGATCCTATGCGGATGACGGCATTCATGTTTTCAACGCGCAGGGAATTATTACGCATACCCTTTTTCAAGATACTCTCGGCGACAGCATAGATATTGATTTTGCATCTGACAACACGGTCATTACTCATAATACATTTGTGAATGCCGGCACAGACGATGATGATAATGGAGATGCTATAGATTTGAGTTTTTCTAAAGTTATCATTCGCGAAAACGTCATTACCGGCTGCGCGGATAAAGGTATCAGCGTGGGAGAAACGTCAACGCCGCTTATAGAAAAAAATACCATCATTGGCTGCGTATATGGCATTGCGGTAAAAGATAGATCATCCGCGACTATAACAGACAATATATTGGCTGCAAACAGCATCGGCATCGGACTTTACCGCAAAAAACCGTATTTCATAGAAGGCGGGCGTGCACATGTCCGAAATACCATAGTATGGGACAATAAAACACAAATTACGGCGGATGCGTATTCATCCGTTGATATCGAACAAAGCGTAATAGAAAACGGATATGCAGGCACGGGAAATTCTGACGCGCAACCGGATTTAAAATCTCTGCTGACCGCAGATCTTTTTGACGTTCTGCAAACAACTTTAAAACGCTATGAACAAACGCTCTAAAAAACTGCGCCTGATTTTCATTGTTGCAATTATCGCAGCGTCCATCGGCTTTAGCACGGCTACTCTTGCCAACGCTGTTGAAATTCCCACCTGGGAAAATCTGCACTGGCGGCTTGATATTATGTATCAAAATCCTGATTCGTTCATCCGACATTTTTCTCCTACATGGCGGTCGATCAAAAAAATCGGGGACTTATATTACTTGCCGCAAACCCTGTTCCACAAATCGGAACTTCCCGTCTATGAGATAACTCTCACGCGCGCGGATCTGCGATTGCTGTTGGATTCGCTGCCCGCGCTTGCCGGCGGCAAACCGCATCTTACGGAAGAACATAAGGCGTCCGTAAAAGGAACGTTTCGCAACGGTGAAATGGAAACGGACGTGCGGGTGCGCTACCGCGGAGTTTTACCGAACCACTGGAGCGCGCGAAAAAAATCATGGAATATTACGCTTCTTGATGAAAACACGGGCGATGAAATTCGTACCTTGCGCCTTTTTATCCCGGAAGACCGCTCGTGGGCAGCAGAATTGCTGGAAGCATACCGCGCCCGAAAATTCGGTGTGCTAACCCCCTCTATTGAATTTGTAAAATTAAAACTCAACGGCCATGATCTGGGTGTTTACATGAGCATTGAAGGGTTTGACCAGTCGTTTCTTGAATATAATAACCGCCCCGTTGGCGACATGTTCTCCGAGCAGGATATTGAAGACCGCCCGGATTACATGCGAGTGGATTCTTTAGAATTTTGGCAGGCACGCATACACAAAGAAACTAATCCTTACAAAGAAAACATAGCGGAATTTCTCCACGTTATATCGGACACCACTGACGAGGAATTCACGCGCCGCATCCCCAC
The DNA here is from genome assembly GCA_964479945.1 of uncultured Candidatus Saccharibacteria bacterium. GTDB lineage: Bacteria > Patescibacteriota > Minisyncoccia > Ryanbacterales > 2-02-FULL-48-12 > CAYZNS01. The sequence continues at coordinate 65,270 of CAYZNS010000001.1, forward strand.
CTTGTTGGATATGGAAAAAATGTACGGCTGGATGCTAGAGTCGCTTATAGCACGAAACTATCATCAAAAAAACTCGGGAAATCTAAATTTCTATTACGATCCCGAGCGCCACATTTTTGAGCCGATCGCGTACGACATGTTCTCTCGCGAACTCGGAGATACATACGAAGTTGCCCATAATAGACTTGTCAATAGAGTTCTACAACAGGAACAATTTCGTGTTTCGTTTGAAACAAAAGCACGCGCTTATGTATATGATCCGGAAAACCTAAAAAACGATCTCGCGTATTACGATGCCATGGCCGCATCCATAGAAAAAGATATAATGGCAGATACCGCAAAACTGCCGCCGACGTATTTATTTTTCTCTTATACGGAACGGCATCGAAATGAAATAATTGCAAATTTTGAGAAGGTGCGACAGTGGCTGGAAAACGGAGAGCTCCCCATTACGTTTGCAGAAGAAATATACCCGCTATGAATAATCAGATATTTAAACGCTATGAATTTAAATACCACGTACCGGAGTACTTTGTACCGAACATTGCATCGTTTTTATTGCGCCATGGCATGCAATTGGATCCAGCCGCCAGACAGAAACCGGGTTCTTTTTATACGGTAACAAGTTTATATTTTGATTCGCCCACATTAAACGACTACCATGACAAAGCAGGCGGATTTCTTTCACGAAAAAAAATCCGCGTGCGCATTTATGATCCATTCCTTACTGAAAATACCAAAGAAATATGGCTTGAAAAAAAAGCAAAGTACAATATGTGGGTCGCAAAAAAACGCGCGCTCCTTACCTTTACAGACTACAAGGAGCTTATGGGTAGATCCCGCGCCGGCCTTCTGCGGCAGTATGGCGCAGACTCCTATGCGGCAGAAACCCTATCACATATTGTCCGCGAACAAATGAAGCCGCAACTCATAACGCGCTATAGGCGCATTCCATTGCTGATGCCGGGACCGGCGGATTTCCGTATAACGCTGGACAGCCGCATAGAGACTTGCTTTTCGCGGGATTTGCGCTATACTGCACCCATGAAAACGGTACACCCTGGCACGGCGGTACTGGAAGTAAAATTCGGCACCATCCTCCCCGGCTGGTTCAGGACACTGCTTCAGCAATATAATTTAAGCAGGGAGTCGTCTTCCAAATACGCGAACGCCATGGAAGGCTTGCGAATCTATAATCCGATACCAAGATAGGTAATTTAAAATTGCAAATATCAGATTTCAAATTTTATGGAGAATTTTTTATATTTGGCAGAAACAGAAGTGAATGCGGCGGTTGTCGTGTTTAATATATTTTTTGTACTGGTTTTGGAACTCATCATCGCGTGGGTGTACCGAAAAACGCACCGCGCCCTTTCCTTTTCGCAATCCTTTCTATTCACCATGATCCTGATGGGGCTTATTGCCACCGTCATCATGATGGTTATTGCCGAAAACATTGTAGGCGCGTTCGCGCTCTTAGGCGCCTTCTCCCTGATCCGTTTCCGCACCATTGTGAAAGAAACGCGGGATATCGCCTTCATATTTTTTGCGCTCGCTATTGGCGTTGCCGGAGGAACAAACAATTATGTCGTTGCCGGAATTGGAACTGTTCTTATATCCCTCATTATTCTCTTTTTTGATAAGATAAACTTTGGATCCGCCGCGCGCGGCGGGCATCTCCTCCTGGTGGTAGCCAAAGAGCCGTTTGATCCAACTACGCACCCGGCGCTCCAGGCAGGCACCGTCTCTTCTTACGTACTAAACCTCAAAACGCTTGCGGAAAACATGCGTGAATATACCCTGGGCGTCCGCCTCAAAGACGAAAACGGCGTAACGCGCCTGATAGACTCCCTCAAAAAAGAGCAGCTCGTAGAGCACGTGGAACTCATGAGCGGAAAAAATGCTGTTGAGTATTAAACAATATACAGAATCCCTTGTAGATTGGCGCTTTTTTCCGGCGCTTTTTATAATTTTACTCACTACATTTTCTCTTATTGTAACACCTGGGTACGAAAGCTTTACGAGTGATCAGGCAATTTTTCTTCCTCCCCTACTGCATAACCTCGACCCTTCTTTTTTCCCAAACACTGATTTGCAACATTCTCACCTCATACACTCGGAACGATCCGTTATTCTTGATATTCTCGCTTTCTTCGTACGCAGAGGAACGAATTTATTATTGACTCTTTTTATATTAAGCGCCTTACTACGCGCGCTCCTTTTCGCGCTTCTCTATGCGCTCATTCTTTATTTCACTGAAAACCGCTTGCGCGCATCTTTTATATTGCTATTTTTCCTCACACCCTTTTTCATCCCGGGAACGGGCCATGTAACGATAGAAAATATGTTTACCTACCGGACGATTGCCGTGCCTGCCGGGCTTTTGTACCTCGTTCTGTACTTGCATGGAAAACGTTTTGTCTCTCTTATTCCTCTACTGCTCACATTTAGTGTTCATGCCATTACCGCCCTTCCTTTTTTCTGTTTTCATTTCTTGCATCTCTTACACACAGGGTGGCACAAACGAATGGATCGCCTTGAAATCTTGCGCAACCTCTTACTCGGCATTACGCTTATTATTGGCATGATACTGTTTTTGGTTTGGCGAAGCAGTGGTGCTACAAACGCGTTTTTCCTGCATATGGACGAAGAGTGGAAACAACTTGCCAATCCACGCAATGCGCCGGCGTTTTATGCGTATTGGGACAGTAACTCTTATTTTTCCATTATCTCCTGGCTCATTCTCGGCAGCATACCTCTTTTGTATATGAAAGAATTCTTGCGCAAAGCGGAAAAGCGCGCTATTTTTCTAATTATTCTACTGGTTCCCATTGTTATGGGTTTGCTTGCCGCTATAGGCGAGCTATCATCACTACATGGAATTATTAAATTAAACCTACAGCGAGGAATTCTTTTTATATCCTTGTTCATACCACTTTTGGTAAGTATGTTAACGTTATGGCACGCGGAACAAAAACGCGAAGAGATACTTAAAAATACGTTTCTGATTTCCATCCTTGCTTGGTTTTTATTTAAAGAAAACTTTGTGTTTCTGCGAGAACAAATGCTCCTCTTCGTTCCTCCTACAGCCTTGCTATTTTACGGATTGCCGCGCGCCGCTCTCGCAGTGTTTGCTGCTACTGATGCGGCAGTAATATACCGATCCTTGTTTTATGGAGATGTTTTCTCAATCATCTCGTTCCATCTGGCACTGATTGCGGGGTGGATGCTTTCTGAATTATACGCAAACAGCACTGTATCATCCTCTTCTCTTGCACGCCATGGCGTAATTGCCGCCATACCAATCTTGGTAATTATGATTTTATTCTCATTAAACTCTTTTACCATTTATCCGGCATATTCTTATAATACGCCGTATATGGAATCATGCGCATGGATACAGCAACATACGCATAAAAGTAATATTTTCATCGTAGAGCCGTTTGTTACCGATCCTCCGCCGGCAGATTTCCGTCTTGCCTGCTTACGGCCCATTTTTACTACATATAAGGAAGGTGGCGTTGTGCCCTACGACGAAAACCGCGCAGTCGGGTTTGAATGGAAAAAACGCTATGATCTGATATATGCGCTTAAAAACGACATCACGCTCATCGGTCAGATCAAACAAGCGTATCAGGTTGACTATATATTCTCGCAAACACCCCTTGCGCTTCCTCAACGCTATCCATTAGTATTCTCAAACGAAGCATATTTTATATATGATATTCGAAACTAACCAACCGCTCGTAAGCGTAGTACTGCCCACGTACAACAGGGCATATATTCTGTCGAAGGCCATAGAAAGCGTACTAGCACAAACATACACAAACTGGGAACTTATTATAGTAGATGATGGATCAACGGATACTACGCGCGAAATTATTGCCGGTTTTTCCAACCCACGCATTCGCTATATAAAACACGAAGCAAACAAGGGCCTGGCCGCCGCGCGCAACACGGGTATCCGAAATGCGCGTGGGAAATATATCGCCAACCTGGATTCTGATGATGTGTGGATGCCCAAGAAATTGGAAAAAGAGATGCGGCGCTTTACGCCCGGCATTGATGTGGTATATTCCGGCTATGACCGCACGCTTCCCAATGGTCGCACGCTGCACCTCCCTCATCATCCGAAAGAAGGCAATCTCAAGAATGATTTTCTGGAATCAAACATCATTGGCATGGTTATGTCGACGGTGCGAAAAGAGATCTTTTTCAAATATGGCATGTTTGATGAATCCGTCCAGGCGCTACAAGATTGGGAGTTATGGCTTCGCGTTGCTCCCCATTGTCAATTCGTATTTGTACCTGAAGTTTTAGTGACCGGCAGCATACTTCAGGACAGTATTGCCAGCGATCATACAAAACGCCTTCGCTCGCGCGAACAAATATTCAGTAAACACGAACAACTGTTCTGTGCGGTTCCCGCAGTGTACGCAAAACACGCGTATAGCATCGGGCACGCATACGCTCTGCGCGGCAATATACCACACGCCCTGCCATATCTGAAAAAAGCATATCGGTCGCAACCATTCCGCATGCGCTATCTTGCCGCCTGTATATTGGCATGGATAACCGTGGTACTTCGAAGACCAAACATATACAAACAAATTGCAGCACGGTAAGCACGCGTGCTAGCATACAACTATGAACATGACCGGGCAGGAACTATTCTTTTTCGATCAAATATCGCTCTCCCACCTTGTCACGGAACATGCGGCCGGATACAGAGCAGCGATGCCGTTTCCACATGTGGTACTAAATAATTTTCTTCCGCCTGCCACTGCTGATGTTCTTGAAACATCGTTCCCTTACCCTACCGAGATAACGTGGAAAGACAAAACGCATGAGCACAGTAAAAAACTTGCCTGCCAGAATGATACGCTGTTTCCTCCTGCCATCCGCTATATCCTCAGCCAGTTTAATTCTTCCGTATTTATACGCTTCTTGGAACAACTTACCGGCATCCAAAACCTCCTACCCGATCCCCATTATGAAGGAGGCGGCATGCATCAAATTGAACCGGGAGGTTATCTGGACATTCACGCTGACTTTAATCGGCATCACGTGTTTCAGTTAGAACGGCGACTCAATTTGCTTTTCTACCTTAATAAAAACTGGCCGGAAGAGTATGGAGGACACTTGGAACTCTGGGGTAATGATATGACACAATGCGAAAAGAAAATTCTTCCTATTTTTAACAGATGTGTTATATTTAGCACGTCCGATTCCTCTTTTCATGGTCATCCCGCACCATTGGCGTGCCCGCATGGCATGACGCGAAAATCACTCGCAATGTACTACTATACGAACGACCGCCCCATAAATGAACTATCTCCCGCCCATTCAACGTTATATAGGAATGGTTATAAGAACGTAAGCCGTAAGAATTCACTACAGTATATAGCAAAGCGTATTATACCACCGATTATTTTTGACAGCGCGCGCATTATATGGAAAAACATAAAATAATTTATATAGGTAATGACCGTTGGTCACACCAGCTGGACAATATTCAGCAAAATCTTTCTAACAAGTGCGATGTCGTGGCCATATTCACCGAACCAAACACCAAAAATTTCGACAACCGCGGCTGCCCCGTATATCGTGATAATATCAATGAGAAGTTAGAAACAGTGCAAGAATATAAGCCGGACTTCATGATCGTGTATGGCTGTCCCTATCTTCTCAAGCAACCAGTGCTTAATATCGCGCCTGTGATAGGCATGCATCCCACCCTCCTACCAATGCGCCGCGGACATGCTCCGCTAAACTGGGCCATAATAGACGGCTTGGAAGAATCAGGAGTGACGCTTATGTTTTTGGATAAAGGGGCGGATTCGGGAGATATTATTTACCAGAAAAAATTTTCCATAGATCCAAGAGACACCATCAATGACCTCTTAAAAAAAGCAAATGATGTGCTGATAAAGATGACTACTGATCTTATTGTCAATTATCCAAACGTTCCACGCACGACGCAAAATCACTCCGATGCAACATACAAAAAAAAACGGATGCCAGCCGACGGTGAAATACGATGGGACACTATGTCAACTGAAGAAATAGATAGGCTAATCCGCGCTACCACCGGTCCACACTATCCCGGAGCATTTTTTGTTGTTGGGAATAAAAAAATTGTCCTGTGGGATGCAGTATTTACCATTCAAGACTTGCCGGAAAATTTATGAAAATCTTAATTATAGCCGCGCATCCAGATGATATAGAGCCGCAGATGGGCGCAACTATTTATCAATTCACCTCTTCGGGTCACGATGTTACCATGATGACATTGATTCTACCCGAGGATGATAATAAAGGGAACAAGATTGACGGATCCAAACAACGGAGGCGTAAAGAAATGGAGAAATCAGCAAAGATATTAAGCGCCCGACCAGTCATCTTTGATGAAGATAGAGAAACATTTTCTATTGATCCGCGAGCCAGAACAAGAATAATCGAAAAAATATATAAAGACTACCGGCCTGATATAGTATTCACCTGCTGCGAAGATGATTCGCACTCCGACCATGCCATTGTTTACCGTGCAGTGCTTGGAGCAACCAGGGATAATAGTTCAGACCTTTATTTGTTTCAGCCCGTCATACCGGGGAATCTCTACCCACAACGTTTCAGAGCAAATGCCTTCTCGCATTTTTCACAACATGTCATGGATAAAAAGTTGGAGAGCATACGCTGCTATGTATCCCAAATGGAAAAAAGTCCGCGTTACAATGAAGAAAACTGGATTGGCGCTACCATGGCCCGTGACAAAATGTATGGTGGGCAGCTGGGAACTGAATACGCAGAAGCATTCCAGATGCTACGTGGCAAGTTGCATATTAACGGTAACTACTCACAAAGCGGATACTTTTTATGAGACATTCTCTATCTATTATTCTTCCGATGCTTAATGAGGAAGAAAATGTTGAACCTGTTACCAAAGAGCTTGCGCAAACCTTAGAGGCAGCTTCTATCCCTTATGAGATTATATGCGTCAGTAATGGATCAACTGACAGGACGGAGGAATTTATAACTACATGTTCCCAGCAAAATCCACATATTCGGGGCATTTTTTTGCGCGAGAAGGGATATGGCCTTGCCATCACGACTGGCTTTAAAACCGCTACTACAGACCTGCTTACCATCGTAAGTGGAGATGGGCAGGTTGATCCGCACGATATCGTGAAAGCCTATGAGATAATGGAACGCACGGATGTGGACATTGTAAAACCGCGGCGCACGCACCGCAGCGACGGCTGGCACCGCGCGTTTCTGGCAGCAGCTCATACCATACTCCTAAAAATAGTATTCGGCCTGCCCGGATGGGACATTGACGCGCCGCCCAAAATCATTAAACGTGCTTTCGCCGAGCGTCTGCATCTGGAAAATAAAGAGTTTTCCATTGACGACGAGATTATGATAAAAACGCATCACATAGGCGGCACTATGGCCGAACTTGACGTAGGTTGGCGCACACGCAAACATGGCACACCACATGTGGCCCGCGCGATATTGAAAGTAAGCTGGTGCATGTTTAAAAATATTATGCGATGGCGCTTGCATTATCGCGCATTGATAACAGATAAAATTTCCCCGCCTTCTCCAAACAAAAAAACCGCAGGGGAACATATATCTCCGCCTGCGGGATAAGATTACAATAACTCTTCTAACACAACTTTAGAAATTATTGCATTGAACACGGGGGCCATACCTTTATCGCCCCCGATTTTTTCTCCGTCATCAAATGGATCGGCATCAACCTGATACCACTCCATGCCGGCACCAACAAATGTCAACAATGCCGGGTCGTTCGCAATGTGCATATCAATGCGCCACAAGGTTTTTGCCTTGTTATACCCAACATTGACAACTAAATGACCTTCAAATCTAAAAGGAGATATCATGGTACATTCCTCCCATAAAGTAAAATGCTCGACGATCTCGTTCGTTGAGATACGCAATCCCACGCTCAATGGAAACAAGGGGCATAAGCAATGGGTTTACAGAAACAGGATTTTGATACGCCTGAATCCGATTGAGTTCCTCCACAAATAGTTTAAGCCGAGTCCCGGTTAAGACACCTTGTGAATGGATGACGGACTCATTCCATGGAAGAGGCATACCTACCCGATTGTACACAAGAAGTTCCGGGTATTCCTTGTCCAAAGCGGTTACCATGGTGAGAAAGGAACGCAGTTGATGAAAGTGAGGAGCAACCAAATATATGCTCCTCCAAGAACTTTTCTTCGCCAAGCGTGCCACGCTTATCATCTCGCTTAACGTATTGACACACTTGGCATCTATGAATTCCTGGCAAATATACATTGGCACAATCGCCGTGGACGGAACACCTTCTTCTTTTAATTTATGTAATGAGTATTCGTAGCCGCAATACCCATACCCTTCTCCGTTCGCCTGAATAGCAATCCGCGGAACAACCCCACCCTTCCAAAGCTCAGATCCTCGCAACAACACAGACAACCCGTTATAAGCCGTTTCTCCCACCAGATATGCGGCATCAGGCTTTTGGGAAGAAGGTATTTCATCCCCCAAAACGCGAGCCAAAAGTACAAGCCAACTTTCTGAATATGTCAAAGTGCACCTCCATAAAAAATTACTTCCAAGACATAGTACCTTTTTTGTTCTCTGATGTCAACATGTTTATTCGTTGACACTTCTTCATAGAGTTCTTTATACTAGGTGTATGTGTTCAGTCGCGGGAGCTAAAAACCCGGACGACGTGGCGCGGATGCTTCAGATGATGAAACATCGCTCACCAGACGGAATAAACAAAATTTATGACGGCAGGTTTTGCCTGGGAATGGGGCGGCTTGCCGTTATTGATTTGGTTTCTCCCAATTTGTTTCCATACCAGGAAAACGGTATGGTTCTTTCGTTTAATGGGGAAATTTACAACTACGTTGAGCTGCGCGAAGAACTCAAAAAACGTGGGCACGCGTTCCACACAACTTCTGACACGGAAGTATTGATGAAAGCATGGCAAGAATGGGGTACGCAATGCCTCAATAAACTCAATGGCATGTTTGCGTTTGCGGTGTACGATGGCGTAATGGTAACGCTTGCCCGCGACATTGCCGGAGAAAAGCCGCTGTATTTCCGCCGAAAAAACTTCACATTCGCTTCGGAAGCAAAGGCGCTGGCATGGGACTGCGAGGAACTCCCGCCCGGGCACACACTGACATACAACATGGAGACGTATGAAATCGCCATACAGCGTTACTGGTCTCCTCAAAAAGTGAATATCCCCACCCATGAAGGCGGAGCGGAAGAAATGCTGGAAAAGTTATTAGAAGACGCCGTGCGGATTCGCACGCGAAGCGACGTGCCCTACGCATTATATGTATCGGGAGGCGTGGATTCCACGCTGATATCCACGTTTCACACCTTTAAGGAAAACATAACCTATACCGATGACGACAAACGGGAAGAATTTTTAAAGAACTTTGAAAACATAGTATGGCATCTGGATTATCCTATAAAAAGCTTCTCCGCATTTGCGCTGTGGAAACTGGCAGAGGAAGCAAGCAAAAAAGTCCGTGTGGTACTTTCCGGCGAAGGAGCGGACGAGCTCTTCGGCGGGTACGTACGGTATGTACAGCCCCACTTTAATTATCTGGCGCATACGGCATTTCCCTCATACACGGCCATGTTCCATCCCGCGCGCAGCGTTCATGAAAGCGGCTGGGAAGAATTTAATGGCAATTTGCAGGAACTCTTGCGCATGGGGGACCGAATGGCAAGCGCGTGGGGACTTGAAAACCGCTGCCCATTTCTGGACCGGCGCATCATAGAATTCGCGTTTTCCCTGCCGCATTGCCTAAAGATTCAAGGACACCAAACCAAAGTAATCCTTAACAGGATTCTTAAAAAACGCCTACCCGCTTATAAAGATATAGAGAAGGCAGGTCTGTATGTATCCGTGAATGCATGGCTGGGCATGCCCCAAGAAGGATATGGAAAAGACACCTATCTTAAAAAACAACAGGATATATGGCGCGCGTTTCAGCAGCAAGCGCAAGTAGAAAATACTTTATTTAACAGAGAATTAATAAGAGAAGAGAAAAATATATGAAAAAAATACTTGTTACAGGCGTATCTGGGTTTCTTGGGCATCATTTTATCCAACATGCGCAGGATAAAGGATACTTTGTACTCGGCGTTGATAAGCGCCCCATCCCTAAAGGACACCATAAGCCAAATTTATTTATTCAGACGAATGTGGATGATCTGATCTATCGCGACATTATGGGCATAGATTATATAGTGCATTTTGCGTGGCGCACTAACATTCCGGACTGCAAGCGCCATCCCATTGAATCCACGCGGCAGAATATTGATATGAGTATCCATATGCTGGAACTTGCGCGCGAAGCCGGCGTAAAAAAATTCATATTCCCCTCAACAGCTTCCTTGTACGGCAACAACCCCACGCCCTGGCGCGAAGATATGCCGCCTGAACCAATTGAACCGTATTCCTGGCAAAAACTGGCTATAGAACAGGCATGCCGCATGTACTCAATTGTGAATAACCTTCCTACTGTTATCTTTCGGTTTTTCCAAGTGTTTGGCGAATACCAGCGAGATGACACCGCGTTGGCGGCGTTCCTCAAAGCAAAAAAAGAAGGTAGGCCGGTAACGCTTACGGAAACTACGGCGCAATCCACTTTCCGGTCCGGCCAGCGGGATTTTATATACGCCGGCGACGTTATAGAAGCCTTGCTCACCACACTTGAATCTGATAAAGTCGGCAAAGGAGAAATACTGAATGTTGCCTCCGGCACCGTGCGCTCCATGGAAGAAATTGCAGATGCATTGGGCGCGGAGGTACAGTGGATTCCTAAAAGAGGCTATGAAGTGGAACGACATGAAGCAGTTATCACCAGCTTGCTTTCTTTAGGATGGCGGCCCAAGGTTAATGTATTAGAATGGCTGCAGCAGCAGCGCGGCGTAAAAGAAGCTGCTGTTTAGAAAAACATAAAAATTATCAAAATAAAAATCAGAATATGAAACGAGAATGCAGGATATGCGGGGGAACAGAATTTAAAAACGTCATTGATTTCGGGGAGACACCACTGGTAAATTCGCTGCTGACAAAAGAAGCGTGTGGCACTGAAAAAACCTATCCGCTGATGGTTGAACAATGCCAGCAATGTTTTTTGGTGCAAATTGTAAATCCGGTAGATTCTAGCAAAATCTACCAGGAACAAGATTACTTGTACTATACGGGCGACATGCCACAAAACAGCCAATACATGCGTGCGTTTGACAGTCTGGTAGCAGACATTCAAAATCTGTACACGAAAGCAGGCGATTTTATTGTAGAAATCGGCTCCAATGACGGCGCAATCTTGCGACGCTTCATCAACCGGCGTGTTTTGGGCGTTGATCCCGCGACCAATGTTGTTATTCGATCCCTTATGCGGGGTGTCCCGGCGCTTGCAGTCGGGTTCGACAAACGCAACGCCTTAAACATCAGCAAAGAATATGGTCCCGCGCAGGTTATCGGAGGCGCCAATTGTCTCGCCCACATTGATAACATACATGGCGTTCTTGAAGGCGTAGAAGCCCTTCTGGATACGTACGGCATCTTTTGGGTTGAATGCAACTACTGGGGCGGTATGGTTAAAAACAAACACTATGCACTGATTTATCATGATCATTATTCGTATTATACTCTGAAAAACTGGATCGATTTGGCAGGCTACCATGGCATGCACGTATTTGATGCTTTTATTACAGAAGCGCAGGGCGAAGGCCTATCGTTGCGACTTTTCACTTCGCGCGACGCGCGGCGTCCCAAAACGCAGCGCTTTCAAAACCTGCTCCGCGAAGAGGAAATAACAAATCTGAACAGTTATGAAACGGCACGACGGTATAAAACCGAAGTAGAAACGGAAGCAAACAAATTGGGCGAGCTTGTAAAAGGACTTGCCAAAGACGGCAAAACTATAGCAGGATACGGGGCAGCTGCCAAAGGGTTTTCCATTCTTCACTTATCAGGCATCACGGGAGACCATATAAAATTTTTTGTAGATGACTCGCCCGCAAAACAAGGCAAGTATACGCCAGTAACACATATTCCCGTACATTCCCGCAAAGACATAGCACCTCCCGATTATTTCTTTATTACCGCTCCGAACTACAAGGATATAATATTGGAAAAAGAAATAGAATTCAGAAATGCAGGCGGCAGATTTATTACTGCAGAAGCGGAGATAATCAGCTAGAAACAACATCAAAGATCCGCGGGATTATTTTATTATATGAATAGCGCGCGGCAATTATTTCTTGCCCATTTTTACCCATTTCAGCGCGCAATTCCGTATTCCTCATAAGCTTCTCCAGCGCAGATATCCACTCCCGTTCGCTTCCCGTGAGAAAACCGTTCATGCCGTCTTCAATAAGATACGTTGCCTCTCCTATACGGGATGCAATGGTAGGTACCCCGCATGCCATGTATTCTATAGCTTTGAGCGCGCATTTTGCGCGGTTAAACGGCGTGTCGGATATGGGCATTACACCAATATCAAACTCGTATTCATGAATAGCACGTGGCACGGCTGCGGCATCCGCCCAGTTCAGCTCATCCACAAAAACCATCTCATAGCCGCTGCCTAAAAAATAATCTCTCAAAGGCTGGTAATTCTGAGCGCCTAGTACCACAAACCGGAAACGTATCCCCTTGCGCCACAATTCATCCAGCGCCGGTTTCACGATTGCAAAATGCCCGTCTTGAAAATGTCCCCTTCCCACGCCCACCCAGCCGATGGTATAGACCGCACGCTCCTTGTGTTCAACGGAAAATGATTTATATAATTCTGCATCAACAACAGTTGGTATAAACACGGCGCGGCGTGCCCGCTTTTCTACCCACTCCAAAATAGGATGAGACCCGCATAAAACCGTGTGTGCCGATTTTACCAACAACCATGTTTTGAGAAACGAGTGTTCCCATTCGGCGTCGTCAAGATCGTACACAAGGCGTTTTCGGAACAAAAATCTTCCCGCAAGAATCAGCAACACAATATCCCACGGATAAAGGGATTTGTGAACATAAAGAAGCTTGTAGCTTGTAGCTTGTAGCTTGTAGCTCAAGGAAAAAAGAAAACGGAAATGAGAAAGGCGGAGAGAAAAGGAAGAATGGGAAATGCCGTGAATCACCTTGTAATCAAACCCGTATTGCTCTTTGAGTTTTTCAGCAACCTGCCAGACGCGAAGGCGGCTTGAGCCGACCGTACGGTCACCTTTTGTGAAAAATAAAATACTCATATGATCTTTGCGGCAAGCTGCGCGGCGCGTAGCAACGAATCAAACGTACCGGCATCCGTCCACTCACCCCTTACCATGAGATACGTCATAATACCTTCTTGAATGTAATGATTATTTACGTCCGTAATTTCAAGCTCTCCGCGCGCGGAGGGTTTAAGCGTTTTTATGATATCAAACACAGACGCATCATAGAGATAAAAACCGGTAACGGCTAAGTTTGTTTTGGGATACTGCGGTTTTTCTTTGATGCCGATAATGGTATCTCCTTTCACTTCTGCCACGCCGAAACGATTGGCGTCCGGAACTTCTTTCAAAAAAACACGCGCGCCTTTTTGTGTGTCAGCAAAATCCTCCACGCCGCGGTGTAAATCTTGCGTATCGGTAAAAATATTATCTCCCAGCATCACGCAAACCGTGCTTGCGCGCGCAAAATTCTCAGCCAAGCCCAGCGCCTGCGCAATGCCGCCTGCTTCCTCTTGTACTTCATACGAAATATCCAAACCGAATTCTTTTCCCGATCCCAGTAAATCCAAAAAATGCCCCGCGTGCCCGCGGCCGGACACCAACAACACATCGCGTATGCCAACAGCGCGCAGAGTTTCAAGCGCGTAAAATATCATCGGTTTGCTGTAAACCGGCAAAAGGTGCTTGTTGGTAACGCGCGTCAACGGGTCAAGCCGCGACCCCGTCCCGCCTGCCAGTAAAACTCCTTTTAACGAATTATGCATACAATATCATTTTGCATATACTCTGTTAACTGCGCCACTCTGGATGCGCCTTGTACCACTCCACCGTTTCTTTCAAGCCTTGCGCCAGTGTATACTGCGGCTGCCAGCCTGTACTTCGCAGCTTCTCCACGTTGAGCGCGTACCGCCTGTCATGCCCGGGGCGAATGTTATAATCGGGAACAAGTTCAATCTGCGTTTCCGGTTTTCCCAACAAAGCAAGAATGCGCCTCGCAAGCTCAATATTTTCCAATTCCTCTTCGCCCGCAACATGATACACCTCCCCCGCCTTCCCGTGCTCAAGCAAATGGAGAATGGCGCGGCAATGATCCTCCACATGCAGCCACATCCGCCGATGCTTGCCATCGCCATATACCGGCAATTTTTCTCTCGCTAATGCCTTGCGCACAAACACTGGCAATGCTTTTTGCGGATGCTGCCATGGGCCGTAATTATTCTCCGTCCGCGTGATAATAATCGGCAATTTATAAGTATTCCAATATGAATTGCAGAGCATGTCCGCTGCGGCTTTCGTGGAAGAATAGGGATTAGTCGGGTTTAAGCGCGCGTCTTCTTTATAAGCACCCTCTAAAATAGCGCCATACACTTCATCGGTTGATACTTGCACAAACAGACGAGGCTTGTACCGCCGCGCCTGTTCCAGAAGCTTATACGTCCCCACAATGTTTGATTGTATAAACGGCTCCGGATCCAGAATGGAATGATCCACAAACGTCCGCGCCGCAAAATGCACCACCGCATCCGCGCCTTCTAAAAGGCCAGATATATCACCGGTAAGATCGCCATAGACAAGACGAAAATGTCCATCCTCAACATAGTCCCCAATGCGCTGAAGATTGCGCGTATCGCTATGGCGCGCAAAACCAACCACACTATGCCCGCTGCCAAGTGCTAGTCGGCCAAAATGACTGCCGATAAACCCCGTTATTCCGGTGACAAAAATCATGAATATATAACGCACGAAATCACAAAAAAGCAGCGGGTATTACCATACTACCCGCGGTCTATGAGATTAAAGTACACTATCGCCCCTATTGCTTTTACACCGTCCCGCCAGCCGATTTTTTTGCCTTCTTCGTACGTGCGGCCGCTGTATTGAATAGGCACTTCATAGACACGCCACGGGTGGCCACTTGCGTTGCGCGTATGTGCTATACGAGCGGTTAGTTCCGGCTCAATGCCAAACCGTTTTGAAACCAAGCGATCTTTGAATGCATCAAGAACTTCCTTGCGGAATACTTTATAGCCCGTTTCCATGTCCGAGAGATTATAGCCGGTGAATACGTTGGAAAGGAATGTAAGCAAGCCGTTTCCAAGCCGATGCCATATATAGAACACGCGCTGCTCGCCTTTAAACCGCGTACCATATACTACATCCGCTGTTCCATCCGCAAAGCGGCGCAGAAGTTTTGGATAATCTTCCGGACTATATTCCAAATCCGCATCCTGGATAAGAACAATGTCGCCCGTTGCGCGCTGGAACCCCGCTTTCAACGCCACTCCTTTCCCTTGATTTCTTTCAAACGGAATGAGGACAATACCCGCAACACCCTGCAATATCTCACGCGTTCCGTCTTTAGAGCCATCATCCACCACCACAATCTCCCGATCCGCCTCAAACCCGAACGAGGATTCCCGTACGCGCTTGATAATTTCCTGAATAGTGTTCCGTTCGTTGTAACAGGGAATGATAATGGATACTTTCATATAATTTTTCTTAAAACAAGAAATTGATGATAGGGATTTTCATACAATCGATAAGAGCGCACCACATGAAAGCCGGCATTGGAAATATCCGATACTATCTTCAAGCGACCATATCCTTTAATGCCAATCTCCCACGCATGACTTTTGGCATAGGGTTTTAGTTTCGGCAAGAGAGTCGGCACCGAAACGACTTTTTGCACATATCCCATACGCGGAATAGTCAGCGCAAACCGGAATGCATGCGTTGCATCGGGCAAAGACAGAATAACATGCCGGGAAGATACGCGCCGCAGCTCGCGCAAACCATCCAAAGACTTCTCATATGGCATATGTTCCAAAATTTCGTATGCCGTTACGGTGTCGTACGAAGCATCCGGAAACGGCATATTTGTTATATCAGCAATCACATCCGGCTGAAGCGACGCATCTAAATCAACAGTTGTTACCGCGATACCTTGTTCGCGCAGATACCTGCTTACAAATCCATTGCCGACGCCGACTTCCAACACGCGTTGTGGCTCACATGAAACAACTTCCCGGATCTGATGCCAATAACTTACAAACCGGCGCTTGGAATCGTATGTGATGCCATACTCATGCGATTGTTCCATATCTTATTATACAACCATTGCATGCCAAATGTCGCAAGAAGGATAAGAAAAGCGGCAATCGGATACCGCAGGCGAGCGCCGGCGCCGTAGGCAGTTACAAATACGGTCGCGCTTACGAAGTAAAGAATAATAAGAAATATAAAAAGCGTGAGAATCCGCTGTTGCGGGGTTTTTAACAACGCAATAGTTCCAATCACCGCAAAAACCAGCATCAGTATCCAAAATAATTTCCCTGCCAGAATAATGGCAAGTTCTAAGGCGGAAAATTCCCGTACCGCGGCCGGAAGTTTTTCTTTCCAGTCGCTCATGGCGAACACCGCCGGCGTCAGGAAATTGTGATGTGGTTTAATTTGTTCTTCCTGCGGCTTTTCAAAAAACACGGAATAGCCGTCGTTGGTCAGAAGCGACAGTGTAGAGAGCGTCATTGATTTGAAAAACGGTGCCGGATACTCTGAAAGAAACAATTTCAGTGCACCAACCGGACTTGTGCATTTCTCTTGGGTGCCCAAAAGCTCAGGCGTGTTCCATGTACTATTCCAATCAGTGGGGTCCAGCCCATACTTTGTAGAAATAACGCCATGCAAGGTCCAGCCGCAGATGTTTCCGGTGTCATCGTTCGTAATCGCAAATGAGCCGCCGACGGCCGCATTGCGCGCCATCCAGGGTATGAACGCGAGAATAAAAATGCCTGCGAAAATACCGGCGCGGAAGAATTCTCTTCGCGCAAAAATCAAAAATAAAACTGGAAATACGGCGAGATATAACGCCGCCGGTTTCGTGTAGGCAGCGAAGATCAACACGACAACAGTAAAGGAGAAAACCATACCCTGATTTGGGAACCGGACACCCAAGTTAACTTGGGTGTCCGGTTCCCAAGTTCCTACATGTAAAATTTGCAAGAAAAAATACACAAAACCCGTTAAAAACAATACAAATACCGTCTCCGGCATAATGAGGATATGGATTGCCGAGATAAGTGGCTCAAAGGTTGCAACAAGTGCCGCACCCAGCGCCCAGCGGTGCGGAAGAAAAAACAAACCTATTTTGTAAGCAAACACGGCGATACCCGCGGCGGCCATTGCTTGTAAAAGCGAGACAAATACCAAGCCGTACGGCACGTATACGGAGAAAAAACCAATAAGCGTTGGATACAGCGGCATAAACCGCGTATTCGGCGTAACCGCGCCATCAGAAGCTGTTTGGGAAAAACCGTTCCCTGTTACCACATTCCGCCCCAGATCAAGATAGGTAGGCGCGTCCGCCCATACTAAACGATCTTCACCGAAGGTAAACAGAAAAACGCCCAAGATTAAAATCTTGGCTGCGAGGACAAAAATAAAAAGCTTTCTGCTAAACATCATAATCCGTAACTCGTAATCCGTAACTCGTACGATTGTGTTATTTTCCATTGTACGAGTTACGATTTACGGATTACGAGTTACAAGTTACGATCCCCTTCCTTCACGCAGTGAACAGAGACATAGAGCGATAAATCCAACGGCAGGAAATTCGGCATTTTTATTATTTGCTCAACCGTAAAATTTTTGAAAAGAAAATCCAGAATATATTTGTGATCCGACGGATGGATTTCATGCGGGTCTTCTCCCACTAAACGAAAAAACGCATTAGTTGCAATATTTTCAACGGGGAACGAAACCACGAGATGCGCACCCGGTTTTAACACCCGTTTTATCTCCCCTACCGCGCGCGCGGAGTCGTGAATGTCTTCCAGCGTGCTTACAATAACGCAGCCGTCAAATGTCTGATCGAGAAACGGCATTTTCATAATATCATCAGATACCAGCTCCACGTTGTTTACTTGATACCAATCCAACATGCGCTGCACGGGGATAACTTCTTTGTGAATATCAAGCGCGGTTACTTTTTTGGCGATCTTGGAAAGTGTAGGCAAAAAAATGCCGGAACCATACCCGATTTCCAACAAATGCTCAAACCGATACGGCTGCAGAAGCTTGAGGGTATTCTTCAACCGCTTGCGATACACAATACTCGGCCCTGGATAATAATGATACATCACCGGATCTCCCCAATTTGTCTGGAACATTAAATGTTTTGGCGGAATTATGAGCTTTATGTTTTTCATAACAGCAAAGCTTCAAGTTTTTATTTACATAACGTAATCTGTAAACCGTAATCCGTAACTCGTACATATGTGCAATCTTCCTTGTACGGATTACGGTTTACGAGTTACGGATTACGAGTCCCTCTTTCTATTTCGGCATTAACACAAGAAATATCCCCGCCGCTATCGCCCCGATGCCCGCTATCTGGCGCGACGTTATCGCTTCGTTTAAGAAAAAATAAGAGAGCGTGGTAATAAGCACCAAGCCGGCTCCTACCGCAAACGGATACACCAGATGTAATTGTAAGCGCGACAAAATAAATACATAGAGGAAAAAACTCACGCCAAAAAGCGCCATGCCGGCAAGCAAATACCAGTTCCGTATCATTTCCGGAATGAGGGAGAGCGAAAAGTCGCCCGTAAGCCGCCGCGACCCAACCCGCAGCAAAAGTTGAGCTGTAACCGCCACGCAAACTTCAAGAATGAGGAGAAGATAGATCATAATATGGTGAGGGCTCACAAATTCAAACGAGCACCAGGATTGTGACTAGTACTATTTTAATTTAATTCTGTCGGCAACTTCTCGACTGCGCTCGAAGAATATAGTTCGAGCTTGTCGAGAACGGACATTATACCGTTATCCGACAAAATTAATTTAATAGGGTACTAGCCGAGCTTTACACACGCCCATAGGGCGTTGTGGACAGCTCGGCTTGGCACATCCAGATACCATTGACGCCCACAAAAGTATATGCTATGTATAGCAATAAATCAACCCTTTCACAAGACCAGTCAAACTGGTCAAGGAGGTGTCGTATGGCATTTAAACTATTACGTGAAGTTCTTGAAATCGGCGAGGAACATAAAGGAATCCTCACTGCACGAGCAACGGAAGCATATCTCGCACGAGAAGTAGATGGCTCTACACTGACGGCAAAAATAACCGACCTAACGGAAGTACTCACCACTTCTCGCGAACGGCGAGAACATTTCAAAACAGCAGACAAAATGTGGTTATCCAGACAACTGGAAAAATGGAACAACGGCGACAATTATGTTGTCATAGCAACACGGGACCACCCGCTTGAAGTTATCACAAACGATGTCTGTCTTCTGCTCACGATAGAAGGTATACCTTATCTCGTGAGCACATTGCGTGATATAGCGCCAATCGGATGGCTCATCTCTGGCGGATGCCCGAATAATTTTAGTGAGCTCAAAGCGCCACATGAAATTGCTTTCCGTGAAGTATGCGAGGAAGTGCTTATAGGAGACGTGAATGGAAATGCATACACGTTTGGACTTCTTGATGAACATGTACAGATGCTCTTCTCAAAACTGGGTCTTAGTCTTGGACCAAGCATCAAGCGACTTTCACTTGAAACAATAAAACCAAAAAGACAAAGTGGGAAAAACGCTGATGCTTCGTGGTTTCACTTGCACACACAAACATCCAAATTCTCTCTAGACACATGCGTGCACAATGCTGTCATTGATATTGATCCGGAAATCGCATCTGCGTGCACGACGCTCTATTGCAATATCACTCTCCCGACCTCAATGTGTCTCCAAGATCTCCGACTCTATGACGGCGAGGAGCTCCCCGACGGCACTATGCTAAAACGCCCCATGCGCCTCACTAAAAAAGATGGAGCCTGTATCGCACTGTTCATACAAGGACAGTACGTCCCCGTAACCGGCGGCTGGATAACCGAAACTTCCGCAAAGCAAACAGCCATAGTTTAAGCACCTCCTCCCCAGCACCTTCCACCATCCCCCAGAGCAAGCCAAGCGCTTGCTCTTTTTTTTTGTATGTGGTATCATGCGCATTGGAAATTTTTACGGGAAAGGAGTTTTACAATGACACACATACAATGGCCTGACACATTGGGTGATTGGCTTGTGAATTATGACACGGAAGATGAAATTCGTTTTCGGATGCACAAGAGATATCAGATTCTCATGAATCTCATAAGAAGATTCTACGAGGAGCACTGGCCCGGCTCATGGAGAAAAATAAAGCGCAGGTTCCGATTCTATGACTTGGAAGTAGTCGGCGGCTGGAAGGTAAAAGGAAATTATCAACCGGCATTACGGAAATGCGTTGTTTGCGGGTCACAAGTATCCCCGTATTACCAGCCCCGCGGATACCCTCTTGATCACGTGTTTGAATTTCCTTTCTCCGGCTTGCCGCCAGTGCCAAAAAAAATTCCCGATTCGATGAGTTTTGGCAGGTTCTTTCCGGCAAAAACAACATTAGGAGGCTACAGCTACCCCGAATTCGCCATTTGCGCAAACGGACACTCATTCTTCCAGTTATCAACGCACAATACGGCGCGTTTCGGCATGATCTCTTACCACTACATGTGGAGCAATAAACAAAAACGTCTTGTCTCATTCCGATCAGACGAAATAGATCCACTGACCGGTACAGATCATCCGCCAACGTATTACGAAGATGCCATAGCCGAGCTTCGACAAG
The DNA here is from genome assembly GCA_964479945.1 of uncultured Candidatus Saccharibacteria bacterium. Lineage (GTDB taxonomy): Bacteria > Patescibacteriota > Minisyncoccia > Ryanbacterales > 2-02-FULL-48-12 > CAYZNS01. Next base: position 86,192 of record CAYZNS010000001.1, read on the forward strand.
AATACAATCGTCCACTCGTTGGCATGGATCACTTCAACAAGCCTGTTGACCTTTCCGGGATAATGGTTACAGAGAATGACATAAGGGAACTCGAAGCAACTACTCAACATTTTATCCAGATAGACAGCATGACGAATGCCGTGTGTGATATGTATCATCTTGCACTCTGGGCACCAGAACGCTGTGATGTCCTACGCGAACAGATGGATTGGCTGTGGGACAAAGTTAAAAAAGAATTGCGCCACGTAATAAAACCCACATTCAATTTACAAGTGCAACTTTTCAATAAAAAGCTTGTAAATCAATGATAATATTTTTAGCTAGCAAAAATTGGGTTTCGTGCTTTGTTTTCAACAGATTTCCTCATTTTTTGATAAGCGATTTTATCCAATAAACATTAGATATTTCCCGCAATAAGTTGCACTCCTAAATTGATTACACCAAACACGGATCACTTAGTACGTTTTCTGAATTCGCTCTTGGCATTGCGCTAACCCATCCAGCCAAAGCCCAGAAACTTCGTGTTCATACATGGTTTCGCGAATTCGTCGTTAAAAACGTACAAGAGATATTGGAAATGAACCCCCAAGAAGGATGGTATCCCGCATCAGAAGCGGCAAAAGTAGCACGTTTTTATTTTCCTGATTTGCTAGAAAACAAGGATGTGCAACAAGCCATTTGGTCTAAAGGCACGCGCCATCTTCTGCCTCAACTGAAAAGAGGATTAGGCGATCCCGGTGATATTGCGCTGTTACGAATGATTTACCCTCAACGCTTTCCCGAAATACAACTGGCTGAAGATGATTGCAATTATATCCTCCGCCATTGTGTTAAAAACTTTGTGCGGGCGCGCAAGAACGAACTTAAGTACAAAAATAACGGGAAATTCAACTTCTCCGTAAAATCCGTAATGGAACAGGCCTTTCACGTAAAGATTATCACCGCAAAAGAGGTATTGATAAATTCTGAAAACTTTGAATTGCGCATAGTTCCCTAAGCACCTTCCACCCTCCAAGAGTTCCGGCATAACCGGAACTCTTTTTTATTTCACGCCTACATGTGCCCATGTTTATATAAAAATGGCGACGATATTTATATCGCCGCCACTGCAATCAATTACCGGCCCCATGCACTGCCCGGCACAGATTACCCATCCTGTTTAGGAGGAATATGTATGATGTGCCTTTGCATAGAATACTCACTTACTACAAAACCACATTGTTCATAAAATGGGATATTCTCCTTTTCACAACAAAGGTCAATTCTGAAACAACCCATTGCTATGGCCTTTTGGGCCGCAGCATTCTGAAGCGCCTTGCCTATACCGCGCCTTTCATATCCTTTTCTGGTAGCCACATCTTCTATATGAGCCATCCGCCCACCATTAAAAAGAAATTTCTGTTCTATGAGAAGAGTAGCGGCTCCAACAATTTGCCCTTCGAGTTCAGCCACAAAGACAGTGTAGACAGAATTGCTGGAAAGCTCGTCGAAAATCCCTCTTGCTCTTTCTGTGCTCAGATCTCCGACAGGTATTAAATTAGCCAATGTTTCAAAAAAACCTTTCTCCAGATCCTCCACTCTTAGCTCTCTCACAATAAAATCAGTCATTTTCAAAGACCTCCTCTTTCGCGTATTTCCCTAATTCGTAGCATAAACCCTGCAGTTTTGCAACAACCTAAACCTCCACACCACCATCAATTCAGCTATAAACTATAAGATAAAAGATAATAAGTAATAAGTTGAACATGTGCAACGCAACAAATATTCGCGATCGCGGTATTTTGTTATAATCCTTATTTCCTTTTATATTTACTGCTCACGCTGACTCATTGCTCTCTTATCCCAAACATGCGCCGTAAGTCGCGATCGTTATGCCATTCCTCCACCACCGCAAAATGAAGAAACTTCTCCATACCAGCATCTCTTACCGCTTCAAGCAATTCTTCATCAACACGAAATGGCGTTACCCACACGCTCTTTTGTAGCTGAAGAAACCCAAAATAGTTCAGTTGCGCGCGCAAAGAATCTCTATATCTCTTACGCTGTTCAGGAATATCAAAAACAACCATTCGCCATTTTCCATCCCACTGCTTATTTTTAGAGACCTGCACCGCAACATGCCGCAGAGCGCGTTTTTGCTTTATGCGTCCTTTTTGCGTGAGGCAAAATATATTTTCGCTACTGGAGCCGCGTGCCGGTATTTTCTCCACATATCCTTCCCTGCGCAAGCGGCTGATTGTACTGGAAAAAGATCTCTCCCGATGATTGCAAAACGTATGATAATAAGGATGAGGATGAAACCCTTTCATCATGCCCACCATCATGTCCCCAACCATAACCAAGGCAGCTTGGCTCAACGTAAGCGCTTGACGCGCTGCTTTTACCATCACAGGCGAATATCTATTCTTCAAATCTGCGCGGTTGTAACCACGTTTTTGAAATTCTTGCATGTATCAACAATACAACAAGATAATTATAAATGCAACAAAGTATCGCGATCGCGAGATAGTGTTGCATTTGTGAAAATTATTCAAAGAAAAAAACAAACGATGCGCGTCTGCATTCGTTACCCCACGCTATTTACAATATCAGGACAAAAATGCTATATTTTCTCATGAATTCTGGTATAAAGGAGGTACTATGCAAACCTTGAAAAACAGTATTCGCCGGATGACGTTGCTGTTTCTCTATATCGGCGGGCTGGGGTATTCAGCTCTGTTGGATATCGTTATGGCGGTATCTACCATGCATTTTCTGAACTACTTTTTCTTCGGCTTTGAACTTACATGGTATCATTATTTTCTCGCGGCACCCATTATCGGCATACTGCCGGATATAACAAGTACGCTATTACAACTTGTTACCGAGAAAAAAGTGGATGATGCGCATCATGATATAAACATGGGTACCATTCCGCAAATTGCATTCCTTACTGCTTGGGCAATGCTGGTTGGAAGATTCCTGCCCTCTGCCATAAACTACACCATTTCCCAATTCGAAATACCACTTGATCCAATTCCGCCTACTGACATTGCAATCGGATCTTTTTCCGTAACGATGGCATCATTCGCGGGAATCTTTATGCTCTTGGCACCACTTGCTCATATCCCACTTCTTATGATGGGTGCGGGATTCACTCTCGGCTCGCTTTTTTTCTCGCCGTTTTGGGGACTCGTGATCACTATTTCATTTTTTCTGCACTTCTTCCATGACTCCTGTTGTCTTGACTTCGGCCTCAGATGGCTCTGGCCGTTCAGCAACAACCAATACCACTTCGGCGGACGTCTTGGAATTGGAAAAATCCCGCCGCTGCCGTTTAAGCTCATACACGTGTTCAAACCGGATGAGATTGACCGCAGCCAGTACATGGATGTGATCGAATGGGTGCGGAGGATATATTTAGTTCCCACCTATTATGCAATCTGCGAACTGGTGATAGCAATGATCTTTGTGATTTTGGTAGGGATGAGTATGACTAATATAACAGGTGCCGCTATATCCTGGCTTACACTAATCTTTCTTGCTTGTTCTTATGTATTCCTTGCTATAATATCTACTTTATACGAATACGAGACAGGTAAAGATCTCTCCCAATAATCGCGCAGAAAGCAACCCTCCTGGGTTGCTATTTTTATACGTACATATTTACGCATATCTCACAATTCCTAAAAACATCTATGATCGTATGTATTTTTAGAAATTTTGAAATATCAGTTTAGACGCTATAGCGGCTAAACTAATGAATAATTTTGCGGCTTATTTCCGGGCGGAGAGAAGTATGAATGCCCCCGCGTGGCGGAGCGGCGTGCGTTCCAAGATTCTATTTATGGAATCAAGAAACGCAACGGGCGCTATCAATATCTTTTTTGTGCGTATGGCGCTAAAACCTGCCTGTTCTACAAAATGCGCAAGTTCGTTTTCAGAAAAAAACGTGTGCACGGGATCGTCAAAATACGTGCCACCAAAACCAAACGGGCGCAGTATCGCACGGAGCCAATCGTAAAAACGCGCCACGCGATTGTTTGCGGAAGAGAGTAACAGAACGCCGCCCGGTTTTAACACGCGCTTCGCTTCCTGTAAAAACTTTTCCGGATGGTCAAGATAATAGATCATCTCGGATGCCAGTACCGTATCAAACGACGCATCCGGAAACGGCAATTGTTCAGCATCGCACACCACCGCGTTGATTCCTTTTTTCTTCATCTCTTCCACCATACCCGGAGAGATATCCGTTGCGGTAACATCGTATTCCCGTTCCAGGAGGGTTTTGGAAAGAACACCGGTACCCGCGCCGACTTCCAGGCACTTGCTATTTGCCCCCGCAACAAAAAATTCCACCCGGCGGCGGATGGCATAAGAAGAGGTTACAGAATCATAACGGGAGGCAGCACTATTAAAGATGAAAGATATTTCTGAGTTTGAGGGTTTCACAAGTGTAAAATGTAAATATCAAAAATCAAAATGACAATTCAAAATTTTAAAATTTTTACATTTTACATTGTAATTTTGCATTTTGATTTTTGCATTTTTAATTCCGAATATCATAATACGAAAAAATCAAAATGCACCTAATCTCTATATCTCTTCAATATCATCCGTAAAATCTTAAGCCCATGCCAAAAGGCGTTCACCTTTGACTTTCCTGCGTAGCGCGCACGTTCTACTGCCGGCACTTCATCAAACTTCAAGCCCGCGCGATGCGCCTTTACCACAATCTCCGTGCAAAATTCAAAACCGGGGGAAGTAAGTTTTAATTTACGAAGGCCCTCGCGCGTAACCGCCGTAAAAAGATACAAGCTGTCCGTAACGCGCGTGCCATGCAGCATATTCGTCATAAGCGTAAACATACGGTTGCCGAACCAGCGGATAATGGTATCGTCTTCACTATGCCCGCCCGGCGCGTACCGCGATGCCATCACATACTCTCCGCCCCGCCGTACTTTCTCCACCAACTTCGGAATATCGGAGGGATTATGCGAACCGTCCGCATCCATCATAATCAGCACATCTCCGGTTGCCGCTTCAAACCCTTCCAAGAATGCCGCGCCATATCCCTTGCCTTTCTGCACGATAAATTTGTCTTCCGGGCGAAGATTTTCCTTTACTTCCGCCTCGGTGCGATCCTTGGAATGGCCGTCTATCACGACAATTTCGTCCACTACATCCCGCGGTACCTCTTTTAGCACACGTCCAATACAACCCTCTTCATTGAGCGTAGGGATAAGAAGCGAAACCTTCAAAGATTGTATGCCGCTAAGGGAATTGTCGTTCATACAAAAAGCTCGTAACTCGTAACTCGTAACTCGTAACTCGTAACTCGTAACTCGGATTACGGATTACGGATTACGGATTACGGATTACGGATTACGGATTACGGATTACGGATT
>CAYZNS010000001.1:91678-109626 GCA_964479945.1 uncultured Candidatus Saccharibacteria bacterium
ACATTTCAATTATAAAATACCTTTATGTTTTCCGCAATATAGTCAATTTCTTCGTCCGTGAGCTTGCTGGAAGACGGCAGCCAGAGGCCGCGCGCGGCAAACTGCGCGGAAACCGGAAACGAAGCGCCGCCATATGCCACCTGATAAATCTTTTGCGTATGAACCATCGGATACATTCGCCTCGTACCTATTTTATACTCTTTTAGGAATGATTGCAAACTATTTGGATCATCCACATAGATATCCATAAACCATGGCGTCGTCTGTAGAATATCCGTTTGCAAAAATATGACACCGTGCACGCTATGCAGAGCATCATTGTATCGCTTATATATTTCTTTTTTGCGCTTGACACGTCCGCCAAGCTTTTTCATCTGTTCAATGCCAACAACCGCCTGCAGATCCGTAAACTTAAAATTCCAACCCCAATCGTCGTGAATATCGGCGCCGCCTTCTTCGCGCCCAAAGTCTTTGAGCAGCCGCATCTTACGATATAATTCCTCGCTGTCCGTAACAAGCGCGCCACCCTGCCCTGTGGTAATAATCTTGGGCACGCTGAACGAAAAACTACCTATGTCGCCGAATGTTCCCAAGTGTTTGCCTTGATACCGCGATCCCAATGCCTGTGCGGCATCTTCCAGCAAAAACAACCCCTGCTCCTTACAAAATGCCGCAACAATTTCCATATCCCCGCTCCGACCATTGAGCGGCACATACATCAGCGCTTTCGTGCGCGGCGTTATCGCTTCTGCCGCACGCACCATATCAATGCAAAGCGTGTTCGGTTCCACATCAACCAGCACGGGGGATGCTCCCGCGAGTACCACCGCATTCGGGCTTGCTATCATGGTAAGGTTCGGCACCAGTACCTCATCCCCGCGCCCGATGCCAAGCGCGCGAAGCGCCAGCCATAAACTCACGGTGCCGTTTACCGTCATTACGCAATATGTAGCACCCGTATATTCCGCAATCATCCGCTCCAATTCCTCCGTTTTCTTAAACTCCATAAGCCACCCGCCACTTTGCATGTACGCCAAAACAGCCTGCGCTTCGGCTTCGTCAAACCAAGGTTCCATCTGTGGGATATTCAAATCAGAATTTTATCATTTCCCATAAACGGCCCATTCTTCAATTCAAACAACTCCGCGTCTTCCAGTACATGTATGCCGTAGCCGCCATTGAGCAGAATAAACAACTCGCCCGCTTTGAGTAGGATGCTTTTAAACTTTTCATCATTTGGCGCATACACATCCACTTTCACTTTTCCCTTGCGGACAATGAGACATTCCTGCAGATGATTCGTCGTGCGTACGCATGGTGCGTGTTTGTGCGGCACAAAGTAATGCCCTTGTCTGTGTTTCAAACCCAACAACTGCAACGGCTCTTCATCGCGCGTAATGGGGTTAGATCCTACTTTCAAACGCTGCACATGGATACCGACTAACACATTATTGTAAAATATCTCGTTCATACGATAAAGTTCAAATTGCAAAGTGCAAAGTGCAAAATTGAGGTATCGCGCTTTGCGCGATTATTAATAGTCGCAAAGCGACACTAAAATTTTGAATTTTGAACTTTGAATTTTGCATTTATTTTATTTTATGTACTTCCACCTGCTGGCCGTTGAGTACTTCGCGCTTCACCACATCATAGTCATGCTGCGCCATCATGTGCGCCAATTTCTTAAACGTTACTTTTGGCTCCCAGCCCAGCATGGCGCGCGCCTTCGTGGAATCTCCCAACAGCAAATCAACTTCCGTCGGCCGAAAATACGCAGGGTCCACTTCCACCACAACCTTGCCGGTTTTTCGGTCAATTCCCTTCTCATCCAACCCGATCCCTTCCCATACAATATCCATTCCAAGATGTTTTCCGACTTCCTCCGTAAACTCGCGCACCGTATGCGTCTCGCCGGTGGCTATCACAAAATCGTCCGGTTTGTCATGTTGCACAATGCGCCAGATCGCCTCCACATAATCTTTTGAAAATCCCCAATCGCGCTTCGCGTCCAAGTTCCCTAACGCAAGCGTTTTTTGCAACCCGAACTTCACCCGCGCAAGTCCTATCGTTGTTTTGCGCGTAACAAACGTAATTCCGCGCCGCGGTGAGTTGTGGACATGTCCTTTCCCCACACCGCAATGAAACTCGCCCGATGAAGTTTCTAAATCATAAAACCAGCCGGAGTACTGGGGCATGTCAATTATTTTTTTTACTTCCAAATGGTTTTTTTTCAAATGATGCGCCAAACATGCGGATCCACCGCGTTGAATTTTACGAACAAACGCACGCGAAATACCAGTTTGACGTGCAATACCCCTTTGAGACGCTCCAACGGAAACCAGTTCCTTGACTGCGTGCTCTTTTACTGTGTTATCAACAGGTGAAAGAATGTTAAGCGAGTAAAAAATCCTACCATCGTTTTTTGCCTCTAGCGTGAGGTTAATATCTTGGTGTGTTGTTCGTTCAATAAGAAACCACAGTCCCATTGCAAGTGTGGCTGAATTTGTTTTGAAATTTCTAAACTCATACGTACATAGATTTTCTTTAAGACCATCAGCCATGTTATAACCTTTCAAAAAAGCAAACATAACGGCAACTGATGCGTTGAGTACGGAACGAGGTACTCGTTTTGTTCTATCTCGATTATATATATCAAGATTTCGCAACCAATCGTTTCCACCTGCCAACCGCAACTGTCCAACTATTTTCCCATTTTTAAACCCTGATTCGGACGGATAATACACGGTAGTGCCGCCCGTTACCAATTTCCACAAACTCGTAAAATGATTTCTTATTTCGCAAGAAGAATTTGTAAATTTACCGCTAAGACCTATACCCTTCTTAGCATAGGTAATTGATCCGTCTCCAACCATCATTCCCATTAACTCAGCTTCTCGTTCAGAAATAACACAGGAAGAAGTTGATACAGGAGGAAGATTTATTGTTTCAAGCCTATCACCAACGGTAATATTTCCAACTTCTTTTTCGATTCCCTGTTCCATAAAAGCGACATGACTAGCAGTAGCCATAAAGGCAGAAGACCGTCCATTAATAAATCGCGGACGTTTGTTGTCTTTCACAGCATCATGCGGATACGCAGACGCGTACATTACGTCAACCCACCTATTTTTGCCCCAAACCTGCAAACCGGAAATCTTTTTTGACTGATATTCCCTCTGAACTTCATTAAAAGATACAATTTCGCATATAGGCTTTATATCCAAAATCTCACTATGAGTATTTTTATAAAACATGGGCATAAACGAGGATATTGTTTCGTGGTTAAAAAGTATACCGTTCGCCGCAAACATAGTATACCCTTCGCGATAGGAACGCGTAACCCAAAAGGCAAATGTTTTGGAAATGCCATATGGCGACTGCGGGTTAAACGGCGTCGTCTCATTCTGCGGCACGGCAAGCGCTTTCCCGAACATCTCGCTGGAGCTTGCCTGGTAATACCGCGCCGGAAACTTCAAATGCCGCAGCGCTTCCAATATCCGCACGGCGCCCAAGCCCGTGATGTTCGCCGTATATTCGGGCACGTCAAAACTGACGCGCACATGGCTCTGCGCGCCCAAATTATAAATTTCATCCGGCTGGATGCGGGCGATGATGTGAGCAAGATTAGAGCTATCCGCTAAATCCCCATAGACAGTGTAAAAATTCGGATAATTGGGATTGTCATAAAGATGGTCCACCCGCGACGTGTTTGGCAAACTTGCCCGCCGCTGAAGCCCATAGACATGGTACCCCTTTTCCAAAAGCAGCTCGGCAAGATAGGAACCATCCTGTCCCGTGATTCCGGTTATAAGCGCTTTTTTCACCCCTCCACAATACCTTTTCTGCACACAAAAACAAGATCATACGAAACATAACGCATACCCGGAACATAAGAGAGTATTATATCTAAGCGATACATCAATACGCTCCCGAAAATCCGATATAATACTTTCGGCACCACCCCGAACCCGTACCAGCGCACTACGCGCAACCCTTGCCGCTCCGCGAGCAATTCCATGGCGCGCCGCGTGCTCGCGCTTAAATGCTTTCCTTTTAATTGAAGTCCTATTTTCGTAAATATGCGATGGCTCCAGAGATTGCCATGCATATTGAAGATAAGCATGCTTTTATCATCCCGCAGCCTGGCGGCAAGAGCGGCCATGGCTTCTTGGCGCAATGCTGGCTCGGCATTTAAAAAAAACCGGAAAGCCGTAATGATGTCAAACCGCCTCGCGCCAAGCGGATCCTCCCGCGTAATATCCGCGCAAACAAGCTCCGATTTTTTTACTATGCCGCGGGCGCGCTCAAGCATCTCGTCCGCAATATCCACGCCTACCGCGTTGTCCGCAAACTGCTCCGCAAATGCAAGAATTCTTCCGGTGCCGCAGGCAAAATCAAGATACGAAATGCGGGACGCATACCGCCGCATATCCGCAAACTCATGGCGCAAGATTTCCTGCTCTGAGAGCCACAGGAAAGAATCATACGAACCGTGCCGGTACAAAATTTCGTCATACATTTGACCAATGCGTTCGCTTTGATGCGATGCGCGATAATCTGTTTTCATATATCTTTTATAAGACGCGTGTAATGAGCGATGCAATATCTTCCGCGCGTTTTTCCCAGGTGAACCGCTGCGCGGATTCCTGCGCGTGCTGCGCCAAACGGTCTGATAAATTCACATCGCGGAGAATGCGGTTTATGGCGTCTGCAAAATCTTGGGCAGTCAACTCGGCCACCAGAGCGTTTACTTCATGCACGAGAACCTCCTTATTCGCTTCCCCTCCCGATGATACAATGGGTTTTCCGGCGGCAAGATACTCATAGATTTTTGAAGAAACGCTGCCGGGATACGCAATGCGAAGCGGATTTACCAATATGTCAGCCGCGCGCAAATAGGAAGGTATGAGCGGCGGCGCCACGCGGGAAACAAGTTTGAGCCGGCTCGCAATATTCATCTCGCGCGCCATCTGCCGTATTGCCTCTTCTTCCTCCGGCTTCACGCCGACTAGCACCAACATAGCGGGTTCGGGAATAAGCGGCATCATACACAGCAATACATCCCATGAGTACCATAAAAAACTTCCCGCGTATAATATAATCGGCGCCGAGATCGGCAAGCCAAGCCGCCCGCGCAGATCCTGCTGAGAAGAACCCTTTTCATTGTCAAAAAGTTTTTTGTCAAAGCTGTGCGTATGCGTTACTACGGAGGGCTTTCGCGGATTATAGTATGCGGCAAGCGCTTTCGTAATAAACACCAGTCCGTGCGCCGCCATTACCGAAAGGCGCCAAAACGGCCAGCCCAACCGCCATTCATGGCTGCCGTGCGCTTCAAATACAATGCGCGTACGCAAAAAAAATCGCGCCATTGTCGCCACATGCCACAGGAACGGATCGCGAAAATAGAGCACGTCAAATGCGCCGCGCCGCCTCAGCAATTCAAGCAGAAGAATGCGCGGGCACGTTCGGACATCTAGCGCAAATAACGGCTCAATACCTTTCTTTGCAAGTATCTGCTCCGCGCTTTCCTTCTCCGGCGCCGTACATAGGACCGAAACGCTCATGCCGACCTTTGCCGACAAGGATTCGGCGGTTTTGAGAATATTGATGCTGTAACTGCGAGAGAAGGAAAGCCGGGATTTTGTAATGAAAAGAATGCGCGTCATATCACCCGGTCCAGCTTAGAGATAATATCGCCAAAATTGTACCAAAAATCGTAGCCGGCGCATATTCCCAGGAATATAAGGATTGTCGCAAACGCCTTGCGCAGCCCGTTTTCCTTGCTTGCATGCCAGCCGCCGGAGAAAAACAGCATTACGAAATATGCGGCAAAAATTACGAGAAACGGAAATAGCGCGTAACGGTATCGTGTCTCCACAATAATGGGTATCACCGCAAGCGGCTGCAATATGGCAAACGCAAGGAACGCGCGGGACGCATTATCTTTCCGCCGGCGCCAGAACAGCCAGGCACCACTCAAACCGCCGGCAAATAAGAGAAATGTCCAGACAAGAGAAGAGCCAAGGGTTATACGCAGATCCCACGGATGATCAATAATATGTATCCAATACCCGCCGGGACGCATCAAACTGAAATACAGCGCGGTTTTTCTCCACTGCAATTCAAAAAATTGTAATGGCTGCGTGGCAAGAAATTCAAAATATTTTTCGCGGCCGATTTCATCAAGCACGGTGCTATCGTGCGTTATGTCCCGAAACGCCTGTATCTCGGGAGATTTTTCAAACCCGCCCGTTGCCTGCGGGTTATTCCCTACCCACATATCATACCAACCCGCTGTAGTAGTAAGTACAAAATGATCATACCGCGCCGTAACAAATGCAGACCATGCTCCTACAAGCAATAGCGGAGCTAACAATACTGCGGCGGCTTGTTTAAATTCCTTGTGGTACCCAAGCATAAACACAACAACAGCGAATGCGAGAATGGCTACCGGGCGCGTTAGGATAGCAAACGCCCACAACAAACCTATGCCAGTAGCATATATCATGCCTTTTTGCGTATTCTCCGCGCTATCGTCCAACAACCGGATAGACCCATATACGGCGGCCATCAATAAAAACAAGAACAGCGTTTCCGTAAGCAAAAATCCATTCACCACGATAAGATCGGGTGAGAAGCCGAACAAAGCCGCCGCAATCAACGCGGCACGATCCTGCCACAAAGATACCAGTCCGTGCGAAAAAAGAAGCTGTGCCAATTTATAGACAAGGTATGCAGTGGCTCCTCGCAGAATCGCCTGCAAAATCCAGACAATCCAGATATGATGGCCGAACAGCGCATATATGCCCGCGAGAAAAAACTGATACCCGGGCCCCACGCGCACTATCGCGTCATCCGCGCGGGGATTTTCAGCATTCGCTTCGACTTCAATATATCCGAGCCCGCGCGCCAGATTCCAGCCGATACGATCGTACGCCTGCGCGTCAACCCGCGGCCGGTCGTGATAATAAAACGAATATGCGGCGCTCACGAGCGTCACCACGATAATACCTATTGCAATGGGAGAAGAAAAATAACGTCTCATCGGATTTTTTTATACAACGAAAAACGCGCGTCGGCCGGCGTATAATCCATATAACGCTCTTCCAGAACGTTTGTATACGGATCCACGAATTCGCGGCGCGACTCATCGCCGAATCTGTTGAACGGCACAAAAATATAATCGGGCAGCAAAGCGGGACTATATGCGAGCGGACTCATGCCCAGCACGGTATTGCCGCTGATGCGCACTACCTGGTACTTCCGCCGGGAATCAAACAGAGAAGCGAGAGCTGGCGCGTCTACGAACCCGATTGTCTCTTCAGCTTCCAGAAGATCCTGTAAAAATGCATTATTCTGCGTGGTCGCATCGGAAGCGGTGCGCCAGGAAAAGAATAAAAAGTGTACTGCTTGTAATCCAATCAACACAATGAGTACTGCGCTAACCGCACGCGCAGGAATTTTATACTGCCATTTCCGCAAATCTGCCATTGCCTGCAAGGCTGAAGGAAAAATCAAAAACAACAAAAGCGACCCGGCAAGAAGATACCGCAGCCAGCCGGGACTACGCACATACAGGACAAAACTACCAAGCGCAAAGAGCAAGCCAAAACGCATAAGCCGCGCCGGCGCATCCTGCCGGCCGCGCATAACCCAGATGGCTAATGCAACTGCCGCCGTCAACGCCGCGTAATATACCACGGTGCTATGCAGCAGGAAACTCGCATCCCCCGAACCCAGGGAAGCAAGCACGGTTACGGCATCCGCCGGAAACGGATTTTGGAAAAAAACATATGCTTCGTTCCAAGACGCCCGCATGGAAGGATGGGACGGAAGCGAAATCGCCCAAGGAATGAGAATTATCAAAACGCCAAGTGTTGCTGCGACCGCGCGCTTCAACCGATTGTGTGATTCTGAAAGCAGTATTTCAAGAACGGCAACAGCCACAACGGGGATATAGAGCGATGGCTTCGTAGTAACGGCAATACCGAGCAGAACGCCGGAAAATAGATACCATTTCCGCACGTAAAGATAATACAGAGCAAGCAAGAGCGCCACAAACCCGGGAATGTCTCCCGTTGCCGTTTTGCCGTTGGCATACAATGGCGAGAATGTTGCCATGAGCAACACGGCAAAAAACGCGGCACGCCTGCCCGCGATGCGGCGGACAAAGAAATACGAACCTACGAACAGCGTTATCAGCCATAGCAACATATATACGCGCGCTTGGGCGACACCGATACCGAACGCCCCAAAAAACGCGGCGAGCGGGAGTGTCAGCAACGGACCCGCCGCAGCAGTTGCGTACGGCTTGCCGGAAAGCGTGCCAGGCGCGACTGCAACATCCAACTCGCCGAAGGCAAGAAAGTTCCGCGCTTTCTCCACGCTTATTGCCTCGTCAACCCAATAAGAAGGAGACGAGACGAAATTGCCCGTGGGATGCCACGAGGCAAGAGATATAAGCACCAAGAGGGCGCTGCCAAGGGCTGCTATGTCTTTTTTATGTTCCGAAATATTCATTTAAAAAAACCTGCTGCGCAAAGCAACCCATATAATCTTAAGGCCGTCCAGTGCACGGATTTTCTTTCCTTCCTCGTACGACCGCGGCGTGTACCGCACCGGCACCTCTTTTAATGAAAGCCCCTTTCGCATTATTTTGCACAACAGCTCAAATTCGTAATCAAAACCGTTCGCGCGCACCAATATGGTATCCACCAGACGCTTTGTAAAAATTTTATATGTGCATGCGTAATCTGCACATGTGTTTCCGTATAATATATTTATCGCGCGATTCACCAACCGATTCCCCACAAATGGCAGTACATGGGGCACATTGCCATACCCCCTGTGCAGCGAAACATCGGCAAGCGGCCGTTTGCATACCACCGCTTCCGACGCGCCGGAAAGTATCGGCTCCAGCAGGGCTGGATAATCTTCCGGACTGTATTCCAGATCAGCATCCTGCACCATAACAATATCCCCCGTTGCCGCCTTAAAGCCCTCCTTCAAAGCGCCTCCCTTCCCGCGGTTCGGTTGAAGCGTAATAACGCGAATATCCTTCTGCCTCGCTAAGATACCGGCCGTGGCATCCGACGACCCGTTGTTGACCACAATTATCTCGCGCTCGCCTATGGCCGAAGGGAGCGGCGCGTTGCGCACGGCGGCCAGCACCGCCTCAATGGTACGGGCTTCGTTATATGCGGAGATGATTATTGAGAGTTTTTTCACAATTCAAATTATTTTTCTCAGCTTGCCTAAAAACCGGGGGACACGCGCCTTATATGTATACGTATATTCATCTTCCAAAATGCCGCCAAAGGAATTTTTAAACTGCGTTATGCCGGCTTTATTCGGATCGGTAACGTTTGCAGATGCCATATCAAGCAACGTATAGCCGTTCTTGTTTCCATACTTGCATAGCTCGCTTACCAGCCTTCGCGCCGCAAAACCGGCAACGCGGCGCAGCTCTTTGTCGTCTGCGGCGACGCGGGAAAAAATGTTCTGAATCCGCAAGTACGGCTTTGCATCATAGCACGTAATGGTGGAAATGAGCCGTCCCCGCCAATAGGCGTTGCAAAGCATGCAAAACTGCAGAAAAGAAAGCGGGTGCATAGGCAGTTTCCTAGCATGCCGGTGTGCTTTATACATCGCGTACACTTCGTTCCAGTTGCCGTCGTTTAAGGTAAACGAAAGCTCCTCCATGCGTTCCGTGCGGCGTATTTCATTTCGGGCCGTGTCGTTGAATTTTCTGAATATTTCATCCCATTGCGCAGTGAGATACACATTGATGGTCTTTTTCCGCCGCACGGACACCAAGGGCCCGAGATCAAGTTTTTTATGCGATATGCCGACGATATATGAGTATGCGCGTTCCCGGATAAGCCGCGCTAAAAGCTCATCGTTGAGAATAACGCGCGCGTAGGTAAAAAAAAGCAGTTTTCGCTCTACAAACGGCTGCTCCATCGAATGAGTGAAAGAAGCGGATAATAAATGCCAAGTTTCAGCTTGAAGGTTCGCAGAGTATCTTCCGAGCCGATGGGTATTTTTTCCAGAAACTGAAAATCCGCGCTGTGGCTGAACCCTCTCCCATGCGCCAACATAAAATCAAAACCGCATTCCGCGGCCACGGCGCGAATCTGCGGCGTAAATCGGCTTTTCGGGTACGAGAGGGCAATTACTTCCGCTCCCGTTTTTTCTTCTATATATGCGCGCGATTTTTCAAATTCCTCCCGCACTTCTTCCAATGCAAGACCAGTAAGTTTCCGGTGCGTTACGGTATGCGTGCCGATATCAAACACGTCTCGCATGGAACGCAATTCATCCCATGAGAGAAATATGTTCACGTCTTCAGAGTGTAAGGCGGTTTCCCACAGTATCTTTTTTTTATCAAGACAATCGGTTACTACAAAAATTGTCGCGGGAATATCCATGCGTTTTAATATCGGATACGCATTTACAAAATTGTCTTTATACCCGTCATCAAAATATATAAGAGCCGCACGTTTTGGCAACAGCCGTTTTCGTTCCCGAATATCACGCAGATCGGAAAACCGCAAAAACACATATCCATGCTTTTTGAGATAGCTCATCTGCCGCTCAAACACATGGGCTGGCACAGATAGATGTTCATATACCTCACCGTGAAATTGCGCCGAATTAGATGTATGAGAAATACTATGGTACCCAAGTATGGCTACATGCGGCTTACGAAACGCCATATAAAGAGTGTTCGCGCCACTATAATACAACACAAATTTTAGGACAGCATCTAAGAATGTTCTCACAATGTTGATTGCATAAATTGAATAATGTTCTCTGCGCGATTATCCCACGAAAAATTTTCTGCATAGAGCGCCGCTCTGCGCGCGCGTCTCTTTCCTTCTTCCAAATCATCCAAAGCCATAGTAATCTTTTCCGCAAGATAGCGCGCATTTCCGGCCTTGCAATAAAACGCCGCCTCCTCTACGAGGTAATTTCGAATAGAAGGCAAATCCGAAACCACTATCGGCCGCTCCATTGCCATGTACTCGCGAAGTTTCATGGGCGACATATATTTCCGAAAATGTTCGGACTCTCCCAAATACGGCGCTACCAACACGTCTGCTGCCGCCATATATTTCAATGCCTCGTTCCGCGGACGTCTTGAAATAATAAGAACCTTTGCGTTATTGCGCAAAAGCTTTGCCGCTTCCCGCAACACGTCCGTGCCGTAATCCGGCGCATCCGTGCCCGCATACACTACCAACGGAATATGTTCATCAAGACCGAGCTCTCGTCGCATTTCCTGTTTTTTATCTTTGAGCATCTGAAACTCCTCTAAATCCACACCATTAGGAGACACAAAAATTTTTTCTCCCGCAATGCCAAACTGCTCCATTATATCCTTTTTCTTTGCTTCGTTCGTTGTAATAATACCGCGCGCGTTGGAAAGCACATTTTTATATCTCCCTTCCGAAAAACGCACCAATGTATGAAGTTCAAAAAAATAATTGTTGCGGAATCGTTTGCTAAAATACAACAGCCATTCGCACAAAAGCACATCCCGCGTGTACCACAGCGTCTCTTTGTTTGCCATTCTGATATGCGACAAAAACTTCCGCGCCTGCCAAAATCTCCGCGGAAGCATACGAGTATATCCCACCTCCTTGTACGCAAACGGCGCGCGTATGTTATACGCCTCAAATAGCTTATCCGGCGCCATGCATGCTTCCGCCACAAACAAAGTAAAATCTAATTTTTTAGAGAACGCGGATGCCATCTTCATTACTTGCAGACGATTTACATGTTTGGACGGGAATGTGAGCGGGGTTAGGTAAGATAAAAACATGTTGCTAAAACGCAAAAAATGTTGTAAAATAATGCTATCATGACTTCGGATAAAATTCAAAACTTGGGCTGCAATCTGGACGATCCAAAACTTCAGCAAACGCTCTCGCGCATCGCTTCCCTGCCGGATCTCGCGCATCCTCTCGTGTGCCTGCCAGATATCCACATGAAAGAAAAAACGGAGGCGCCCTGCTCCTTTGTGGCCGCAACGAAAGATGCAATTATCCCCGAACTCACCGCACCGTCTGTCGGCTGCGGGATGGGATTAATTGCCACTTCCCTTACGCGCGCGGATATAACGCCGAAAGCATTAGACGCGTTTTATGCAGAGATGCGCGCGCATCGCGGAGCCCGCTACGGCACACTCAAAAATATAGCGCTCTGGTTTGGCATACTTCAGCGCCCGCAAAACAAATATGATTTTTCCGATGCGGATTTAGCCGACGCCGCGCGGAATGGCGCCAAAGCCGCTGTTCAAAAATATAATTTGCCGCAGGAAATCTTGGAACATGTGGAATATGGCGGGGATGCTATGGATCAAGAAACCGAAAAAATATTCCCTCTCTCTTCCCTTCTTCCCCGCGCGGCGTGGGTATCGGGCAAGCACGATATTGGCTATGGCTTCAAAGGCAATCACTTTCTGGAAGTGCAGTATGTAGAAAAAATTGCGGATGAGGAGACGGCGCGTTCCTGGGGTTTGCAACAGGGGCAGATCGTGATCATGTATCATGGCGGGGGCGGCGCGGTATCGCATTATGTGGGGCGTTACTTTGCGCGCCGCAAGAAAGATACGAACTCTGTCCGTTCGCGCGCCTTTTTGTTTGTGGCAAAACTCCTGTTTCATTTCGGCTCGCGCGAAGGAATACGGTATGCATCCGAACGATGGCGGTATTATTTCCACCCAAAGCCGTTTCAGGAAATTCCGGCAGATTCATATGAAGGGCGCCGCCTCCTTGCGGCAACCGCGGCCTCGCTCAACTATAGCTATGCGTTCCGCATGGGTATTGTAAAACGCGTATTTGACGCGCTCCACATACCATTCGGTGAACGAACAGAAACACGCCTTGTGTGGGATACTATCCACAACGCGATCCGCAAAGAGCATATCGGCGAGCGAGAATACATTGTACACCGGCACACCGCAACGCGCACATTTCCGGGAAAGCCCGTTATTATCTCCGGTTTTAATAACACCAACTCGTATCTTGGTATCGGCCTTCCCAACGCGGAAGAGCACTTATTCTCCGCCGATCACGGCGCGGGCGAGACAATAAAACAGCATAGCACAAACGGCAAAACGCAAGCGCATCCCGAAAACCACATAACTGAAATCCACACCACCAAGCCCCCCTACAAAGAAAAAGTCCCCCATATTACAAACGAGGGACTGGATGCCGTAACGCGCCCGCTGGAAGAAGCAGGCGTGATGCGCCCGGTTGCGTATCTACGTCCCATTGCAGTGTTTAAGGGGTAGATTGTCCACTTTATTGACCTTTCATAAATAGCTTACCTCTGATTTGACTCCTTAAACGTCTTAAAATATGGAGTTAAGTACATAGTGAAAGGTCAATAGTTTCAGGCATGTAATCTTAAGGCAAGCAGGGCACGGTACGTTACTCATCGTGCAACCGGCAAGACTCGGGATCCCGCACCACAATCGCCCGTTCAACCGCGCCCGTAAAAGACACCCCGCACGATCGATCCACGCCACGCGATGTTATACGCGTGCATGTTTTTACAAACAAAGGGTCTTTCCCTTTTGCCACCTCCACAATCGCGCAAGAGTCCGCGGCGAGATTGTACTGAAATTTAAAATAATCAATAGGGTCCGCTCCCCCGGAGGTTGAAAACTGAACAAGCCGATTTCCCGCGTTACACCGCACAACAGCAGGAGGAAAAATTGGATCAAACACATTTTGATCAAGATCCCAAAATAATCCACACTCGGTTCCAGCGTCCGCCGCAAAAAACGATTTTACAGAAGGAAGAAAAGTGCGCACAATCTGGGTTTCCAATATAAATATGTCAGCAATGCCAATAGAAATCGCCAGACCTATGCTTATAACAAGAAGCGCGAAATAGATCGTAAACCCATTTTGGAGAATTTGCGGAGAGGAATAATTATTTTGCGATATACGCATAAGGCAATTACAAAATAAGTTTGCGTTTTGAGATAGTTGTCTGCAATTGCGTTGTCGCCCGTTCGTCCGGCTTCGCCGCGCTTCCAGCCTCAACCTCCATTATAATGGTAACTTTTGCCTGTTCACTGGGATTCGTAATGCCCGTTGCGTAAAACCGCAGGCGCGTAACAGCGCGTTGCGGATCCGTTAACGGAAGAAATATTCCACCGTTACGGGAAACCTCCACCACCGGACCGACGGGACTTAGCCGATATACCACAATTTCATTCGTTGACGCCTGACGAAACGTAAACGTGCCGCAACCGCCGCCGCTCCATGAACAATCGGTGGTTACCGTAACGGCGTCCGGACGGATGCAATTTGCCGCTGCACAATAACTATCCCCCGTGCGTATTTCGCGCGACATGGCTTCTATGGCAAACCGCGCGTTATCATGCACATTTTGGATATTTATAGTACGCCGTTGATGCGATAACAACACGACCAGCAAGCCAACACCCATCATCAAAACAATTGATAAAATACCAATGGCAACCACTATTTCAATGAGAGTAAAACCCGACTTGAGAGAAGTATATTTTTTATTGATATTCATCGGATTACGTTAAAAATCCTGCCATTCTGCAAGCACATCCGAGAGTGTAACTTTGCGCGTGCCAAACTTTGTTGCCCATTCCACGATAACCGTGATCCGCGCTTCTTCGGTGCTGCCCGAAGTTAGATCGTCAACATGAATCGAACGCCTGAAGATAGATTGCGTGGACGCAGCATCATAATTATAAACCTTTGTTGTCTCGCTAAAACGTAAAAACGGGCAGGGCGTGCCGCCACAATTACTAAAATCCACTGTACCATTCGTGGAATTGAGTTCAGCACGGCATTGCCGCGGGTTTGCTCCTATAAATCCACCGCAAGGAGGCCCGCCCGCGGGGTTTATAATTCCCTGCAACCAAGGATCTCCCTGCAACACGTTGGTATCCCTTTGATTTCTCACAAACTCAATACCCTCTTGCGCAAGCAGCGCCGCGGTAAGACTATGTTTAAACAGCGAGGTAAGTTTTAAACTCTGTGTCAGTAAAGACATGACACCGGTAAGTACAAGGCCAAATAGAACCACAGCCACTAGAGTCTCCAGAAGGGTAAATCCCCCCCTCCGCGCAGCAGACATAGACATCACACCCCGAAAACGCGCTAAGATTGGCGCGCGTTCATAATGAAGAATTTCATAGCGTGATATTAACATGCATTGGCTTCTATTGATATAGCCCCTGTTGTCCATACTACTACGCACCTGCGCGGACCGCTCGGTTGTCCCTGAATATGCAGTTCAATTTCATAATCCCCCACCCCCAAATCTCCCGGCGCGCCACCGGATGATCCCACCACGCGCACTACGGGCGAAGGACGCTCAAACGTAATGCTTAAGGTGGTTAATCCGCACGTTGGAGGCTTCGGTGGAATTGCATTATCTTTCCTATACGCGCACAATTGGGATATACGCGCATTAGTATCCAGTTGCCGTATAGCAAGCTCCTCGCCAGGATCATAAAACGATGGTGTCCCACCTGTGTCAACAAAGAGAATGTACTGATCGCTATTATCCACAAAATGAACGCCAAAGCTATTGTCAAAACTGCCGTCTGCTTCTTGAATTGACAAGGCGCGCGTCTCCGCATCCCGCAATAACAACGCTACAAGCTGTGATCCGCGTTCCAACGCAATTTGCTGATTGTGCCGGCGATAGTCTAAGAGAAATATTGAAGTAATTATTGTCAGAATGGAAATGACAATCAGTATCTCAAGGAGAGTAAATCCTCTCGCACGAATTTTCCATTGAAAGAAAACCATTACTTCTCCTCAAATCCTGGACCGCTTGCTTTGAGTGTAAGTGTTATAGGGATTGTCCGAATAATTGAGCCACTCTGACCCCGCAGTGTCATTTGATATACCTTATCGTTGTCCGGATCCGATGCTTGTTTGCCAACTTTTACAGAAAAAAGAGTGTCAGGATAAGGTGTGAGAACAGAAATAGATGGCATTTCGGTATCATTAAAGATAGTAGTAAAACCCGGGATAAGCTGACTAAATGTCAAAGGCGGCGCGATTCCGGAACCGGGAGAAAGTTCCTGAATTGCGGTTATATCAAACGTTACAGGACTTGAAAGCCCATTGATTGGCGTTATGGCAATTGTCGCCTTACTGGAACGCGATGTGAGCGCGGGAGAGAATTCCACTATCACACTGCAACCAGAAACCGCGGTATCAGGATCGGTACAAGAGAGGGTGAAGTCGGGGGGCAGACCTACATTCACAACAACACTATCAGACACGGGTCCCACCGGACCTATGCAGGATAGAACATACGTCTGTGAAGAAATAAGATTACCAGTGGATGACGAACCCGTCACGCCTGTAAAACCGCCGGGGGAAACAGAGCAGCTGGTAGTATTAACAGATGTCCATGAAAGCATCGCTGCGGTGTTAAACGGAATTGTAATCGGGCCATCGCTGCCATTTGCTTTTATATCTGCCGACGGCGAAACGCAGCTTGCAAAAACCGTAACCTCATTCGAAAATTCACTTTCCAAACTGCCCCATGACAATGACCACCTTCCACGCACTCTATATTTATACGTCTCTCCTGGTGTAAGAGTAAAATCCGTAGTGGAAAGCGCAGTTACTGTTTCCCATATACTTACACTATCCCACCCGAATGCGGGGCAACTGGCGCCGGTACATTTGTATACATCATAGAAAGGCGCCCCAATAGTAGTCCATGACAGCTGTAACTTAGTTTCATCCGGACACAACATAGCGGCAGAAAGCGTTGGTCCCGGACCTATAGCGCGATCATCGGTAGAAATTACTCCTACGTTTGACAAGGGTGGGCTACCCGTATCTACTAAATCCAATCGCAGCCTATAGAAACCACGCACGAGAGGTGTAAACTGTGGGGTTGAAACAGGCGTCAGGGAGAAGCTTCCGGCCGGAAGCGTCCCTGAAGTATTAAATAAGGAAGGGCAAGGCGCCAAACCATCAACCAAATTGCAGGTAAGAGACCACGTATAATTTATTGCATCACCGTTAACGTCACGCGCAGCACCTCCGGTGTGATTATGAATACTATTGAGAGGGATAACATGATTGGGTCCTGCAACGCCCTCCGGTGGCTGAAGACTCGTCGGCGAACTGCAAAAATCAGTTGCTCCTCCGTTAATACCTTGACACTCCCACTTGAATTCAGTCATAGTATCAACCGTATCCACCAACGTACCAGCGTTGCAGGTATTCACGGAAGAACCGCATTGACCATTAATGGGAGGAGCTGCAATCGGCGCATACCGAAAATCATAGCCGGAATTTAACGCGCGGTCCCATATATTCTCATTACCGGTGCATCCTCCTTCCGTAGCGCAGTGCTTTCCTGCAACTTGCCATTCATATGTGTTTGCCCATTCAAGACCCGCGTTATTATTAAGATCAGGACCATTAAAGCCGCCTCTTGTTTCAGGAGATACACGAACACAAAACGAACCTGCTGGTGGTACGGTGAAAGAGAAGTTGCCGCTTGCATCCGTGGAAACCGTGGGAGGAGAAGTACATGTGGTGATAGTAGCGCCACCAAAACCTGCGTTGCTTACCGTGTTAAATACACGGCCAGAGATAGTAACATCGGGGGGAACTCCACATGCGTTAATGGCGCAGCTCGCGCTGCATGACGACGGACACACGCCGTTTGCGCCGCCATTATCGCACGCCTCGCCGGCTTCCACCACGCCATTGCCGCAGACAGGACCTGCGCATATATTAACGACACAGCTCGTACTACATGCCGCAGGGCACGAACCGTTTGCGCCGCCATTATCGCACGCCTCGCCGGATTCTACTATGCCATTGCCGCAGAGCGGAGGAGGACCCCCACACACATTAACGACACAGCTCGTACTACATGCCGCAGGGCACGAACCGTTTGCGCCGCCA
>CAYZNS010000001.1:109726-116548 GCA_964479945.1 uncultured Candidatus Saccharibacteria bacterium
TTATCGCACGCCTCGCCGGATTCTACTATGCCATTGCCGCAGGAGGGCGGAACGAGACAGGTAGCGGTTATAATCGAAGTGATATTTGTAGATTGGGTGGATTCGAACTGCCCTATCGCATACACACGATAACGATACCTGACCCCTTCGGAAACGCCTGCATGAACAAATGCGCGCTGTATCCCCCCAACACTGCCCGCAAGTATGCTGGGGGTACAAAAAGACCCAGAGGAACAATAATAAATGTCATAGCTCAACGCGTGCAATGAAGGCGTCCACTCTATTTTATTCTTGGCGACCCCTCCTTGACAAGATGACGAAGATGAGATGGTAAAAGATGAGGGTGGAGGCAGAGGGCAATTGTCCGTTGGATCGTCGGCACAAGACCCTCCCTCTATGCACATCGTCCCATTGCATACTTGTCCGTTAGGAGCAGTATATGTGCATCCCGTAGGGGTACAACCTGGTGGGGGGGGTCCGCCGCCGCCGCCGCCCACGGATACGGATGCCTCACACTCTGCCGCGTCGTAATGGAATGATTGAACCGCGGCCCCACATGATAAGTCTTCTTCAATATTGCTGAATTTTATAGAAAACGGGAGACCACCCGGAATAGAACCGTATGCTCCATTACTGCAAGAATAAACTCCGAAAAGTCCTGTTTCGTTTGTAACACCAGAACTGCTTCCTGAAAATGTAGCACTGCCGCCCGGACTTACGGAGGAAGGACTAAAACCACAACTTATCGTAGGGACCGGGAAACAACCACTACAGGGGCCACTATCGCACACGCCCGGACTGCAAGAATTATACCCGCACAGAGATGTTGACGAACAAATCTCCGCCCACGCCGTATTCCCAACAATAAGAAATGGAACACCCATGATGAGGAGCATGCCTATATAAACGTATTTCTTCATCATAAATGTATTCATAATTCTATTGCACCGTAATGGGAACAATAAAGGACTTTTCTACGCCGCCGCTTATGGCTTGTCCTATAAGGACATACGACCCCTTCTCCGCTTTTCCCACAAGCGACACCACAAGGTGAGCGCCTCCCGCAAATTCGCTTGATTTCAGCGTCTTCTGTACAAACTGGGCAAAAATGACATCGGTAAGGACAAGGACGTTCCCCTCGCTGTCTTGTATCTCCACTACCCTAAAGGAAACTGGCTCTGAAAATGATCCTTCGGGAATCACGGATACCTTTACCAGAGCATCCTTCTTTTTTTCGCTAAGTTCAATTGCGAACGGAGCAAACGACAGCGTGTAGGAGCCATCGTCGTAAGATTCCCCCGCAAGCGGCACAAAACTAAAATCCTGTCCATTTTTATCCATGCGTTGCCAAATAATATAACCCAACACAATCGCAACGCCCACCAGCAAAACCGCAATAAAATCCAGCAAACCTAAAGTATGCGCCTTTCCACTTTCAACTTCATAATTTTTGTCCATATTCACACCCATATATCATGATAATAACACCAAAATGAGAAAATAGTACCTGTGGATAAGTACTAGTACCCCATTAAATTAATTTTGTCGTTGTTTTTCTGCGTTTTTCTGCGTAAAGTCTGCGAATTTCTGCGAGTACTTCCGACAAATTTATTTTAAGGAAGTACTAGTGTGTAAAACGTATTGCTTTGTCTATGCGGAGGGTAGAGGACTCGAACCTCTAAGGGCTTGCGCCCGCTGGTTTTCGAAACCAGTGCATTGCCATTCTGCCAACCCTCCACTTTATACGGGACAAATACGGCACATTTGGCGGAACCCCGTGTAATCTACTACCACGCTTATGTATGCTATTTCCCAAACCAGTTTTTTATTTTTTGCAAGAAACTCAATGGTTGCCGGATATGTTCCACTTTTATACGCCTCTCTGCTTCTCTTGATTCTCTTGATTCTTCCGCAATTTTTTCTAGGGACCGCGCGCGCATCAACCTTGCTACGTCCGTGTGAACATTTTTTAATTTCTCATCTGCTTCCTGTTTTCGCTGTAAGTCAGCTTGTACACGCAACTCGACACGCCTGTTGTATTCATCAACATCGTTCCCTGCCGCAATATATTCCAACTCATTCATGCGCTCATTCAACTTTGTAAAGCGATCCCGCTGTTCAAGCCCCTGTCTAAGTTCGGACCCTTCTGTCAACTCAGGATAAACTTTTTCTTTGATTGCCTTTACTATGGCGCCTGCCCGTTCGGGTGTCGCGCGTAAAAGATCAAGATTCTTCACCAACGAATCGAGCGATTGATGCGTCAGCTGTTCTCGTAAAGCTAGATCCACCGCCTGATCGCGTGTCTCTTGGTTTTGGCCCACTGTCTCTTTAGTAATACGCTGTGTTTCATCGGCAGCATGCGGCGCCTCCTGCATCGGTGCGGTTTCTTGTTTTCCTTCATTGCCCATGTGGGGAATATACCATACACGGACACGCTTGAAAACTACGAAGAAAAAAGATATTGACCCGGAACGGGAGAAGGAGTATGCTTACGGGGTGATAAAAAAACCAAAAGGTGCTTGAGTTTTTGGAAAATAAATGTTAATCCCAACAGTCATAGAAAAATCAACATTCGGGGAACGCGCGTACGACATTTACTCGCGGCTTTTGAAGGAGCGCATTGTATTTCTCTCCGGCGTTATCAGCGATCCGCTTGCCAACACGGTCATCGCCCAGCTGTTGTTTTTAGAATCGCAGGATCCGAAAAAGGACATTCAGCTCTATATTAACTCGCCGGGAGGATCCGTATCTTCCGCGCTTGCCATTTACGACACCATGCAATACATCAAATCCCCCGTTTCCACTATCTGCGTGGGACTCGCGGCTTCCGGCGGCGCGCTGCTCTTAGCGGCCGGCACCAAAGGCAAACGATACGCGCTCCCCAACGCGGAGATAATGATACACCAGGTAATGGCCGGCGGCATTGAAGGGCAGGCAATAGATATTGAAATCTCCGCGCGGCATGTCATGCGGTTAAAGACCAAACTAAGCCAAATTCTCTCAAAACATACCGGAAGACCGCTGCCGCAAGTGGAACGGGACACGGATCGCAACTACCATATGGATACGGAAGAAGCAAAAAAATATGGCATTATTGATGAAGTAATTAAGCGAAAGAACGGGAAATAGCATCACCGCATGGGGGAACGTGTATTTCATGGATAAAACCCTTTGATACGCTCGCTTTACATGCAAGCCGTTCTCTATGGACTCATCCACTAATTACTTGATATACTCCCAATAGTGATGTACCCAGGGGCTAACGGTCATGGCTATCATTGACAAGAACATATATCCCATTGGTGTGAAAGTATCAGATGAAGAGATGCGGCAATTGAATATCGCCCGCAATGAATTTCACGGAGATTGGAACTACACGATCAGACCGAAGAGAGAGTGTGGATGTCAAGTAATTAGTGGATGAGTCCTTAGTTCGTTAGCGCGTATGGCGGTCGCAAATGCTCCTGCTCCACCGCCGATTATAATGAGGTCAAATTTTTGCATATATTTTTTTAGTTAAATAGAATGACAATGGAAGCAATACCGTCATTTGAAGTATCGGACTTAATCCGATGCCCAAAATTGTCGGCATTGATGGGGCGTAACTCCATTTACCGGCTAACAAAGCATGCTGTTCAATTGCGACTGCCACGAGAAACCCAACAATTGCAAGCACGAGAAAATCCGTTGTCGTGTTCGGCGTACCTTTCTTGAGCAACCAAAAAAATGCGAAGACCAGGAGAGTTATCGCCACATCTCCAAGCGCACCGATGGAGCATATGGGGAGATGTTGCAGGAATGATTGATAACCGGCATAAAGTGGCGCTTGGGCGTTTTCCCAGATTACATGCAACAAAAGAGCGATGATAGCTAATTTAACAATATATTTCATACTCACTGATTCATCATTTCGGTCGGTGTCTTTTGAATCTCATCCGGCCAGTGAATAATCGGCGCATTAACGATGATATCGGTCTGTTCTATAACTATCTCGCCATTTTTCTCTGCGGCAAGTATTTCATTTACCGACTTTAAGATTCGCGGTTGCGTTCCCTCCAGCCACGTTACCAGATGGACGTTTTGCAGGGGCGTATAGCTCTCCTGACTCGGGATATGTTCAAATATATCGATTTGGTAACCAAAGGGTCCGCCTCCCCACGGCCTTACGCCATCCTGTTTTATTCCGTTCGCAAAAACATAAAGTTTGTTTGCGGCTTCTTTCGGCACCTCGCTCAAGCGTGGCGCGTGGATAACTGCATGATCCATTGTCGTCTTCGTGCCCATTGCCGTCATCCCCACCATGCTACTCAACATGTTTGCCACTTTCTCATCTGAAACTTCAGGGTGCATAAACCAAATCTCTTTTCCCTCGTAGTAGCCGTTGATAACGGGCATTTGCATAAAGGGGATGTCTTTAAAGTTATCTTCGTGAACACCGTCTTTGTGGCCGATGCCAACGCCGTGGGGATCTTCCGCCGTTATCCATCCCGCGGAAGCTGATATGCCAAGCGCGAGCAAAATGGCTGCAAGCACTGCGAATATTCTTGTTCTCATTCCGTGTTTAAACTTGTACCAAACCAATGGAACGAGGGAAAAAATCGCGAGCGACCACCAGCCGAGCCAAAGCGGTCCCTGCACCACTCCCTTCGCCACCGGATGGTCGGGCAACTCCGCAAGATTGGGGGCTATGTTATACACCAACGCATTCCAAGAAGCGTGGAAAATCGAGTCTTCCCACCAGTGCATGCCGAACAAGCCATAGGTCAAAATAAACGCGCCGACAGCAACAAGCGCCGCGCCTGTCCATATATGAATCTTGCCCGAAATCTTGCTTACCCATTGTATGCTTTTCATGCCCAAAAGCGCGAGTAGAACAAGAAAAATAAGAGGCGCGGCGCGTCCCAGTCCGTGCACTAACCCCAGCCAGCCGCCGGCAATAACGGAGCCAGTAGAAGCAATGTAGGTAAGCAGTACATAAAAAGCGGGGTTGGGGCAACCAATGCCCGCATTGCCAAGGAAAAGCCCCAGGGCGAAACTTTTGCCGTACCCTTGAGTCCACGCGGGTATGTTGTGGGTAAACACCGGAAGCGGAATGCGGAGCAAACGCAACTCGGTGAGCGCAAAAATAAGCGCCATGGCTCCGGCAACCACAAACATGACTCTTGTAAATTGGTCAAGTCCCAGGTATTCGCCGAGAAGCGCGGTTACAATGCCGTAGATTGCTAAAGTGACTGCGAGTCCAAGCGCAAATGCAACGGCTATCCCCAAACTCCTGACCGGGTTTTGCTCCCCCGTTATTTTATCCGCTCCTTGCCGGATGGCGAGCGGCACAATGACAAAGACGAGCGGTAAAGTGCAGGGCAGGAAAATCATTGAAAGTCCGGCGGCAAATGACAAAAGGGCGGACACCGTGTTATCCGATTGGATCGCCAACCACAGAAGGCCGCTCCCGATAATCGCGAAAAGAATGAAAGCAAAAATTCCTAATAGTTTATTATTCATGGCGATGGGAACTTAGGCGCACGATTTTCTTTGATACAAAGTAAAGCGATACAACAACTAAAAGCGCCGAAACGGCAAAAACCGTCCATTGATTGTTCACAAGAAAGCCCACTGTTCCAAATCCGAGGAAACCAAACAGCGAGGCGACGCACATGGGGCAAGAAGCGGCGCCGAAAATGGAGGCGGAGAAACCAGCGACACCGCCAACCCCGCCGCTTAATGCACCTTTGGCGTCTCTATTTTCCCGTGACTTCTTGAAGCTATATATATGCGTGAGAAAAAACAGCGCGCCGATCAAGGCGAGGAGCGAAAGAATGATGTAATCCGTCGCGGTATAAAGGGAAAATTGGAGCGCATATGTATTGGATGGAATGGCAAATACCGGAATTGTTACAAACCCAAACCAGAGAACAGCTGCAAGAGGAACAAATAGATAGCGAGAGTATTTTTTACTCATTACTTCACGAGCCGATTTCCCCATGGTTTTTACCATATCAATGGGGTTGAAACTTCTGCTGGAGCTACCCGCAACACAGCAATCGCAAGTTTGTTTTGTTGATGGGGGTTTAGCGTTCATAGAGTTAGGTTATTGGCAGTTTAAGCAAACTTTTTTACAAAATTTATTTACATGCTTATCGACCAACTTTAATAAGGGGGCAACGGTCCCTTTGTTGAGATAGTAAACCCTCTCCGTGCTATTTGCTTTTACCTTTACAAAGCCGCATGTCTCAAGCCGCCGTAAATGATGCGACACTAAACTTTGCTCATAGCCGAGCTTTCTTGCGATATCTGTCGCCCGATATGGCTTTTCAATAAGAAGGTGAACAATATCCCACCTTGTTTGGTTTCCGAGGGTTTCAAAAAAGAATTGATGCGGCCTATCAAATGTAATCCTCTTCATAGTATGAATTATGGTTCATATTAAAAACTGGCGCAAGCCCGCTTTATCCACAACGACTATATTTTGCTGATTTTGTAGTTCTCCTGCAGATACATTAAATCTTCTTCCAAGCTTTGGAGAAGTTTGATGTGCCAGTTTTTCTGCCCGCGCATGTCTTTTTCAAGAGTTTGACGCACCAAATTCAACGTCTTGGCCAGTGCGCACTCAAAACAAAAGAGCGATATATATCGCTCTTTTGTTTAACTTGGTTTATCGATGCACTCGGGTCGCCGCTCACTCGCGGCTACTCGGGTCATGCCGATAAAAAGTTGTCAATGCGGTGTCTGTTTGAAAATATCCGAACGGAACTGTCTGGGCTCGGCGGGCGGATGCGGGATTGTCATCGCCGCTGAAATCATTGGTGAAGTTGGAGACATTAA
>CAYZNS010000002.1:0-94173 GCA_964479945.1 uncultured Candidatus Saccharibacteria bacterium
GGGTTATCCACACTTCTCGGTGAATCAAAAACGCACTAAATGGCAGAACTCAGGAGATTGGTTAGCGTTTGCTCCACTGTGGAGCTCTCCGCGCTTTCTTTAGGCCGAATTTACGGCGTTCCTTCATGCGGGGGTCGCGGGTAAGGAGGCCGTCACCCCGCAGGCGCTTGCGGTACTCCGCGTTAAAGCCCAACAGCGCGCGCGCTATGCCATGCTGCACGGCAGTCGCCTGCGCGTGAATGCCGCCGCCGAATACGCGCGCCGTAACCGCAAGTTTGCCGTCCATGCTGACTGAATGGAGCGCTTCCGCAACCGTGCGTGGCATTGCGTCACCCGGAAAATAATCTTTATAGTCCTTATCGTTCACGGTAATACCCGCTCCTTTGGTATATAAGCGCACGCGCGCTATAGCCGTTTTGCGCCGGCCAACAGCCTCAAAGTACTTAGAGGGAGCTTCTGATTTTTTAGTTGCTTTCTTTTTCGGTGTTTGTTTGGGCATATAGAAAAATTAAAAGTGTAAAGTGTAAAGTGCAAAGTTTTGGTGTCCCGACCCAGGTCGGGACGATTTTATATAAATGGCGCAATGCGCGCTACCATCACTTTGAACTTTTAACTTTGCATTTTGCATTATCATTGCTCCTCTTTCTCGTGCTTATAAATGACCAGATTACTTCGTAGTATCCTCTTCGCCAACTTGTTCTTCGGCAGCATGCCGCGCACCGCGTGCTCAATGACTTTCCGGGGATCTTTTGCGAACACTTTTTCATAGGAAGTCTTTTTAAGGCCGCTCGGATAGCCGGAAAAGCGCTTGTATATTTTCTGCAACGGCTTGGCGCTTCCCGTAATGCGCACTGCCGCCGCGTTTACAATAGTAACGGTATGATGCGGGATCTTATTTGGCTCAAAATCCGGAGTGTTTTTGCCGCGCAAAATGTGAGCCGCTTCCGTAGCAACACGCCCTAAAACCCTGTCTTTTGCATCAATAGTGTATTTCATACGAATTCAATAAATGCCATCTTGCTGTTATCCCGCCGGCGCGGAGCTGTTTTTATAATCCGCGTATACCCTCCCGGACGTTCCTTATATCCTGACGCCACCGCATGCAAAGCGGAAACTGCTTCTTTTGGAAGATACTGCGCCACGTAGCGCCGGGAAGCGGTGGAATCGCGTTTGGCCACGGTAATAAGGCGTTCTACAAACGGCCGGACCGCTTTTGCTTTGGCTTCGGTTGTGCGCATTTTTTTACGCAGCGCCAAATTCGCCGCAAGCAGCTTCAGTAATGCTCTCCGCTGATTCCGCGGCCGTTTGAGTTTTGATGTTTTTGCGTTGTACGGCATAATCGCTTCGCTCAAATTAAAAGTGCAAAGTTAAAAGTGCAAAGTGTCGGTATCCCGCTTACAGCGGGATTATCTTATACAATCCGTCCCCCGACGTAACGTCGGGGGACACCAAAATTTTGAACTTTGCATTTTGCATTTTGAATTATTTTAATGTAAGCCCCATGCTTCCCAGCGCCCGTTTTATTTCCAATATTGCCTTGTCGCCAATGCCGGGGATTTTACTTAATGCATCGCTGTCCCGGCGAATAAGCCCGCCGACTGTTTTAATGCCATGCTCATGCAGCGCATGTATGGTGCGCGATGGCAGGCGAAGATCCTCCACTTTTACCTTTGTAAAATCCATTTCTTCTTCCTCCCGCACTTTCTGCTCGTCTGCAATGCTTTCATCCGCTGCAAGGGAAGGAGCACGGCTTACGGCTGCCCGCAACTCATCTTCTTCGCCGGCAGATAGAAAACCGCCCGTAAGCGCAGTAAATTGCTGCACGGATATCTGGGCCGCTTTCAGAAATGCATCCTCGGGTGTGACGGTTCCGTCCGTCTCTATGGTAAAGCGGAGGCGGTTAAAATCGGTACGATCGCCAACCCGCATGTTTTCGATTTCGTAATGTACGCGGCGTACGGGGCTGAATAGCGCGTCAATGGTCATCATGCCGATTTCCACCTTCTCACGGCGCGCGATTTCGCGCGGCACATATCCAAGCCCCGCCTCAACCACGAGCTCGGCATGAAATTCCGCTTTTTTATCCGTAAGCGTTGCGATGTGTAAATCTTTATTTGCCACCTCCACTACGGAAGACGTTTTGACGTCAGCGCCCATAATTGATTTGTCACCCTTGACGGTTATTTCAACGCGCTGTGGTTCATTGGTATGCATATGGAAACGGAGCTTCTTGATATTCAAAAGAATAGTGATAATATCTTCACGTACGCCGGGGAGCGTGGAAAACTCATGCTGTACCCCGTCTATTTTCACCTGCGTTACCGCAGCGCCCGGCAGAGATGAAAGGAGCACGCGCCGCAACACATTGCCAACCGTTATGCCATACCCCGGATATAAGCCGTCAATTTCAAAAACGCCTTCCCAAGCGGAGGATGTAATAATGCGCGGGCGGGAAGGCAATAAAAGTGTAGTGTTATCGGGCATAAAATTCAATTATTAGTTTTGTATTATACGATACTATATCTTTTACGTCAGGGCGAGATGCTATGGTTGCCTTTTTTTCCGCGGCATCCAGCGTTATCCATGCCGGCGGTTTGTACTTCGCGAGCATGTCCTGTGCAGTGCGCATAACGGCTGATTGCCAAATGCGGTCCGACAGCGTGACGCTATCGCTAACTCGTACCGCGTATGACGAAACAGTAGTTCTGCGGCCGTTTACGCGGACATGGCCATGGCTCACAAGTTGGCGGGCAACGCTTCGAGACTGGGCAAAACCCGCAAGAAACACGATATTGTCGAGTCGATACGTAAGCGCCGAGAGCAACGCTTCGCCGGCATCTTCCCCTTTCGCGCTCATGGCGCGCTCTACATAGGTGCGAAACTGATTTTCACGCAGGTGATACAAATGCTTGAGTTTTTGTTTTTCGCGCAGCTGCGTTCCAAACTCGGACAGCCCGCGCCGCGACGGGCGCGTATGCACGCCCGGCGGATAGGGCTTGCGGACAACCGCGCATTTTGGCGTAAAACAGCGCTCTCCCTTGAGGAACAGTTTTTCTCCAGCGCGGCGGCAAATTTTACATTTGGAATCTAACATTTGTACGAGTTACGAGTTACGGATTACGAGTTGCTTTATTTATACTCTTCGTACTTTTGGCGGTTTGGGGCCGTTAAAAGGAATGGGAGTTAAATCTTTAATAATGCCTATGCCAAGCCCGCCCGACGCGAGTGCGCGCACGGCGGATTCACGCCCCGCCCCGATGCCCCGCACAAAAATGTTTACCTGCTCCAGACCAATAGCACGCGCGCGTTCCGCGAGAGATGTTGCCACTTTGGAGGCAGCATAGGGCGTGCCCTTTTTTGCTCCGGAAAAGCCAATGGATCCGGCGCTTCCCCAGAAAAGCACGCCGCCCGTTTCATCGGTAAACGTGATAATTGTATTATTGTATGTTGAATTTATATACACGGACCCGCGCGCCACGCGCCGTTTTATTTTCTTTTTCAACGCGGAAACAGCGGCTGTCTCGCCGCCTCCCGACTCTCCCTTTTTAATTATACGCTTTTTTCCCAATTTTGTAATCCGTAATCCGTAATCCGTAATCCGTACATTGAAAATTTTTATATATTTATTCCTTTGTACGAGTTACGGATTACGAGTTGCTTATTTCTTATCCACCGTGCGCTTTCCACTGGTGGCGGTACGCCGCACATTGCCTCTGCGCGTGCGAGAATTTGTCTTTGTGCGCTGCCCGCGCACCGGCAAGCCCTTTACATGACGCAATCCCCGGTACGCGCCGACATCCTTCAACCGCTTAATGTTTGCGGCTATATCGCGACGGAGATCGCCTTCAACCTTATAATCCCTATCTAGTATCTCGCGAATGCGCCCCAACTCCTCATTTGAAAGCTGGGAAGTGCGATTGTCCCCGTTCACTTTGGCGGATGCTATGATATCGCCCGCATGCGTACGGCCTACGCCGAACACATACGTCAACGCAATGCTGATTTTTTTGTTGTCTGGGATTGTTACTCCTGCTATACGAGCCATAGAATAAATGCAAAATTTAAAAATAAAAATGAAAAATTTTGGTGTTCGCTTCGCTCACAAATTTTATATGATCATTCCGGCATAGCCGGAATACCACAATTTTACACTTTGCACTTTGCATTTTTAATTTTCTACTATCCTTGCCGCTGCTTATGTTTCTTGGTACTGCATACGACGTACAGCCGACCTTTTCGGCGGACAATTTTGCATGTATTGCAAATTTTTTTTACGGATGCGCGTACTTTCATGTTAGAGCATTAGAGCGTTAGAGCATTAGGCAATTAGGTTTCGGAGTTTATTACTGCTTCTCTTTTTCCTAATGCTCTATCACCTAAAGCTCTAATACCCTTATTTCAAAGCCTTCTTATAATTCTTCCCCTTGTCTGGTCATAGGAACTGATCTCCAGGGAAACCCGGTCCCCGAGGAGCACCCGAATATAATGAAGCCGCATCTTTCCTCCAAGATGGGCTCGCAGTTCGACTCCATCATCGAGCCGCACGCGGAAAGTCGCGTTCGGCAGCGTTTCAATGACCGTCCCTTCTTTTACAATGACATTTTGCTTACGAGACATAAATACCTCCGGTACGATTGAGCCTATCTCAAAAATAATGAGGAGCCGAAATGCTTAAATTTCGCAGCGAAAATTGCAAACAAGTGAGGCGGCGTAGCAAGCTACGCCAACGAGCTTTTTGCAATTTGCAGCCGAAATTTAAGCATTTCGGCCCTCAAGTGCCAAAGGTTATTGTATTAGCACGGTTATTTTTGAGATAGGCTCTGCAACCGGAATGGCATAGGTACTATACTAGCGGATATTGAATGCGGCGTCAAGCGCCCGTTTCTATGATAATGCGCTCGGCATCCCTGGGTATGGTCCGTATCCAAGAGGGAGAAAACCGGACTTTCGCGCGGTCAATGGCTCCATATTCTTTAAATACGCCGCTCAAGGCGTCGAGAGAAGGCTGCGCCAAGATACGCATAGTAAGCTCCCCCGCATCAAGATTCCATACAAAGTCCGCTGTTCCCCGCGCATGCACAATCATCTCGCCTTGTTCTATGGTACGCCGTATCGCCTCCAAAGAAATCTCGTCCCAATTGGCAATGGATACCGTTGCGGGATCAAGCTCCGCCCTCATTGCCAGTTCGCGGACAGCGTCGGCATCGCGGAATACAATCGCGCGCGCTTGCATGGACAAGGAACCCGTAAATTCCCGCGTAACATCCCCCACTTCGGCGGTAAATTCCCGCGTGTCCGTCGTAATTTCAAATGCGCCTTCCAATAAGCGAAACCCATCCGGGACTGATGCGGCAAGTTCATCTCGCATACCTTGGCGCAGGACTTGTTCCAAAGATTCGCGGGCGCTGTCAATATCTTGCTGCGTTACCACGGTAGCCGTGCCGATATGCCCCCCTTCCATGGGCGTTTTTGAACGGGCGTAAAACCCGGTAAATCGGGGCGATCCTTGAAAACCGGGGATAGTAAAATCCGTAAGGCCCTGGTTGTATTCTTCTCCCGGCTGATCCGCATATACAGTAGCATCTACAGAGCTTGGTACCAACGCGCCGTTATCAAAATTCGCGCCCGGCACGGTAACAGCTTCGCGGATGCGGTATATTTTGCCGTCGGGAGCTTCAAAACGCGTCCGCGCCACAAGAACTTGCGGATTTGAATCTTGCGCATTGTATATGGTGATGGCGCCTTTTGCATGAGCGCGCACGTCATCCGTGCCAGACGCCGAAAATATCATCTCCTGCTCGCGGGAAAGTTCTATTATCTCCCCCGCAATGCCGGCGCTTGCCTTGGGATCAATGCGGATACGGAGTTCCTCATCCATATCAACGGACGCGGATTTCAACAGCACGCTCACGTGCATACGCGAGAACAAATACGATGCCCCGTATCCCCCGGCGAGTAAAATTGCAAAGATGGACAGAAACACAGTTACCAGCCGCGACGCGCGCGGGGAACGTGAGGGCGCTGCCCGCAGAGGATCGCTTGCGCGCTCCGTGCGCGCTTTGCGCTCTTTCTGGAACCATTCATCCAGCGCGCGCTGGTTGCCCGGCTCAGCCCCTTTCATATCCATATTCATGCGCGGGCGCGCTTCTAAAGGTTTTGTTGGTTGAGCGCGTTTCGGCGCGGGCGTTTTTCGCGCTGCCACGGCCCGCACACCAAAGGTTTTTGGTGACAGGATATCGGCAACTATAAACTTGCCGGACGCGTCATCCACGGGTGGTGATAGATGGTTATTTTCTTCTTGATTGTTGGTAGTGGGCGGCATATTCTTGCTTAAAAACAATTATATCCATTATAAAACTCCTCGCGCGCAAAGCAATGTAATACATGCAAGCGCTGTGTCCGACATGCCGCCAAACTGATGCCCGGTAAAACTGGCTCCCAGAATGGATGGCATCACAACGGTTGCGGGTATTTGAGAAGTGGGGAGCTGCGCGAGTAATTCTGTGTGGAACGGCAACACGCCGCCGCCCGTGACGAGAATGCGTGGCGGAATTTCCCGATCCTTTGCATGGCGTTCCCATATTGCGTTAAAACGCGCCTGCCAAGTTTTTTGATACGACGCTATAAGGGAAGCAAGCTGTTGTAAGCGGTTTTCTTCCAACATATGTTCCGCATAGCGGCGCACGATAAACGCGGCATCGGGGAGTGAAATATGTAAAAGCGCTGCTACTTCGCGCAGAAAAAGATTGGTGCCAAGTCCCAAGGAAAATACGCGTTCAAGCGCGCCATTTTCTACCAGCAAAACATCGCTTACCTCCCCGCCGATATCTATAAGTAAAAATCCCTCCTCCCCGTCGAAATGGTCCGTCAATGCGTAAAAATACGCCGCCGGAACAGAACATGCGCGGATTCGCGCAGCAGGGAACGCACGCGCGGCATGCCGCGTAAGTTCATGATAGACTTTGCGGGTCGTCAACTCAAATCGCACATGCATCTCAATTGTTTTTCCCGCCTTGCCCACTGGCTCTGAAACAATATACCCGTTCATAAGCGTCTTAACTATGAATCGATTGAATAGGTGTATTTCAGACTCTGGCATATCGGGGAAAAGATCGCGCGCGCAGCCAGCGGCCGTTTCAGAAAGCAAGGCGTCCAATTCCAGTCTCGTAACCAGACTCGAGGCATGCGCCCGCTGGCGTACGGCACGCATTGTCTTTGAGATATAAAACGGGGACGAGAGGCCGATGCAAATAGCGCTGACATTCGTACGCGCGGGTATCTGTTCAAAAATGCGCCGCAACGCGTCAACCGTGCGCCGCTGCAGCATGTCGGCCGCGCCGTATGCGGCAACATCAAACGGCAGGCGCATAACGCGGGATACCGCCGGCCGCACGCGCGGCCCCGCGCCTTCATGAGAATACAAAGCCGCCCGTACGCCCGACGTGCCACAGTCTATGGCAATACCATATGTTAATTTCTTCCCCACGCGAAAGAGCATGTATTAAATGTAGAATGTAAACATCAAAATGTAAAATGAAAGCTCGGCTTTCATCCCGCCAGAGGCGGGATCATGGCAGAGCCATGACAATGCAAAATGTTAAAATCATTCCCCGACGTAACGTCGGGGGATACCAAAATTTTGCACTTTACACTTTGCATTTTGAATTATTTTATTGTTGCCCGTATCCTCCGCACCCCCGCAGACGACGATTCTTCTTTTAGAATTTTGAATACGCCGATTTCTCCCGTATGCTGCACATGCGGGCCGCCGCAGAACTCCCGAGAGAATACCTCGCCGCTTTTAGGATCATAAGCGCTGTACACATGTACTTCATCTGGATATTTTTCCTTAAAAAAATAGAGCGCACCCGTTTTAACCGCTTCGTGATACGGCATTTTTTTTGCCTCCATAACTAAATCGCGCCGTATGGCTTCGCTCACCAACTCTTCTATCCGAGAAAGCTCCTCTTTTGTAACCTTGCGCGGGAAAGAAAAATCAAACCGCGTGCGCTCGGCCGTGATATCCGAGCCCATTTGTTTTACTTCATCGCCTAATACCTTACGAAGCGCGGCCTGCAGAAGATGTGTCGCCGTGTGCAGGCGCGTTACTTTTCCCAGTTCATCCTCGTTCGCGGCTTTCAACTCGCCCGTATCCAGCAATAATCCGTGCCCCCCGAATTTTTTCTCCGTTCCCGCGCGGGATATCTCTTGATGTTTTCTAAACTCCCGCTCAAAATCTTGATAAGTAACAGGAAACTGCTTGCCGCTTGCTTCTTCTATAAAATCACGCATGACTTCGTATGGAAGACCGTCGGACTGATATAAACTAAATACCGTCTGCGGCGTGATCTCATCCCATTGCCAGCGCATTGCTTGTGCAAGTCCTTTATCTATAATCGTTTCAAATTTTGACCATTCTTCTTTGACACATTCCAAAATTACAGTTCTGTGATTATTCAACTCCTTGTAGAAATCAGAATAATCGTCAACAACCTTTTGAATCATGGAAATAAGAATATCTGTCTGCAACATTCGCGGCACTCTCTCATTATGTATTTGCGGCAATCCGGCATGGCGTGAATGTTTTTTGTAAGCATACATGCGGCGCAGCAACCGGCGCAGTATATATCCCTGCTCTTTATTGGAAGGGCGCACGCCGTCTGCAATCAGAAATGCGGCCGAACGGGCATGATCCGCGAGAATGCGTTTTTTGCGGACAGGTACATCGCCAGAAATTCTATCCAATAGCGGGCCAAAAAGATCCGTCTCAAACACCGTTTCCGTTTTCTGCACTACCATAGCCAAACGCTCCAACCCCATGCCGGTATCCACGCCCGGTGAAACCAATGGCTCCAATTTTTTTTTGAATGAACCGGCAAGCAATTCCTCACGCGAGCCGGAGTAGAAAAACTGGTTAAAGACGATATTCCACACCTCAATGTCCTTCCCCACCCCGTTTTTGCAGTAAATTTCCGTAGTAGGGCCGCAGGGACCGGACGAACCAGTGGGCCCCCAGAATACGTCTTCAATGCCCTCTTCCCGAATGTCCACAATACCGAGCGACTCCCAAATCTGTCGAGATTCTTCATCTTTTGGTACGCCGAGCGATCCTTCAAAAATAGTAACATAAGAAATTTTAAGATTCATTTCCTTAGTAAGGAATTCGTAAGCGTATGAAATTGCTTCTTTCTTCATGTAACCGCCGAAGGAAAAGTTTCCCATCATCTCAAAAAACGTAAGATGTGATTCATCCCCAACTTCATCAATGTCCGATGTGCGAAACGATTTTTGGATGGAAGTGGTATTTTGGGACCCAAAATCTTTGAGAGGATCAGCTTTCCCGGTATAGTACGGCTTGAACTGCTGCATCCCCGCGGTGGTCAAGAGAACCGAAGGATCATCCGGCACCAACGAAGAAGACGGCACAATGACATGCCTGTGCTTTTCAAAAAAATCAAGAAACCGCTTGCGAATTTCGGTTGAAGTCATGGAGGTATTGAAACAGAAAAACGTCAATTATTCAACGATAACCCCGCCGCCAAGCACTTCGCCGTTTTTTTTGTAGAACACCGCCGACTGGCCTGGGGCAACGGCGCGCTGGGATTCATGAAACGTAACTCGTAACTTGTAACTCGTAACTCGGGAAAGCGTACATGCTTGCAATGGTTGGCGATACCTGATACGCGCAAAACAATCCAGCGGCAGTTTCGGCAACGCGCCGGATATCCAATTAACATCAGTTACTGCTGCTTCTTTTTTATACAGCGCCGGATCACGTTCCTCCGCAACTATGAGCCTATTTGCTGCAATATCTTTATGTGCTACAAAGACCGGATTTGTTTTTCCCTTAATTCCTGATTCATAATTCTTAATTCCAATTCTCTGCCCGATAGTTGCAAACTCTGCGCCGTCATGCCTGCCAACTTCCCGCCCATCCGCCGTTACCACAGCGCCTTGCCGCTGTGGAATCTGCATGCGCAAAAACGCGCCAAAATCAAACTGTCCGGTAAAACACACGCCCTGCGAATCTTTTCGGTCCCAATTCGGCAGCCCGTATTTTTTGGCCATTGCGCGTATCTGCGGCTTAGTATAGCCGCCTATGGGAAAGAGACAATGCCGGAGCTGGTCTTGAGTTAATGTCCAGAGAAAATAACTTTGGTCTTTGTTGCTGTCTTCTGCTGCCAGAATTTCGAATTTGGAATTTGGAATTTGGTTATTGTTTGTGATTTGTGATTTGTGATTTGTGATTTTCCGCTGTAGGCGGACGTAGTGTCCCGTTGCAATATAATCCGCCCCCGCTTCCCGCGCACGACGAAGAAACGCGCCGAACTTAATACGCTTGTTGCAAAGAATATCCGGGTTGGGCGTCATTCCCGCCGCATACTCGCGTACCATGTATTCCGCCACCTCCCGGCGATATTCATCGCTTAAATCCCAAACGGCAAAGGGAATGCCCAAATGAGCTGCCGCCCGCGCCGCCGTCTGCCGATCATCGCCTGCCGTGCACGCAATTCCCGGCGGCACCCATTCTTTCATATAAACGCCATATACATCGTATCCCGCGCGCATCAAAAGAGCGGCGGCAACCGAGGAATCAACCCCGCCGGAAAGTGCGACGAATACCTTAGGTTTAAGAGTGGTATTTAATTGTCTGTGTTTATTCCAGATTCTGGTCATGTTCGTTTCGTTTACCGGGCCTAAGGTGGCGCCGGCATTAAAGGTGTCGGGAAAGTCGGTTTTTACGATCTCCCGTTCATGAATCTTATTGGGGAAGGGTATGGTTGCGGAAATCTTCAGCTTCTCGCCATCAATCGCCACC
The DNA here is from genome assembly GCA_964479945.1 of uncultured Candidatus Saccharibacteria bacterium. GTDB lineage: Bacteria > Patescibacteriota > Minisyncoccia > Ryanbacterales > 2-02-FULL-48-12 > CAYZNS01. The sequence continues at coordinate 10,820 of CAYZNS010000002.1, forward strand.
TCATCAATAATCAGTCGTATAATAGCTTTTTTGAGCCGTTCTGTCACTGTTTTCGGATCGTTAATTTTTGATAAAAACCTATGGCAAGTTTCCTGGAAGAGGTCTATTTTGGCATCGACATTGTTTTGAATATTAAGTTTATTTTTCAGGCCATCGCGTTCGGAGATCAGTTTTTCCTCACCTAACTCAATATCGGTTTTCTCTTTTCTGAATTCCTGAAGCGTCATTGCCTCGGCTTTGAACGCTTCGGTGATTCTTTTCTTTGCGGTCTCCAGTTTCTTGATCGCCGCATCAATATAAGCAAGGCGGCCATGGGTGCTTTTAACCCGTTCTTCATTTAGTATTGATTCATTTCTGAAGGCATTAAACACTTCCTCGGGTTTTTCCAAAAACGACTTTACTGTATTCCACACAATCGGTTCAACCTGATCAGCTCTCAAATATGGACTTTTACAATTCTCGGTTGGATTATTGCTCATGCGGCTTTTGCAGTAGTAATAAATCACGCCGCTTTTCTCTTGGTGGCCTCGATATTTAAGACCATCTTTGCCGCATCGAATAAGTCCTTGTAATAAATAGGTCTGTTTCGTGCAGCGTTTGGCATACATCAGATTTTTTCTTGCTTGCAATGACGCTTTTTTAAATTGCTCATCAGAGACAATTCTCGGTACTTCTATGGGAAACCATTCTTCCTTGGGGCGCCTGAATTGACGGACTTTTGGTTTGCCGGTGCGAAGATTGGGAATTTCCAATTTCACCGTATAGTTTTTACCGCAGTACCACCGGCCGGTATATGCCTCGTTCGTAAGAACATTCCTGATGGTCGCCTCGCTCCACCATCCTATCGGATGCTTTTTCAGGCCTTTAAGTTTTTTGTTTTTCTCGGTGTTTTTCAGCGCGTCATATTTTGAAAGAATCTTTAACTCAAACAACTTGGCCTGAATCTGACGGATATTCCATTCATCTTCCGTATACCAGTCATACATCATTCGCACGACCCTCACCTCATTATCGTCAAGCTCGTGTTTGCCGAGCGTATGATTATACTTGAATCCATAAAGCGGCCGTCCGCCATTAAATTTCCCGGATTCAATGCGCCGTTTCATGCCTCGTTGAGTTCTCTCCATAATCTTTGCCCGTTCAAATTCGCTGAACGCGCTCAAAATTGTAAAAAGTAATTTGTCATTTGGTGTTGAGCCCAATTCACCTGTTTTGAAATGGATCGTGATGTTTTTCTTTTTGAGCTCCTCGAGAATAATCAGCTGATTGTAAGTATCCCGGCCAATGCGGTCTGCGTCATAAACCAGAAAGTACCCGACATCATCATGGGTTTTAAGATACTCTCGAAGCGCGGTGAGGGCTGGGCGAATCAATGTTGCACCACTAAACCCATCATCTATGAAAATCATTGACTCATCGGGTATGGGAAGTTTTTTATTGGCCGCGTACTGCAACATTCCGCCAATTCCGTGGATTTGGGTGTCTATTGTCTGGTTATTCTTTTGTTCCTCGGTGGAAACCCGAGCGTATAATACTGACTTCATGTTTTTATTCGTATTTTTGGCTCAATACAACCCCCTATGCTTATTCCCGATATCTATCAAGCTGATTTACCCACAGGGCTACCAATCGTCACTTTGCTCGTTTATAAACTCACCCGGAAGGTCTTTCATGCCCTGCCACGCAAGCATTGCGGAAATCAGAGAGTCATCCTTTTGGCCGGTCTCCGCCCCCATCCCTCTTGCTCCAATATTGTTGGTGTAAACGAAAGTAAACATTTGACCCAAAATAATAGAAGAAGAGAGGCCAATTAATTCCTCGCGCAATACTCTTATAAATTCATCCACTATGAGCGGCTTTGAGATTGTGGAAGTTTTCCAGCCAAGTCGCCTTGTCCATGAGTTGGTTAGATGATCAAAGTATCGCTGACGAGCAATATTCGGATATCCGAGCCGCTGAAGTTCTTGGAGAACCGCAATGCCATGACTGTTAATTTCTGGCACGACGATCGCGTTGTTGTAATACTCGGCAATCTTTACAATCTTTTTTGCGAATAAATCTGGCTGAATATTGTTGTTGGAAAAATGCGCGACTTCTCGGCCGGTCATCTTATCAAGCACGGTAAATGCGGAATCATCGAGTCCGACTCCTTCGGATGGGTCAGCACCCAAGCTGTAATAATGATTCCATGTGACATCCTCGTAAATTGCCACATCTTCCTGCGTTCGAATCGGCTCACGGACATATTTCCTTTGCAGCTCAATCAACTCCTTCGGAATCACTGTGGCGCTTGAAGCAATAAACGCTTCATCAATCCTAATGGGATATTCCTGTTTAAACTTTTCTAAATCTCCGCCGCACTTATTCTTAATCGCCCAACGGCGCCAGTTCAGCTGCTCGGGTGATAGCTCGTAACATGCGACAATATTTTTTTCGTATTCAGTAAGCGTCTCCATAAATCGAGCTTTTTCTTCATCAGAACTGAATCGCAGTGAATATTCGGGCATCAAGTACCATGGGAGAAAAATCAGCTCAAAATCATTTTCATTTGCCGCCGCTTCTTCAACCATTTTGAAGAAATACGCGCCATCACCGCCAAAGCCGTTAGCAGTTGATTCCAAAAACACCATCGTATTTGGATTTTCTGGTATTGCTTGCATAACAGCATTCATGAGTTCCTCCGCATTTTCCCAAAAAGCAACCTCGGACCCATGGAAGCAATGAAGTGTTAGGCCCCGGCCTACTTTCACTTTACTTGCGGTGGCAATCACAATTTTTGATCGCAATCCCGGTTCGGTGGTTCTTGTTTTCTCATCAGGATTTTCAAACACCATTTGTTTTCTGTTGTCGTATCTGCGAAGCGGTTTTTGATTGGGCGGAAGCATGTCATAGAAAAGCTTGGACATCTGAAATATCGCGTCCGTTGATTCGGGTTCGTGCGCAACGATTAGCGAGTGGGAATTTTCATGCCGCGCGGTATGCTCAAAAATAAGTGATTCGCAAAGCGTTGACACTCCTTCTTGCCGAGCTTTAAGGACAATGACGCGAATCGGTTTCCCTTTATCCCGAAGTTTCTGAATCGTTTCGTAAATTAGCTGTTGAGCGCGATTAAACTTCAGCAAAATGACTTGCTGGTCTTTTGTTTTAATGTGGAGGTTCTTCTCAATATAAATCCTCGGCTCCTCATCATAGCGCCGCACGATTTCTTTGAGGGCCTCTTCTTCGTTATTGATTTTGTTTGGTATTGTTGTCATATTCTTTTCTTATTTCTCTTAATTGTTGTTCGTAGGAAAGATCGATCAGACCGAGATTTCCTTCATAACGCAGTGGTTGGGTTGGTTTACCGAGCAGTCGCTCGAGAATAGCAAGTACGGCCCGTAACTTTACTGCATCACTCGTGCTTGCCATTAACCCAAGAAGCATCCGAGCGGCAGTTTTGATTTCTCGGCGCAGTTCATCCAGCGCCTCCTGCTCTCGAAATTCGTTTTGCGAATCGCGGTATTCTTTGTACGCGTCAGCGAGCAACCCGCCTTCGGCAAACCATTTTTTGATCGTATCAACAGGAACCTTTAGTGTTCGGGCGAGCATGGCATAATTTTCTCCTTCGTAGCGAAGACGGATCGCGTCCTGACATTTTTTACCTTGTGGATCGTATTTAGGCATTTTAGTGCTTCTTGGTGCCGCTTGGTGCGCTATTTTGGCATTTCCATTGATTTTGAAATGACCTCTTTGCTTCCAACCAATGCGTCAAATGATTCTTTTTCCATTTTTCCCGCATGCGCTCGTCTGTCTTTTAAGTCCTCCAGCGCGCGCTTTTTCGCGCAGTAATCTTCGTATGCTCGTATGTCGCCAATCGCCCACCCGTATGCTGGCGAATCGTCTCTGACCCACCTTCTTGAAATTGCGCGTATCTCAAGGAGGTATTTGGTCAAAGACGCGTGCGAAAGTCCAACGATATCATTGCGTATCCTTCCCGACATTCTGCTTTCTGGAAATCTATATTTTCCAAACTCCTGCGCGGGGATAACTTCTTTATCTTCGCCGTAATATGAGAGCGGATGCTTTAGTGGTTTTTTCTCTAAATTTTTGAGCATCTGTTCAAACTCTTTAATTTCTTCATCGGTATACGAAGTTTTCTGAAATCCCGGTTGGTGCTTTTCATCTTTGTCGAAGATCTCAATATTCGATGTTCTCAATAGATTGCCGCGCCACTCTATTTGCACGGGGCGATTTTTACTGGTGAGTACATCCATTATTTTTTCGACCTCTTCGTTGGAAGGATAATATTTTATGACCACGAATTTTCCTTCCTCATTTTTAGTTGTGTAATGAATTATTTTGTTCATATTTTTACGACTCGCTCTGTTCGAGCAATCATTTTTTCCAAGTTTTCGTCTATATACTTGTGTACGGTTTCCAATGTCCATTTGACCTCCAAATTTTTATCAAGCCATTCCATAACTTCAGCAATACGGTTATCGGCATATCCTTTTAGCATTCCTGCAGCTCGCAAATCCCTCTTTATTCCCGAATTAAACTGATCCCTATTCTCAAATCGGAATTTTTTATGGAGATAGTAAAGCGCGATAATATGAAGGTCGCGTCTGTTTGCCGAAAGCATTTCTTTTAACTTATCTTCAAGACGCCATACCGCATCGGCGTTAGCCGATGCAATTTGGGTTTTCTTCAATGTGTTTACTTCAACCTTAGGTTCCTTATGCGGCAACTGGTGCCTCTGGTTTTTTGTCGTTATTTGCCTCTGGGTAGTGTCGTGAGATGCCTCTGGTTTCCCAAAGGCATCAGTTGCCTCTGGCTTTTTCCACTCACTTCGATCAAGCAAGTAGTAAATGTTGTTTTTGAATTTTTTAGTTTCCCAATCCCTCTCGCGCTCTACAAAAATGATGTTCCATTTCTCAAGTTTTCTGATATAATTTCTCACCGTTCTTTCGCCAATATTCAGTTCCTTGGCAATAAGTCGGTTGGATGGAAAGCATTTTTGACTGATATCCGCGTGCCTGCATAAGCTGACATAAATCGCAGTACCAATAGGCCCGAGAAATCGCGCAAAACCATTCAAATAATCATTATCGAGATAAAACCATCCTCGCTGGCGTTTATCTCGTATCTTAAAGGTTGCAGAGTCCTTCATGGTTTTGTTTGTTTTCTTTTTTTTCTTCAGGATCAGGCAAGGAAAGAAGTAAATCCCAAAGTTTTCTTAATTTTTCGTTTTTATCTGGAACTTCTTTATAAGCAACTTCTACCTGGAAGTTCGGCGTTCGTTTCTGCCGCATATATTTTGTTGCTTTTTTCAATGATCTCTTTTTTCAAGACCTCAAATGAAAAAAGAGATCGGCGTAAACAAAGAATGCACAGCTTAATGTGATCCTTTGTCGTCCCGACCTCTTCGGACGATGTCGCGGCTTGGGAGTTTTTTGTTAATTAATTTTTAATCTCCCAGACCGCGTGGATTATTCGATTTTTTACTTACGCTTCTGCTGTTTAGCAAAAGCGATACCTTTTCTGATCCTTGAGCGGTGTTCTTCTCTTATGAACTCTCCAATCGCCTCAAGGAGCGACTGCAGAAATTTTTCTTTCGCATCCATAATTTTTCTACCTTTAATCTTTATGAATCACGCCCGGACCTCACGGGGGAAATTCATTCCAACGGTTTCTGATTTAAAGTTTTCAGAATATCGTTGACAATATCGTTAACACTGACTTGCAATACGATTCCCATGCCACCCTGTTCGTTATAAGCCAAAAGAATCATTTCATTAATGTTTTTATCCCCGTCAGAATTAAAGTAAAATCTATCTTTAAGATTCGTACTTAAAAATACTTTATGCCCAAGTGCCATTTGTTCTTTGACAAAATCAGACATTGACACCTCCCTTTCTTTCAACCAACTATAAAGATTTTTTAAATCAACGAACGGCAAACCAGTTTTCCGAAGTTTTGAAATTATGGCTAGCTGAATAGCGTTGGTGCCGGTGAACCTTCGCCAGCGCCAAGTTTCTGTTGATTCTCGCTTTTGAGCCGGCAAAATACCTTTCACATCCCAGTCATTAAGTTGCCGGTAAGTAAGTCCGCAGATCTCCTTTGTTTCTCTGGCAGTAAGCGTATTAGAGAGCAAGCTTTCCAAAATACCCCGCCTGAGCTCATATACTTCTTTAGTTTTTTGTTTAATCATAGAATTATACCTTTATGTTCAATTTAATCATAGTAGCACAAATTATACCGTCAAGTATAATCCCTGTGGATAACTTTTAGTATCTCTGGAGAGACTATTAACTTCTCATTTCGCATCTGATACACTTTTGTTATATATCTGAAATGTGCCCAGCTCTTAAAATTCGAGTTATTTGGCACCAAGGGTATTTGAGATTACAAAATCATCAAAAAATAAAGCCCGGTAAAGGCTTTATTTTGAAAACAGAGCGCTAGACGGGGTGATCATTTTACTTCCTTCTCGATATCCTCAATTTCTTTTCTCACAAATTTCTCCGCATCGTCTAAATCTCTCTTGAGCTGCTTGACGATCTTTTCTTCCTCATCGGTTAGTTCTCTTTTGCTCTTTGTTTTTTCGAGCATTTTGATTTGCTCGCGAATGGCTTCTTTTAATAAATCGAATGCTTTGTGAAGCGCGTGTTCGGCTTCGCGGATTTCCTTTCTTACTCTTTTTCGCATAGTCGCAAATTTATGCCACCAATGCCACGACAAATACACAAGAAGAAGCACGAGCGCAATAAGCGGAACAACCACGGAGAGAAATCCTATAGCCCATGAGCCGACGCGGAGAAACGCGGGTCGCTCCACCGCTATAGTGACTTTTTCGCTCGATTCGCTTCTCGCGCCTCTCTCATCCGCTACTTCCGCCCATGCCGTATAAATGCCGCTTGATAATCTATCTTCGGCGACAAAAGTGAATTTCCCGTCTTTATCGCTTTTTACTGAATAACTTTTAGCTTCGTCCTTTTCGTGTTGGAGAGAAATATTTACTTGAGCGTTGGGGTATTTGGTTTTTCCTTTGATACTAAGAATTTCGCCGCTTGCGAGCTCCCTGGGATAATCAGTAATTGTTGGTGGTTCTAATGCCTCAACAACAAACTCCGCAGAATTCGCCAAAGAGTTGCCGGCTTTATCCACCGCTTTTGCAATCAATGTATGCTTTCCTGGCCTCAAAGCAGGAGTTTCGTATCTATGACTTCCGTCGTCTTGCCATACTTGCGGACTTTCGTTGTCGATTTGAATCTCGTAGTGATCTATGCCGGATGTTTTATCGCTCGCATCAAAAATGAATTTGGCGTGGGGATCAGTCAAATCTTTTCGCTCAACCTCGCTGATCTCAAAACGAGTCGGTTTTTCTGTATCTATTTGAAACCTAAAATGCGAGACGCCGCCCCATCCTTCGGCATTGCGAAATCGCACATGGAAATAGTAAGCACCCTCAGCTAAATCCGTAAGCTCTTTGGAAGTAATCGACGTGGTATAAGTTACCGTGGGAATGGCCTGGGGAATTCTTCCTACAAGTAAGCGAACCGCAGTAGTATCTTTTGGCACATCCCAAGTAAATTTTGCCTCTTTTACCGCATACCATTTGTTTGGATCAGGATGAGTCGGCGAACTAATAGCTGGCGCTTCAGGAGTGCCTGCTACTTCAGCCGGCGTAACAATCTCTGGCGCTCCCGGCCCTACTACGCCTATTGAAAAATTGGCGTCTCCAAGTCCAGTCAAAATATTCGTTCCCTTGCCATCATTCGCCAACGCCGAGCCGGAATAAAAAGTAATGGGAGCGCTGCCGGCCGCTTTGGTTTTGAAAGTAATATTGATGGCTTTACCGCTTGCGCCGGTAAAACCCGGGTTCAGAACTATTCCTTCAAAATTTATCGTCCCGGCGGAATTGGAAAAAGAGGGTTCCTGAACCCACAAGCTAAAAACAGAGCCGCTTTTAGAAAGTGATTCAACCGATAGTTTATCAGACGGAAATGAAATAACTCCCGAAGCCGCATTCATCGCCTGGTCAGCGCTTGAAACATAAACGCTTACCGTAAATGAGGTGCCAACCGCATGCGTTCCAGAAGAAGGAGAAAAATACAAACTTGCCGCTTGAGCGGTTACTGGCAGAATACCAAAAATTACAAACAGCAACGCGCCGCCGATCAACAGAATTTTCATTTTTTTAAATATATCCTCCATAAAAATTTTTTGATAGCGTAAGCAATGACGAGCCCTAATGTGATTATAATCCAATTCTCGTAATTTTCGTACCAGCGAAGCTGATTTTGCGGCAGAATTTTTTCAATTCGCGCATTGCCGGCTTTGTCAACGGCTTTCACAAAAATATAGCTTCTCAACTTTTGATCTCGCAGCGCGTATGGACTTTCCGATGAAATCCACCTTGAAAATGACTCAAAAATTCTGTATCGTGTCTCTCGTATTTCGTAACGGTCAATACCAAATCCCTTGTCTTGCGTCGCAAAAACCAAAAACCACTTGCCGTCAAATAGGGCGGGATCGCGCGCGATCTCTGGCTTAAACGATTCTGGCAGTTCTTGATCTTTTGGTTCTTTTTTGGGCGGCAAAGACAAATCCTGGCTTGTAACAACGATTTTAAGAGGAGAAACGGAAATATTGGCCGCAGTACCATTACCGTCATTCAAGAGGGCTTTTATATTTTGCATCTCCAGTTTTCCGTTGCCTTCGTTCTTCGCTAAAAAAGTAATTCTGAAGATGAGTCCTCTTTTGCCAACAAATCCGCCGGGCGTGATACCGGAAAAGACGATTTCATTTTCGACACGACGCGACGGCCTCTCTACCCAAAAATTAACAATAGAATTTCCGTCATTTAATTCTTTGAACTCCAAAAGGCCGGCTGGAAATCGCAGGACGCCCTCAATGGCGTTGATGTTTTCGCTTTCCGCATTCAAGAAAACGCCGACTTCAAATTCCGTATTCGCTTTAACTTTTCTGGTATCGGCGTCATAAAAAATCTCCGCCGCAAAAAGGTGGTACGGAAAAAGAAATGCTATGCTTAACAAAATAAATAAAATCTTTTTCATATTTGATTTATCCCGTCCAATAAAATGCCATAATACTAAAATCGATCAAATCTACTTTACCGTCGCCATTCAAATCAACTGAAGCAGGGGGCAATGATCGCTTGTACCAATATGCGGCAATGGAAAAATCAACGAGGTTAACTCGCCTGTCATTGTTCATATCGCCTTTCGTGACAACCTTGGGCAATTCGGCCGCAATATTTTTTGTGCCAACGAGAAAGCTGATGGCCTTACTAAAAGAACTAATCGCACCCTCTTTGGCCGCTTTTGATTTTGTGAAATGCTGACCCATATCCAGTTGAGTAGTATCAAAGTTGTAAAGATACGCGCCGTTCGGATCAGCGGCAGTTTTTCCAAAAAATTCTTCCTCCGAACTAACGGCAATAGTAATCTCTCCGCTTGGCACACTTTGTCCGAAAATCGCGATGTTGTCGCCCCGCTTCACCTCACTCTTATCAACCGCAATGGTGGGCGCAATGAAAACGCCGCCAATGTTAGTAGTGGCGCCGGAAGTAACGCTTACAGGAAAAGTTAAAAGAGATGAGCGGATTCCTTTGCCATCTTCCGAATAAACGCTAAAGATATAATTGCCGCTGGAAATGCTGGTAACGCTCACTGAAAAGTTGGCATTTGCGTCAGCAACCGTAGTTGCCGCAATTTGCGCATCTTTCAAAACTGTTATCGTGCTTTTGGGGTAAGCTCTGCCAGAAAAAGTAACACCGGTAGTTGGAGCGGTATAGCCACCGCCCCCACCGCCTCCGCCACCTCCACCACCGCCGCTGGATGGAGTGGGAGTAGGCGCTGGCGCTGGATCAGTTTCGTTATTATCGCTTGTTGAAGAACATCCCGGATCGGCAGAGTAATCTGTTTTCCCATCACCATCATTATCAACGCCGTCAGAACAGGCCGGCGCGCCAAAAATACCAAACGAACTAAAAGTTGAGGTGGCAAAAGTAATAGTATTCGCAGCCGTATTCACCGTACTCCCGGAAATCAAACTCCATGAAGAATCATTAGTGCCTCTGCGATATGGCGCGATAGTGCTTTCATTAAGTCCGCTCACATCGGAATCTAAATAATGCATCACGAGTGTGGGAGCAGAAGAAAGCGTTGATACTGAGCCGCCTGTAGTAGTAAAAAAATTAAAATCATATGCCTTGCCGACAAAGCTTTTGCCGGAAGGCGGAGGTTTTTGCGACTCAAAAGTGGCTTGATCGTATTGAAATATTTTTAGTTCGAGATTCTCTGAATAAAAATCTGTCGGAAGCGTAAAGTTAATTTGCGTATTGTCAACTGCCGTAAATGTAAAATCCCCACCACTGCCAAAAGAAAAAGTTGTGGTGGCGGTTTTTTCAGGAACAAACGCGTAAATTGTTACCTCTCCCTGAAGAGCGTACGCGGTATGCGCAAAAAAACTCGCGCTTGAGAAAATTGCAAGGCCGAAAACGAACCAGAAAAATGAAATTTTTGTAAAAATTGCGTTGCATCGCATTGCATTCTATTGAAATTTACCGCTTTGCGCCTTTTTGATAATCCAGCGGTTATATTTTTTAAGCCCAACAAACGCGAGAAAGCCTATGATTCCTAAAATAACGATTATAATGCTCAATAACTGCCACGGCACTACAAAAAAGCGATAGCTTGCCTCGGCCTTATTAGTCGCTTCTGCCTCGGAAAGTTTGCCATAAGTAAGATTAAGCTCCGCTTTGTATGGACCTAAGGCGAAATTTTTCCACTGATTCTTTACAGCGGCAAAAAATCCTTGCCCATCCTTTGTGGTTTCTTCTGTCGCCGTGACGGCAGTTTTATCTTGCTGATTTTCTCCAGACCAAACAACCGAAAACTTTCTGATGCTTCCCGGCAAAATATTGCCACTTTGCGGATTAGCATTCAGCGTTACCGTGGTAAATCCAAACAAATTTTTAACCTTCAATTCGCCAGTCGGCTTCACCCGTTCCGACCCATCGTTGGAAAAACGATAAACAAAAACTATCGGCAAAGAATTTACAAAACGACCACCCTCTTCAATCTTGAAGTCCAATAAGCCGCCGCCTTCTTTGAGCTCGCCTTTAACGCTCAAAAGAATAAGTACGCCCAATTTCCCTCCAATAGACACCTGCCCGCTGCCCTGCTGCCCCGCGGGGGAAGTCCCCCATAAAACAGCGGCAAAATAACCGCCAGCTTCAGTTTTTGCTGGTATTTGGATAGTGAATGGAATTTTCGTTCTTTCCCCGGCTTTTAAGGTGACGCTTTCCTGAACACTGATCCAAGAAGCAAGTCCCTTGTTAGTGTCAGGTAAAAAATACGGTGCGCCGCTCTCTCCTCTCGCTTCAAAATTGGCCGCGGATGAATAAAAAGTTTTTGTTTCGTCTTGCTCATTAAATAATTCAAGTGTGTCGCCCAGAGTTTGCCCCGGATCGCCTGAAATTTCCATTCTTACAGGAGAAATAGTCAAAGCAAAAACCGGCTGAATTAACATCAGCCCGATACCAAAAAATAAAATTATCGCAAGCCCAGTTAGACAAACGCGCCGTCTGTCTAACGAGGCGAGTAGGAAATATCTCATATCGAAATCCGAAAAATTTTAATTCCTCGCCTCGTTAGAAGGTCGCGGTCGCTGTATAGGTCAAAGTAGTAGTGTAACTCCCAGCTTCTGTGGCGCCGGCAATGTTGGCGATGTAGGAAATGGTGCAAGTTGTGCTATTGATTCCCGCGGATGCGCTTATCACTGTCTCGCCTGTCACGAACTTAAAGCTGTCGGCAGTGCTATAGCCGGTAGCTGCGGCCGCGACCGGAGCCGTTCCAGTACATTCCGCTCCCACATTAGGTGTCGCGTTATCTTTCGCATTGATTCCGAACTGTTCTGTTCCCACCGAACTTGCGGCAGCCGTTGACATAGCAGTGACTGTATTTCCGCCCGAAGTCAGAGTTGTCCCGGCATAAGTCAAAACCATTCCGCTCGCGGCATTCGTGGCAACAGTAACTGTATGCGTGCCACTCGTAACAGCCGAAGTAGATAATGTCCCCAAGGCAACAGAATTGGCGCTCAAAGAAAAGGATATGGATTCAGAAACGGTTCCGCTCACCGCGACTTGATCATCGGTAAGTATCTGAACAAGAATGTCTCCTGTATCCCCAAATGTACCCGATATGGAAATGGTCTTAGATCCCGAAGTAGTCGGGTTGGTGGAATTGGTGTTGTTGTAGGTGATAATTACTTTATCGCTAGCGGCAACTGCGGCTGCTCCAACGCCATCGGTCGGGGCGGTTAGGGTAAAGACGCGATTTGCCGTGCCGGAAAATACCGCGCCCCAAGCGGTCGCGCTTGGCGTTGCGGCAAGCGTTTCCGTGTTTTCCGAACCCGTAGTCGCACCATGGGTGAATGTAACAGAACTTATCGCCTTGCTCGTGAAGTCAAAGTCGGTCGGGAAAGTAATGATGATAGTGTCCGTGGAATCAGCCGCGCCAGTCGGTGTAGTGAATTTAATCGTGTGGCTTGACACTGTACTTACTTTTGAGCTCGACATCGTGTCGGATTTGGCCGTCAAGGCCGCAGCAAGCGCGACCTGCAAAGGCGGCCCTACTAAGATCGCGAGCATTGCCAGAACTAATCCAAAACTTACTATTGTACTTGTTTTTATCGTAATGCGTTTCATAAATTATTAATTTATTTCTTGTCTTTGTTAATTATTTTCGTTCGACCTTATGATTACGAAAATAAAAATCCAATCAGCCAAAGCCGATTGGACCTAAAATCAAAACTTCTCCAGAATTTATCTGTGTAAGAGAGAGAGAGAGACGAAACTGCGGAATTAAATTGTATTATATTGGCGTTCATAGACACTCTTTAATGTAGCTACGTAGCTACAAATTTATTATATAGCCCCCGCAAAACAAAATGATGGATTTTACCTTTTGGCCCTTTGCCATTAAAGTGGCTTAACAAAGGCAAGTTTCCCGTTTACGAGCATACAGAGAAAACGAACATTTTGTTTTGCGCTTGCTATACCATATTATCAACTTGATAATCCACAACCCGCTTTTAATCAACAACCCTGCGGCAAGCCGCGGGGAAATCCGCTTACGCGTATTATACCTTAAAAAGTCCCGGTAGCAATATATGTCAAGGTGGTGGTATAACTACCGGCTTCGGTGGGGGCTGCGATATTGGCAATATATGAAATAGTGCAGGTCGTATCGTTGATTGAACCGCTCGAACTTACGATTGTCTCTCCTGACACGAATTTAAAGTTGTCAACGGTGCTGTAGCCGGTCGCGGCGGCAGCGACTGGTGAAGTGCCAGAACATTCCGCACCCACATTCGGTGTCGCATTATCTTTCGCGTTGATTCCGAACTGCTCTGTGCCGACAGAACTTGCGGCGGCGGTTGACATGGCGGTAATGGTATTGCCGCTCGAGGTTAGTGTAGAACCAGAGTAGGTAACAACTACTCCATTGGCGGCATTCGTCCCGACGGTGATGGTATGAGAACCAGTGCTCACGGCGCTGCTTGACAATGTTCCAAGATTTATAGAATTTGCCCCTAAGCTGAAAGTAAGGGTTGGCCCGGCACCTCCGCCAGCGAGTGTAACTTGCGCGATAACATCGGCAGAGTTCAAAGCCGTGCCGGCGTTCGTCACCCTGAAACAATACACGCCGCCGTCCGTAGCGTTTGTATTTGCCTGAAAAACATACTCCACTTCGGTATATTGGTTTTGAGCCAAGGTAATCGCGCCTGATTGGTTAGATGTGCTTTCTACCTGATCGCCGGCCACGAAAGTATATGCTTCGGCATTTGTAAGCTGAGCAGTAGTCGGATCGCCATCAACATAAAAACTGCTGCCGCTCAAAGTCATATCAAAATGTTCGGTAGTCGCCGTATCAGGAACCGCAGCATAACTCTCTCCACTGTATGCAGTGTCGCAGGTGCCACTCTGCGCCGCCCACTCCAAACGATAATTGTAAGCGGAAGCGCTGCCGCCGGTATTGTCCACTTGAAAACGGAGTCGGATATTGGTGCTTTTGGCAAGGCCAGTGTGCACCGCATCCTCCGTCTGCGCCCAAGTTGCAGCAGGAACGGTGTAGGTTACCAAAACATATAAAGTTGAAATTTCTGCTTTGTTGCCGCTTCCCGTAAGCACCAATTCCATAGCATTCATCCGCGTCGTGTTGATGCTCAAGCCGGTAAATTGTTGTGTTTTTGTCTGGTCGGCCCCAGTAATAGCTTGGGCTGACCCCATCGAATCCGTGACGCCACATTCAACCGCATCACTGGCTATATTTATGCAATATCCTAAAGTGATGCTTGAATTCGGATTTCCGACATCATCTGCCCCGGCAACCGTGATATCAAGCTGAGTTACCGTCACGCCTGCCGGAAGAGCGTCATTAGCAAGCGTATAATAATCCGTCGCGGCGGCAAGTAAAAGTTGAGAGGTTTCCAGATCACTTGTCGGTGCGGTTGCCGAAGTATCCGCAGTGTCATCATCCACGCAATCCCATTCGCTTCCAGCAGTACATCCGCTAACGATGCTGAAACCCACCGCGCCAAAGCCATTGCCGGTCGGATTGAAATAAAGCGTTTGGTTTGTGTCTCCTTCTGGGCCGTTATCATTTCTCCAACGATAGTGGTCTTGAAACACATTTGGCAGAAGATTAAGGGTTGTCGCGCCGGAAATAGCCACAGCGGTGGCCGGACTCACCACTCCCGCTGAAACTGTCACCTCCGTGGATGGGTCGGTAATTTCAATCTCAAAAGTATCGGCATTAGGCGCACCGGACGCAACATTTAATTGAACATAAACGCATATTTGGGAAGTGCCGACTACCATTGCGCTGTCGCCCGTTATCGCGGCTTTTTCCGAAGCGTTAAAACCAACGCCTGTGGCGTTAAAAGCTGTGGCGTCGCCGGGGATGGAAGCGGAACAACTTGCCTCTGTTTTGTAATATAATTTTACATTGGAAAGGTAGGTCTGAGCGACAAGCGAGGCATCCGTTTCGCTGATAGTTATGGCGGTAACATTTGCCGTGCCCTCATTTCTGACAAATGTAAAGGCACCTCCCACATACTGGTTAGTTGAAGGAATGTTCATATTGGCGGTTTGGGTGCCGGTTGTCCCGACCGTAATCGTTGAAGGAGCGGGTTTGAGCGCCAAGGAAATCGCCCCTTTATATGTAGTGTTTGCCATTGTCACAGCCGTTGTTGTGTATGACCCGGCACTTGCTTTCTCGCCCGTTGCCAAACAATGTCCTCCTCCTAGACCTTGTGTGCTGGAGTTATCCGTTCTTTCCTGTATATTTGCCAGATCCGCGTTCGTCCAGCCGGAACATTCGGTTGTGCTATTAGCGTTCCTGCTTGTCGAAGTTATAAGGACAATCAAGGCGTCGGCTACCGATGTTGTTGCGCCGGGGATAGTGCCACTCGTGTCATTGGCCGCGCTGTCGTTTCCGCCTGCACCCGTGTCCCACGGATCACCGGAGGTTATTACTCCAGTAAAACAATGTATCTGACCTTCTGTGTTATTGATAGAATCCGCGACTACCGGCGCGGAGTCGCCGCCGACAGTGCGCTTCCAATACAATGCCAACATGGAAGCCGGATCCGTAGCAGCCGTGCCGGCACCTTGCGGAGACCATGTAGGAACTTCAACAAACCCATTTGCTGTGGTCAGTGTAATCGCTTGGTTTTCCGATGACACAGCCAGCAGACAGACATCGTTAGCTGCCATGTCCGCGGGATATGGCGGTGTTATCGCACCGGTTCCTGCCGTAAAAGTGCCGGAATTCCGATATCCTGGCAACGCCGCCAGCGCTTTCTGAATCCCCGGCGGAAAATTAAAAATTTGAGGAAATCCCGAAAAAATCCAAGAGAAAACTAAAACTGTTACCAGAAAGAATCTGGAAATTTTCAAAACCACGCTTTTTGGAGGCAAAAACTCTTTCATTACCTATATTATACTTCTTATACGAAAATTATTGAAGTTGAGGGAATAAAAGGTCGTCTTTTTTGTCAAAAATCGTCCATAATTCTCAAAACCTCATCGGGATAATTTGGATTGATTATTCCATTGTAATTCCACAACCTCTCGTAGGTTGTTTTGTTTTTGTAGTAGTCAGCGGTTCTCGGATTGAATCCGCAAAGGTTCGCGCCAACGATTTCAATCGCTTTTTCGACACTCTCAAAATCCGCTCGGCATGAAGCCCAGCCGAACGGATTATTACCGCACGCTTGTTTTCCGCCGGATGATTCCCGAACCGCAATTGCCGGCAATAATCGCCAGTCCATATCGCACCGATCAGCGGCTTCCACAAATTCGGTGCCATACCCAGCGAGTGGCATGTCTCGCTCGGCAAAGTAGCGGTCTATTCTCGCCATTCGTTCGTCAGGTATCACACAGGTCGGCTTGGTCTCGAATCGTTCGCCACAGGGGCAACCACGGGGCAACCCGCTAATACAAAACCGCCTTTCGGCGGGTTTTGCATCGCAACGAGCATTATTCTCTTTATACCATGACTTTGGGGCGTCCCCTTCTCAAGGGTTCAAACTTCAACGAGCCTAAAACCATTTGAAACTTAAGCCCCTCATTCGTGTACATTGCTACAAAGACTTTAAGTTTATTGCGAATTTTTGCCATATGTATTTCGATATGATACCCCTTTTTAGCCGTTCTGTATATCCCGCGCGCATATTTGTCCGTAAAATAGGCAATTTTTTGCCATTCTACTACTCCTATATTTCCTCCAAAACCTGATCGATTTTTCCCTCCATAAGCTCAATTAAGCGGCGGTTGGCGGTGATGATTTCTTCTTCTTTTTCCGCTTCGGCGGCGAGCTGTTTTTGGATTTCAATTGGCGGAAAAGGGATTTGCAAGTTTTTTACGAACGATAGATTTGCCATTTTGTATTTGTTATCGCTACCGACAAACCGGTCATGCAGCATACCAAGCGCATAAAATAAAAATTTTGAATCTAAATCCTTTTCATTTATTGGCGATAGAGATGCAATGTTCTGATTTGTGCAAAAGTCAAAAGTTACATATCCAGTTTTTCCAATAGTTGCTCCGACAAGAGCAACTATTGCCGTGTTTGCATGAATCAACTTTGCCGATGAATTATTTAGACCTTTTTTCGATATGTATGTTTTGGGGTTAGTAATTATCAAATCTTTACATACTTCTGATTTCAACCAAGGTACTTCTGGTGGTTCATAGTATTCTTTTATTTTTGTGTCCGGGGTACCACCTGATTTTACTTCGCAAACTTTCCCCAATTCCACCCACTCAACATCTTTTAATTTTCTAAGCGACTGGCCAAAATAGCGTCTCTCTCTCTAGATTTTTGATAATTTCTTTGGCGTGCTTGATGGAATTTTCCTTCGCCTCAATTTGCTCCACGATTTCATTTTGCACGTCTAAAGGCGGGAGTGGGATTTTGATTTCATAAAAATGATCAATGTTCAGATTCTTTTGCGCACCGCCACGGGCACACATAAAAATTTCTTCCTGCCGCTGCAATAAAATTTTCCCAACAAAATCCTTGCTCAACTTATCTTGATATTCGGATTTAACTGAAAAAGTTCCGCCGGAATCCATAAGCCAAAATTTTTCAGGCACATATCGCACACAGTGCTCTGCCATGGCAAATCGAGCAATTAAGTAGTCATTTTCTCGATTAAATTTGTCTGTTCTAAAACTTTCTCCACCGCCGCCATAGACAGGATATTTTGTACCGCGATTTCCATGTTTTGTGATTCTTTCTCCAAAATTTAGCTTGATCAGTTTCCCCAATTCAATCATTGGCCACTTTTCATTTTTTACAGCAGCAACGTCTCTGTATCTTTCGCTGGTTAAACTGTATTCACCGCTTTCAGCAATTTTTTCTTTTTTAACCCAAAGCGCAAGAGTACTTTCTCCCGCCTGCGCCGAAGCTTCGACGGGCAGGTGTTTTTTGCCATTCTTCCACGCGTCTAAAATCGCCAATGTTTCCGGCAGATCGTTTTTATCAATCTTCCGTCTTTGCGCGCCGAGATCAAAGCCGTCGTTTTCTACCTTTACAAACAAAATCTCATCGCTCTTTTTGGCAAGCTGATTATCAAAAAAGAGAATACTTGTTTTTACATTCCCTTTGCCGCCGGGTTTGGCAAACACGCCTTGCGGCAAGGAGACGACGGCATACAAGCCATCTTCAACTAACTTTTTCCGTAATTCTTTATATGCCGAATCATTCCTAAAAATCACTCCTTCCGGCACGATTATACCCGCCCGTCCCTTGATGTTGAGGTGCTCCAAAATATAATCAACAAACAACACCTCACTGCGCGTGGCTTGCACGGAAAAACGCTTGTGGGGGCGAATACCGCCCTTTGGCGTCATAAACGGCGGATTGGCGAGGATTACGTCAAAGGTATCGTCCCAGCGATCCTCATACGTCAACGTGTCGTACTCGTATATTTTCGGATTGGGGAAATGGTGCAAGTACATATTCACGATGGCGATCCGCATCATTCCCGGATCAATGTCGTAACCGACAAAATTACTCATCATTTTTTGCTTTTCTTCCGGTGAAAGGCGTTTTTCCGCGCTCGTCGGCTCGCCCGATGGGTCTTTGCCGTCGTGCTGGCGTAAAATGTGTTTGTACGCGGAAATCAAAAATCCGGCCGTGCCGCAAGCGGGGTTCAAAATTGTTTCGTTTTTCTTCGGCGCGACAACTTCAACGATAAAATCAATAATATGGCGCGGCGTGCGAAATTGTCCGGCTTCTCCCGAAGTGCCTATAACATTCAGCAGATATTCATAGGCGTCGCCCAAGTCCTCACTGTGGTCAAAAATAAATCCGTCAATTTCTTTCAAAAATAAATTTAATGTTTGAGCGTCGTTATATGGCAATGCCGCACTCTTAAAAATATCCCTAAAAAGTTGCGGGATGTGTGAATTTTTGGACATATTCGTGATGGCTTGCACATACAGATCAAGCCGCTCGGCTCCAGAAAGCCGTTTATCCAAAAGTTTGGTCCAGCTGTATTTGGCAAAATCCTCCACAAAATATTGCGCTTTCAACCCGACTCCTTCATTTTCTTTATCCATATCGTCCATAAACTTGTAAATCAGCGCAATCGTAATCTGATCAACCTGTAATTGTGGGTTTGGAATTCTCCCAACAAGAATATCGCGCGCCGAGTCAATTTTTCGTTTTGTGATTTGGTCAAGCATGGTTATTTTTTCTTGATGGACTTTGATAGTTTTTTCACTTCCCTGTCAAAATCAGAAATGTGCTTTTTGTCTTGCTTTTTTTTATATTTGGAAAATTCACTTTCCGCTTTTTCATTCGCTTTTTCCGCGCTCACCTTGCCCGCGTTCAGCAAAAGTTTTTTCTCGCTTAATTTTAGAAATTCATCAAGCTTTACCGCCCATTCGGCCATTTTCATCGGGCGTTCGTTGGTTGCTTGAAGTTCGGCAAAGTCCAAATACAAGGACACAATAAGGTTAAGTTGCTTGAGTTCTTTTTCAGAAAGATAATTTTTGGCAATTTTTGCGTCTCCGGCAGTAATATAGTTCCCCTTAAAATTTGAGAGTCCCATCATCGGTTTTTTGCTGTCGGCGCGCAAAGATACTATTTCCGCGGCGGTATATCCGTGCACGGCATAGTGCATTTTGTTTTGTACGGTAGCAAAAAACTTTTTTGTAAGCTCATCGTCTTTCCGATAGTCAATGCTGGTTGCGTAAATGTCCGTAACTTTTTGATAAAAATTACGCTCGCTACTGCGAATATCGCGGACGCGCTGGAGCAATTCTTCAAAGTACCGCGCTCGCTCTCCGCCTTGCTTCATCCGCTCATCGTCCAATGCAAAACCCTTAATAATATAATCACGAAGCCGCGCCGTCGCCCAAATACGGAATTGAGTAGCTCGTTTTGAATTAACGCGGTAACCCAAAGCAATAATAACGTCCAAATTATAATGTTTTGCATCATATTTTTTCCCATCGTCGGCAGTTATTAAGAAATTCTTAATAACTGATTTTTCGCCCAATTCGCCTGTTTCGAAGATATTTTTAAGATGTTGATTGATTGCGGATGTGGTAACCTCGAACAACTCCGCCATTAATTTTTGAGTAAGCCAAACAGTTTCATCTTGAAAATAAACATTAACCTTTGCTTGGCCGTCTTCGCTTTGATAAATGACGATCTGTGATTGTTGATTTTTTTTCATAGTCTTATTTCATGTATTGATTAACCGGCACATAATCTTTTACATATTCCGGCACTTTATTGCGCCAGCCATTTAATGATTGATATTCTTCCATGGTAAAAGCACCATAATCACGTGGGAACCTACCAGCATTAATTTCTTGCCTGAATCGCTCATCCCCAACATATACTTTAAGAAAATTTCGGATATGCGGCACATATTTATTTTCCGGCTTGTAGATTGAAATAAATTTCTCAACCTCGTCTTCCAATTTTTCGTCTTTAGATTTGAAAGCGTCAATCAAGCCGAATACGCGCTCCAGAAATTCGCGCCATGATAAACGGCGGTCAAGATTTTCGCTTTTGCGAATTTTTTCAAGGTTAAGGAAAAGCTCCGGCTTATCTTCGTATTTGTCGCGCAGAATTTTTACGGCTTTTTCCCATTGTTCCTGATCCACCGCCTGTTTAACTTCTTCGTCATTTTGGATTTTCTTTCTCGCTTCTTCAAATAATTTGCGATCAACCTTCATACCCTCCAATCCGATCGCATATTCTTTGATGATTTTTTCCTTGTCCGGCTCAAAAATCGTAATCTCATCAATATCAACAGGGCCGGGGCCATCTCCACCAGAACCGCCCTTTTTTATCGGCAATTTTATGGCTTCGTCATAATCAAACTTCTCTTCAAAGTATTCAAAGTTGGCGAAGAAATCGAAAAACTTGAATTTGTCTTTGATGACTTTTCGCACTTCGCCGTCCTCGTCCTTATATTCAAACGTATATTTTCGAGTGCCGCGGCCTTTCATCTGCACAAAATCTGTCGGCGAAAAAACAGGACGAAGCAAGGCGAGGTTCAAAATATCTTCGCAGTCATAGCCAGTCGTCATCATACCGACGGTAACGCAGATCCTTGTTTTACTTGATTTGTAGCCGGGCAGAAATTTTGTGTGGCCGCCCAAGGTATTGTTGGCGAAATTGATCGTCATTTGCGGGGAGCCCTGAATGTTTGAGGTGATTTGAACGGCAAAATCAGAACTGTATTTGTCTGGCCATACTTGATGAGCTTGTCTGTTTAAGGTTTGCGTAATCTTGGAAGCGTGTTTTTGGCTGACGCAGAAAATAAGCGTCTTGCCCATCTCGCCGCTTATCGGATCTTTCAAGGCATTTTCAATAATGGATTTGCAGAACACCTGATTTGTTTTGTCGGAAAAGAATTTTTTCTCAAAGTCGCGCTGGAAAAAAGTTTCTTCGGTTTCTTCGCCTTCTTCATTTTCAACCATTACCGCATAGCCCTTTTCCGAAAGAAGCTCCGTGGTAATGTCGGTACGCGCGTCAACGGCAACAGGATTGATGAGGTAGCCGTCTTTTACGCCATCAAGCAAGGTATATCTGAACGTCGGCTCGCCGCTCGGACAGCCAAAAGTCGTGTAGGTATCCAATAGTTGCCTGCGTTCCCACGCGCGCGGATCATTTGCTGAGAGTTTTTGAGAATCAACATTTTTTAGATAATCTTTCGGCGTTGCAGTAAGTCCGAGTTTATATCCGACAAAGTATTCAAAGACGGCGCGCCTGTTCTTTGCCGTCGAGCGGGTCTTTCTCCTCTTTCTTTGCTTCCAAAACGACAAATGGAAATCCCTTTTCGTCTAGCAGTAGGAAATCAATAAATCCGCCTTTGGTACTTTCAAAATCTTCGCCAAAAGCGTCAATGTCTTTCTTTGCGATTTTTACGTTTGGTTCAAGCTGGATATTTGCCGATTCTTTTTCGTCATCAAAAAATCGCCACCCTACATCTTCAAGCAGTTTGTTAATTTTAATTCTCGCCTTTGCTTCTTTGGAATTTGCCATAAATTTACTTTGCGGTTCTTTCGCCGTTTAATATCCTCTCGAACGCTTCGAGGTTGCCCATGGCGTCATTAACAGGATTGTGGTCATGTGCTGTAACTCGCAGCTTTTTCCATGAGCTCGCGTCGGTAAAGTCACCGACGAGCCCGGCATAAAAATCGCCGATTCTCCTCGCGGAATGACCGAATGGGTTTTTGCCGAGAAATAGATGAAAATAATAATTTATGAATTGCCAGTCGTAAGCCGGATTGTCGCTCACGAATAGCGGTCTGAATCCTTTCTCTATCACCGATAAAATCCATGTATCGAAATTTTCGAATGTTTCTTTTTTCGCCCCTATTCCGTGGAATGCTTGTTTTGAAGGATAAGCGATTGCGCCAAATTCAAATGACGCCGAGTCGTTCAATGTCGGTGCGGGCCCGTGTCCTTCACAATCCACGAATATTAAGTTTTTAATGGCGATTTCCTTTGGCATATTTATTTGTTGGGCTTTTCCAATAGCCATTTCCAAAGCGGCTTTAACTGTATGGTTTTTCCGTCTCGTTTTACTTCGCGCTCTTCATCCCATGTAAGTACGGTCAACTTTGACACTTTCAGTTCTTCTCCAGCTTCGGCTAAAGATTTCACTTCGCGCTGTTCAACATCGGGATTTCTTAAGTCGTAAGAAATCTGAATAAGTTCGGATGTCTCGTATCCGTACCGAATCGCAAAATCGACCTCTCGATCGTTACGGGTCTTGTAATAAAATAATTCTCGGTTCGGCTCAAATCCTCTTTTTACCAATTCGGTAAAGACAAGATTTTCCATGAGCTTGCCGTTATCAGGAGAATGCTGAACGGCTTTGGAAGCAACAAAACCGTTATCTACCGTGTATATCTTTTTGGGTGAACGCAGGCGTTCACTGGCTTTCGCGGAAAATCCGGAAAGGGAAAAAACGACGTATGCTTCCTCGAGATATTTAAGATACCGCTCAAGCGTCACATTACTCTTGAATTTCAAAACGTTTGCGAGCTTCCGGAAACTATACTGACTGGAAACATTGTTTATTAAAAATGTTCCGAGCTGATCTATCTGCTCGGAAAAACGAACCTTGTGGCGCTTCACCACGTCCTTAAAAAGGAGTGCATCGAAAAGCACATCCAAATATCCGCGCGGATGCTGATTCTTTATCACCACTTCGGGAAAGCCGCCGAATGCCATATACTGCTCCAGCAATTTCAAAAGCTCTGATTTCTGGTCAAACTCTGAGAAGTTTTTAGCTTTTAGAAATTCTTGAAAATCAAACGGCATTATTTCTATGGGCATATGTCTCCCCGTCAAATGTGTCGCAAGCTCCATTGATAAGAGATTCGCGTTCGATCCGGTTATCACGAGATTGTATCCCTGGCGGTGCAGGCGGTTGGCGAACAGTTCCCAGCCTCGAAGGTTTTGTATTTCGTCGAATAAGGCGAGTTTGGTATCGCCGTAGAATTTGTGTAACTCATCCACGAGCTCGTATAAATCCAATTTTTCTCCGACCAACGCCGGATCGTCAAAATTAAAATAGAGAAAAGGCTTGCCTCTTAGGAGCATGAGGGAAAAGACGGACTTGCCGGCGCGGCGCGGGCCGAGCACCACCTTAATCAAAGGCGAGGACATCCATTCTGAACCCTTCGCCAGCTTAGTCCTTTCCACATAGGTCAAATTAGCCAAGGCTACTTTTTCTTGGTTTTGTTTGGATATAACCTCTTTTAACAGGCTTTTTTGCATAGTATTTTAGTCGTATTAAACATTATATGCCTTTTTTGTTCATTACAATTATTATATTAAACATAAGGGGAAAATGCAATAACCGTGAATTATTATTCTCATTTTACTCTCACCCTTTTTAGCCGTTCTGTACACACCCGTTAAACGTACGCCGGTGGTGGGGCGTGAGGCCGAATCTTGCTATGGATTCCCGGTGCTCCGCTGTGCCATATCCTTTGTTCCGCTCAAACCCGTAGCGCGGGTATGTATGGTGCAGGCGCGTCATATAGCGGTCGCGGTGCACTTTTGCCACAATGGAAGCCGCGGCAATCAAAGGCACGCGCTCATCACCCTTTATGATCGTCTGCTGGTTTTTATATGCGGGAGGAGCGGCTAGACCGCCGTCTAGTAGAATTATGAATCTGGAATTATGAATTATGGGAAATGCCTTGAGAAGTTTCCGCAATGACCTCATAACGGCGACAGAACAAGCCCATCTGATTCCGTTTTTATCAATGACAGAATGAGAAACGGAACTAATGGTACACGGAAAGTTTTTTCTAATTATTTTATCCCACCCTTCCCTCTGTTTTGATGAAAGTCTTTTTGAATCGCGTATATTTTTTAACCCATAATTCATAATTCCAGATTCATAATTCACCATTGCGGCCACTGCCGCAATGGTTACCGGTCCCGCCAACGGCCCCCGCCCCACTTCGTCTATTCCTATAATCCACACCTGCGTGGCGCGTCCCTTGACTGTATCCATATCACTATGGTACGCTATACATATCGTATGACTCAACAAGTTCTCTCGTTTTTCCAGATAGGCGTGGCCGTTTTGCTGGGTGCCGCCATTCTACTTCAGCAAAAAGGAGCGGGCCTTTCCAGCGCTTTCGGCGGAGAAGGCGGCTTTTACCGTACGAAACGGGGATTTGAGAAAATTCTTTTGGTATCCACCATAATCCTTTCCATTTTATTCGTTGCGACAGGCATTGTGCGCATTGTTATGGCTCCCAATATGCCTGCCGCTCCGGTCATTCCCGGTGATAGCGGTATCATCCCTTCATTTGAACTTGGCGCTGAAGAGTCACCGACGCCGCTCATAAGTCCGGAAGTTGAAATTTCGGGCGAAACGGCGCCTTCTCAAGAATAAATATGCCTCCAATTTTTTCCCTGTTTCGGAATTTTTCTTCCACTCAACGCCGCGTATTGCCGCGCCTGTTTACGCGCGGAGACAAGATATTGCTTGTATTTTTTGTGCTATCGTTTCTTGCATCCGGCACATATGCCGGCCTTGCCCTTACGGACACGTATTCCGATTCTGTTCCAGCAGATGGCGGATCATTCCGCGAAGGCATTGTCGGCATTCCTCGTTTCATAAACCCGCTGCTTGTAATCTCGGACGCTGATCGCGATGTAACCAGCATTGTCTACACCGGGTTGCTGCGCCACGACGGCAAAGGCAATCTAGCGCTCTCATTGGCGGAACACTACGAAATATCGGAAGATGGACTTTCCTATACATTCTACCTTCACCGCAATGCGCGGTGGAGCGACGGCGCGCCGCTTGGCGCCGATGACGTAATCTATACCATCTCGCTCGCGAAAGACCCGCAATACCGAAGCGTGATACGGCCCAATTGGGAAGGCGTTACGGTAGAAAAAATAGATGATTATACGGTCATATTCACGCTGGCAAAACCCTATGCGCCATTTCTTGAAAACGCAACGCTCGGCATTCTGCCCAAACACATCTGGCGCGAAGTGCTCCCCGCCGAGTTTCCGTTGAGCGAGTTTAATCTGCGCCCCGTAGGCGCGGGCCCCTATCGCGCCGTTGGGTTTGAACAGCAGCCAAACGGCCGCATTGCGTCATACGCGCTTGAAGCAAATCCCTACTATCTGCCGGCCGCTCCGCATATCTCACAGATCAAGCTTATGTTCTTTACGTCAGCCGCGGAACTTCTTGAAGCGCGCGCCGGAAACCTAATAGATACCGCAAGCATGTCCGCCGCATTAGACGTGCCGGCGGGCGATACGGTAATACGATTGCCGATTGCACGCATATTCGGCGTGTTCTTCAATCAAAATTCCACTGAAGTGCTTGCCGATGAGGCGGTACGCGAGGCGCTCCAATACGCAACGGACCGGCAGCGTCTCGTCACGGATGTTCTGCATACAAACGGAATCCCCATCCATACTCCCCTTCCCATCTCCGGCACGGGCGCGCTATCAGATCAGGCAGCATTCCACCTTAATGTTGCGAGTTCCACCGCGTTGCTGGAACGCGCCGGTTGGACGGATGAAGATAACGACGGTATCAGGGAGAAAAATATAAATGACCAAACAATACGCTTGGCATTTACCATAAGCACAACCAATGCGCCTGATCTTGCTGCCACTGCCCGATTGTTACAAGAGATGTGGAAAGCGGTGGGCGCGGACGTACAGGTTGCCATTTTTGAAATCGGCGATTTTGAGCAAAATATCCTGCGGCAACGCAATTATGAATCCCTGTTGTTTGGCGAAGTGTTCGGCTATGACCCGGATCCATTTGCCTTTTGGCATGCGTCCCAACGCAACGATCCAGGCCTCAATATTGCGCTCTATACCAACCCCCAAGCAGACACGCTGCTGGAAAAAGCCCGTACCGTAACAGACAGAACGGCGCGCCACGCCATATATGAAGAATTTCAAAGCATTGTGCTTGCAGATAATCCCGCCGTATTTTTATATAGTCCGGAATATGCGTACGTTCCAGTCGGTTCAATAAAGAATATAAACCTGACGCAAATAGTAGTGCCTTCCGACCGTTTCGGCAGCATCCATGAGTGGTACATCAAAACGAAGAAGCAGTGGAAAGGGTTTTAATTTGGTAATTTGGGCAAGTGGCGGAATTGGTATACTTGCCCGCCTATACCTGCGCCGAAGTGGCGGAATTGGCAGACGCGCTAGCTTCAGGAGCTAGTATCCGCAAGGATGTGAGGGTTCGAATCCCTCCTTCGGCATAGACATAGACAATGGTGGGCGGGCGCGTACGGCGAAAAGCAACTGGTGTTGCTTTTCGCGGAGCGTATGGGGTAACCCTTGAGGGTTCGAGTCCCTCCTTGCCACCACATCAAAAAACTTACAAGAGTATGTCATTGCGAGCAAAGCGAAGCAATCCCATGAATATCTTAAAAAATTACGGGATTGCCGCGTCGCTTCGCTCCTCGCAATGACAACATTCTATTACTAATAAATAATCTTTATGCAAACAAAAGAACAAGAACAAAAGCAGGCGGATAAACCAGTCAGCCGGCAGGCGGGCGCAGGACGGCATCAACGATCATCTACCGGCCCGCGCACGCGGAGAGGATTGCCGTCGGCTTCAAAAACAAGCCAGCAAAGCCCTCCCTTCAACGGAAACGGCGACACGTTACGTATGCCGCCAACAGTCGCGAAAGGGAAACTGCGCATCATTCCGCTGGGCGGCCTGGAAGAAGTCGGCCGCAATATGACCGTCTTAGAATACGAGAACGACGTCATTATTATAGACATGGGCCTGCAATTCCCGGAAGAAAACATGCCGGGCATTGACTATATCATCCCCAATATTGCCTACCTTATGCCCCGCCGCAAGAATATCCGCGGCGTCATTATCACGCACGCGCATTACGACCATATCGGCGCCATCCCGCATCTCATGCCGAAGCTCGGCAAGCACATCCCGCTGTTCGGCACCGATATTACCATCGCGATCATACATAAGCGCCAGGACGACTACCGCGAAATATCCGGCGCCATCAAAACGCGCGAGGTTACCAACAATACACGCCTGAAGCTTGGCGTCTTCGAGATTGTATTCTTCGGCGTGTCTCACAATGTACCCGGATCCGTCGGCGTTATCATAAAGACGCCCGCGGGAATTATAGTGCACACGGGCGACTTTAAACTGGACCTTAAATCCGATATCGCGGGCAAAACGGAAATAGACAAAATAAAAGCGCTGGGACAAAAGAACGTGCTTGCTTTAATGTCTGACAGCACCAACGCGCGCGAGCCGGGCCATCAGTATAGCGAACACGAAATAAAAACGGAGTTGGAAACTATAATCGCCAAATCCAAAGGGCGCCTTATCATAGGCACATTCGCGTCTCTCCTGGGGCGGCTGCAGCAGATAATCCAACTTGCCGAGCGGCACAAGAAGAAAGTGGTAATTGAAGGGCGTTCCATGCGGATCAATATCGAAATAGCGCGGCAGCTTGGCTATATGAAGTTCGATAAAGATACAATCATCCCCGTGCAAGAAGTGCCCGACTATCCGCCGCACAAGGTAATTATATTAGCCACCGGCGCGCAGGGAGAATCCAACGCAGTTCTTATGCGGATTGTAAACAAGGAACACAAGTTCCTGCGCATCCAGCCCGGCGACACCGTTGTATTTTCTTCGTCTGTAATCCCCGGCAACGAACGCTCCGTGCAATATCTCACCGACAAGCTTTATCGCGACGGCGCGGAGGTCATCAACTACAAGATGCTTGACATTCACGCAGGCGGACACGCAAAACAGGAAGATTTAAAATTAATGATAAGCCTGGTCAAGCCGCAGTATCTCATCCCTATTGAAGGTAATCATTCGTTCCTCAAAATCCACGGAAAAATTGCGCGCGACATTGGCTTTCCGGCCGAGCGCATTCTTATTGCCGACAATGGTCAGATACTAGAGAGCATCGGCAAACAGGAGTTGGAGTTAACACAGCATTTCGCGCCCGCGAACTATATATTCGTAGACGGCCTGGGCGTGGGCGATGTGGAAGAAGTGGTGCTGCGCGACCGCCAGATGCTCGCGGAAGACGGCATGTTTGTCATTATAGCCGTAGTGGATTCGCAGACCGGCAACGTGCGCGGCAGCCCCGATATCATATCGCGCGGGTTCGTATATTTGCGCGAATCGCGGGAACTTCTGCACGAAGCGCGCGGCCGGATCCGGCGCACCATAGAAGAGACAACGCAGAAAATGCATCCGCTGAACTTGGCTTACGTAAAAGATAAAATCCGCGAGCAGATAGGACAGTTTCTGTTTTTGAAGACGCAGAGGCGCCCGATGGTGCTTCCGGTCATTATAGAGGTTTAATATCCAATCGCAGAAAAATTGAAAATGTAAAATGCAAAAATCAAAATGACAATTCAAAATTTTAAAATTTTACATTGTCATTTTACATTTTGATTTTTAAATTTTACATTACGCTTATGAACCACGGATCTTCAAAAAAACCAATACTACTCTCCGGAGCAAAACCCTCCGGCGAGCTTCACATCGGCAACTACATCGGCGCTATCCGACAATGGATTGCTTTGCAAGACACGCATGAGACCTACGTGCCCATTGTGGACCTGCACGCACTCACCGAGCCGCAGGATCCGGAGAAATTGCGCGCGCAAATCTTAGAAATCACGGCCGACTATGTCGCTTTAGGACTTGATCCGGAGCGCGCCGCTATTTTTCTGCAATCCGCCGTGCCCGCGCACGCCCAGCTTATGTGGGTACTTGCCACCATTTCCGCCATGGGCGAGCTGGAACGCATGGTGGTGTACAAGGAAAAACTTGAAGAAGGCAAGCCGGCGAACGCGGGACTGTTCACCTACCCCATCCTCATGGCGGCGGATATTTTATTGTACAAGCCCACCATCGTGCCCGTTGGCGAGGATCAGCGCCAGCATCTGGAATTTACGCGGACGCTTGCGCGCAAATTCAACAAGCGCTTCGGGTTGACGTTCCCGGTCCCCAAAGAATTTAAGCTGGACGCGGGCAAAAAAATTCTCTCGCTCACAGATCCCGCCAAAAAAATGTCTAAGTCGCACGGCGTAATGTCATATATCGCCCTAGCCGACGCGCCAGAAAAAATACGGCAGAAAATAAAAACGGCCGTTACCGATTCCGGCAGCGCTATCAAATACGACACAGTGACAAAACCGGCCATTTCCAATTTGATGGCAATATATCACGCGTTTTGCGGAAAAGAGTTCGCCGCAATTGAAAAAGAATTCGCCGGCAAAAGTTATAAAGAATTCAAAGAAGCACTCGCGGAGCTGGTAATTGAAAAACTGCGCCCCGTGCAGGAGAAGCGAAAGGAATTACTTGAAAACAAGAGTAACCTTATCAAAATTCTCGAAGAAGGAGCCGCGAAAGCGAACGCAAAAGCATCGGAGACGCTGGAAGAGGTACATAGGAAGGTGGGGTTGAAAGTATAACTTATACCTCCCGCACTTTGTGCGAAAGAATAGTATTCAAATCCTTAAAATGAAACGTGCCCTGAATGTTCTTTCCCGCAAGCACGAGTGGCAGCCAATGCGGATCATCCGCCCACATATTTTGATACGGGATGCTGTCCAGGGAAAACCATTGCGGGCGCATCTCATCTGATTCCTTGGGCTCTCCGGAAAACGTTCTCGCACTGAATACATGAATCTCCAATGATGGCGCGGAACCATCCTCAAAGGCAAATGTCAGTATGCCGCGCTTTAGCATGGTATGCGGCGTGATACCCGCTTCTTCCACAAGTTCTCTGTGCGCCGCTTCCTCAATAGTCTCGCCTGCTTCCACCTTGCCGCCAAACCCGTTCCATTTCCCCAAGCCAAACCCGCGCTTCTTTAGCCCCAAAAGAATGTGTGCCTCATCGTGAACAACGCAAAGCGTTAATATCTTTTTATTCATTATGCTTAAAGCCGATAGCGCCCGGCTCATCCGCCGCTTCCAGCTTGCCGAACGAAGTTTCGTATCTGTCCACCTGCTCGCCCAATGCGCGCAGAAGCCGCTTGGCGTGCCCCGGACTTATAATGATTCGCTCCACCAGCAAAGCCCCCGGCGGCAGAATATTCATGAAGTCAAACACGAACTCCTCTTTGGTGTGCGAAACCATCACGTTGTTTGCATACCGGCCCTTCAAAACCTCGTCCGTCGCTTTGATGTTTAGTTTTTGTTGTTCCATAGTTCCAGTATAACAGGAAATACAACTTTTAGTAAATAACTGTAATTACGAAACTCCAAAAACATTGTCATTGCGAGGAGCGAAGCGACGTGGCAATCCCGTAATTTTCAAGGTATTCACGAGATTGCTTCGCTTTGCTCGCAATGACAATGGGTAGTTTCGTAATTCAAAGTAAGGTATTGTCGGAGAGCATATAAGCGCTGCACAGGGGCATATTGACAAATAAACACACTTTGCTACACTGGTAACTAGATTGTTATGGGGCTTCTCCGTATCCCTCTCCACTCACAACCCCCAACCCCGAGGGACCGGAGAGCCCCGCCCTTTCGCCCCCCTTGACAGTACCTGACCCTCGGTCCTCGGAGGCGTGAGTTGTCCGCCTTAGGCGGAAGTGAGATTAGCTCGCGCCTCCCCACCCCCACCCCCGCCGACGCTCGCGGTACCATACCGTTATATTCCGATACGGTATCCGAGTGTTGCGGGGGTTCTTTTTTTGCAAAAAAGCCGACAAGGTGTCGGACTTTTTTTATTTTGAATTGCAAGATGATCCCCTCCTATTATCTCCGGGTGTGCTCCCTCACCAAAAGTTTTGGTGAGGGAGTGTGCCGAGCCGGGCTACTCACAATCCCGCTTTTAGCGGAATGTGCGAAGCTCGGTTAGCCACAATCCTGACGCTTTAGATTCCCTACTTCTTTTTTGGGGGCGACTTCGCCGCTTGCGTTACGTGCTTGGAGATATTCTTCCAGTATCCTTTCAGCTCTTTTGCGAGCGCGGCCACTTCATCTTTGTCTATGTTCTTTGCACTTTGATACTTTTGGGAAACTTTGTCCACCATCTTTTCGTATGCATCCCCGCTCATGTCGCGCAGGCCTTCCAATCCGTCCATCACTTCGCCTTTCATGCGAAGCATCCAGCCCTTTATTTTTTTCTTCTGCTTAGGCGCGGCTTTCCCATACAAAAAATACGCGCCCGCCGCGGCCGCCGCGATTGCGGCTAAACCCAATCCGATACCGCTTGCTTTTTTATTGTTCGCCATTGTTTTTTTCTTCAGTTATATTGCTATGCTTTTTTCGTGCCACCGGTTTTCGCGTTCGACCTCTCACCTTTTCCCCCAGAGTGAATAAAACGCTTAAAAATCCCAGCGCATGTTTAAATTTTATGCTTTCTTCTTTTACAAAGGAACGCGCATCCGCGATATCGCCGCGCAGCGTGTACAATTCCTGTTCCACCACTTCTGAAATACTGCGAAGTATCCGCAACAAACGCACGAAATGGTACAGCGCCAAGATAACGGCGCCCGCAACACATACGGCGGCAATTGCCGTTATAAAAAAGAATACATTGGACTGCAAAACTTCACTCATATTTTTACTATATCACGTACCAAATGGTCCGCCACTGTTGATAACACTCTGCGCGGCAGCGCGTCGGCTGAAATATCCTGCGCGCCCAGATCAATCGGGTGGTTCGCATAATCAACCACGAAATAGTCCTCTCTGTTCGTAAACACTATCTCTGCGCTGAATACGTCAAATCCCGTTATGCTATATATTGCCAGGAGTGTTTTTTCCAACACCGTCGCCGCTGCATTCTCTTCCGGCACATGTCTCAATTCTTCATAAAAATGATTAACCGGATTCCACCGCAATGGAATAATGGCGCCGCACACATACAGGGGCCGGAACCATCCCGCGCGTCCGGCAATTACGGCAGGCGTTAAGAACTCCTGCATCAGCGCGGCATCGTTGCCATTCCCCTCCATGAACTTTGTAACATCTTCCTTGCGCGATGCTGTCATCAAAACATCATTCTCCATGCCTCCGTATGCGGGTTTTATGACGAACGGAACAGTAAATTCCTTGAGCGCGCGAGGAGCCTCCCGTTTTGCCTCACTA
This sequence comes from uncultured Candidatus Saccharibacteria bacterium, assembly GCA_964479945.1. GTDB lineage: Bacteria > Patescibacteriota > Minisyncoccia > Ryanbacterales > 2-02-FULL-48-12 > CAYZNS01. Next base: position 43,499 of record CAYZNS010000002.1, read on the forward strand.
AGCGAATAGACTATGCGCGTTTTGGGTACCGGAATGCCCGCGGACGCGAAAGCCTTGTGAAGCGCTATCTTGCTTCCCCACCGCGCGGCTTGCGTTGGATTGTTTACCACGCGCACGCCGCGCTCGGCCAACATCCACGCGATCTGCGCATAGGGCGGATAATCTATGGAGGAGCGATCCAAGTACCAGCGATACGCAACGCTGCCATTTCTAATTTCTTCAAACCGTTCGCTGATATTCTGATAGGTGATCTCGTCAACAGAAAGCTTGGCGCTTCGCAACTCTTTTTTCAGGAGTGATACAAAAACTGCGTCTATCGGACTCGCCCACCCGATACCAACGTCATATATCTTTGTCATACATAAACTATAAGACTTTTCACACCTTATTCCCATATTACGAACAGTGTCCGAGTTGTGCATAACCCAATCCCCCACTATACTATCCCTATGGCAAATCCTCCACCGCAACAATCGTCCGGGTCCGTTTCTCTGCACCCCGCCTCATTTGCAGGGGTACGCATGCCGCCGCAAAACGTGGAAGCCGAAATGTCCGTTTTAGGATCGCTCATGCTAGACAAAGACGCATTCAATAAAACCGCCGATATCTTAAAACCGGCTTGTTTTTATCGTGACCAGCATCGGGTTATTTATGAGGCAATGCAGGAATTATTTGAAAAGCGCGTGCCGATTGACGTGCTTTCCACATCCAACCGGCTCCGTGAAAAAAAGAAATTGGAAGAAACCGGCGGGGTCAGTTACTTAACGCAGCTCGTGAATATGGTGCCAACTGCGAGCAATGTTGCGCATTATGCCGATATCGTAAACCGCAAATACGTGCTGCGAAGCATTATCTCCATATCGCAGGACATAAGCCAATTGGGCTATCAGGAATCCGACGACGTAGATATATTGCTGGACGAGGCAGAGCGAAAAATTTTTAGCATCTCGCACGGCTCGCTCCGCCAGCGGTTCGCCCCCGTTTCCGAAGCGCTGGAAGCCGCATGGGATCGCATAGACAATCTTCAAAAAGGCGAGCATCTGCGTGGCGTCCCCACAGGCTTTACTCAGCTGGACAATCTTCTCTCCGGACTCCAAAAATCGGATATGATTGTCCTTGCCGCGCGGCCTTCTTTCGGTAAAACGAGTCTCGCACTTGATATAGCGCGTAAAGCGGCCGTCAAGGAAAACACGCCAGTCGGCATATTTAGCCTGGAGATGTCCACCGAACAGGTTATTGACCGCCTTCTTGCGGCAGAAGCCAATGTGGATTCATGGCGGCTCCGCACGGGCCGGCTTTCCCATGATTCCGATGATTTTCTACGCATCCGCGAAGCGCTGGACCGCCTTTCCAAAGCGCCAATTTTCATAGACGACGAGCCATCCAATAACATTCTTCAAATGCGCGCGATGGCCCGGCGGCTGCAAACCGAACACGGGCTGGGGCTTATTATCGTGGACTATCTGCAACTTATTACCTACCACAAAGGAACCTCCGACAGCTTGGTACGCGAAGTTACGGAAATCTCCCGCGCATTGAAAGGCCTCGCGCGCGAACTCGAAGTGCCTGTGCTCGCCATCTCCCAGCTTTCGCGCGCCGTAGAGCAGCGCCATCCGCCGATACCGAAATTGTCGGATTTGCGGGAATCCGGATGTCTTACGGGAGATACTCTCCTGACCAATGCCGATACGGGGAAACGCACCCCGATCAAAGAACTGGTCGGTAAAACAAATATTCCGATATTTTCATTTACCGCGGACCATAAAATAGAACGACGCCTTATTTCCAACGTATTTCCAAACGGGAATAAAAAAATATATCAAATCACAACGAGAAGCGGGCGCACCATAAAAGCGTCAGAGAATCATCCATTTTTTACCATACACGGTTGGCGCGCTCTTAAAACATTGACTGCAGGCATGCATGTTGCCGTCCCGCGCCACATAGCACCAATGCATTCCGTTTCTGTAATGTCTGATTCGGAACTTACCCTGCTTGCTCATCTTATCGGAGACGGATGTATTCTTCCTCGCCAACCCTTCCATTACACCAGCGCAGATGAATATAATATTGCCGTTGTAAGCGCATCAGCAAACAAACTTTTTGGCATACAGCCGCGCACGATCCGCCAAAAAAATTGGTATCATATATATCTGCCATCGCCCTATCGTCTGACACGCAATAAAAGACATCCAATATCAAATTGGTATAAAAAGATGGGGCTTCCTTTATCAAGATCATATGAAAAAACTCTCCCGGATTCTCTATTCCAATGCGGTAATAAGAAAATTCAACTCTTCCTCCATCATCTTTGGGCAACAGACGGAAATATATCTTATAAAAATATTCCTGCCAGGAAAACTGCAGGGTCAATATATTATGCTACTTCAAGCACTGTTCTCGCAGAACAAGTACAACATCTTCTCTTGCGTCTTGGTATTTTTAGCACTCTGCGGACAATCCCGCATAAAAAATACCGGCCTATGTATCATGTATACATAGAAGGCAGTGTCATGCAAATCCGTTTCTGTGAACTCATAGGATCATATGGAAAGCGAGGCAGTATCGTTCCCGAACTTCTCAAAAAACTGAAATTAATCAATCCAAATACGAATACGGATATCATACCACGCGAAGCATGGCGTATCCTTATTGAACCGATAAAAGAATCTTTACAGATAAGTTGGCGGGATTTCGCAAAAAAAATTGACATGGCGTACTGCGGAAGCGCTCTCTTTAAAAACGGGTTGTCTCGTAATAGAATGCTACGCGTAGCAGAGGCTTTTAGTAGCGAACCATTATGTAAAATAGCACAGTCGGATATTTATTGGGATAAAATAGAATCTATTATCTCTCTTGGAGAAGAAGAAGTTTTTGATGCGACGGTGCCCGAAACCCATAATTTTATCGCAAATGATATTGTTGTCCATAACAGTATTGAACAAGATGCGGATGTCGTCATGTTCCTTTATCGGGAGGATAGATACAAAGACGACTCCGCGCAAAAAAACGTAACGGAAGTCCAGATTGCAAAACACCGCAATGGCCCCTTGGGCAAAGTAAGCTTATATTTTAATCCGAATACTATCTCGTTCTCCGATATCGACAGGCGGGTTGAGGAAGTGTAATCAATTCAAATAATATAATCATCTTGCACTTTTAATTTTTAATTTTTTTATGTCCTATCCAAAACACATCCAACGGCTCTCCGAACTCTTGACAGAACTCCCCGGCTTGGGCCCGCGGCAAGCCATGCGGCTTGCGTTTGCGCTCACTGAAAAGAATGACGCCTGGCGCCAGGAATTCTTGGCTCTCATCGAAACGATGAGCAGCGAACTTGGCGCGTGCGCGCTTTGTTTCCGCATAATGGAAAAACGCGTGGCGGCGCTGTGCAATATATGCTCCTCCCCGAGCCGCGCAAAAGACAAACTGCTGGTGGTAGAAAAAGAATCAGACTTGGAAATGTTCGAACGCGCGAATGCCTTTGACGGCCTCTATCATGTTACGGGCGGCACGCTCTCCCCGCTTGAGAAAAACCCGGGCGAGCGTCTGCATTTGCAGGAATTGTTCAATCGCATCAAAGCGGACCCGCAGCGCGCATCTTTGGAAGTCATCATTGCCACATCCAACACATTGGAAGGCAACCAGACCGCAAACTATATTGAGCGCATCTTGGCTCCCCTGCAGATAAAAATAACCCGCTTAGGCCGCGGGTTATCTACGGGCGCGGAGATCGAATATGCGGATCCCCTTACGCTAGAGGCAGCGTTGAAGAACAGGAACTAGTCTGCTGTCAAACACTAAGTGTCTGACAAGCTTGTCAGACACTTAGTGTTTGACAGCAGTAATCTCAACCTCCGTAAAATGCTGGCGATGCCCTTTTTTGCGGCGGTGGCGGGTTTTTGAGTGGTAGCGCAGATTTGTTATTTTTTTGGCGCGTCCATGGCGAAGTACCTTTGCGGCAACGTGGACTCCCGCAACCAGGGGCGTCCCGATTTTCGCCTCCGTTCCGTCTTCTACCAATAGCACCTCCTCAAATGAAAAATCCTTACCCTCTTCCACGGGCAGTTTTTCTATTTTGAGCTTTTTCCCCGGTTCCGCGATGTATTGCTTTCCTCCAGTTTTGATGACCGCAAACATGCTATACATAGTAACAAATCGCCTGTAAAAGTAAAGCCCCATGCCGCTGTCCGGCATGGGGTGTTCAGATGAGAATTAGAGGCCTTTAGACATAACACTCGTGGAAGGAGGAGATGATGGCGGAGGTGGTGGTGGAATAGTCTCTTCCGGCAGCAGCCAATCAATGCCGGCATCAGAAACGAAAAGTCTGATGCCAACTTCCCATGCAAAAAGCTCTCTGCCAGTTGAGTCCTTCACATATAAGTCAAACTTATAGCCGCCACCAAAACCACAAGTCTCCCCGGTTGTGGTAGCGCCGCCATAATCGGCAATCAACACAAAATGATTGCCCTCACCACACGCGCCGGTCACTAGCGGACAAGCGTATCCACACACAGGTTGCCACAAGCAAACACGCTCATCATCCCCTCTTCCCAAAATCAGCTCCTCATCCACCACAAAGATTTGGGGATCAACGAATGACATCCCTAAGTCATTACTCAACGTGTCGCCCAAAACCCGAAATGTTCCGCCCGGGGGACAATAAAATTTCCAGGCATCCCCGTTACGCTGCCCCCGTTCATTTCTCCCTACGTTGGGCAAGTCGTTTTGCCGGCGCACGCGCTCGCCGAAAGACAAGCCGGGGATAGTAACTATAAGAGAAATAAACAAAGCCGAACAAATCCATCTCATTGCACACCTCCATTGTTGAGATTGTTTAGCATGCCTTCCATTCCAACCAACTCATGCACATAAAGGCGGATCCCGCGCCATAATCACCTCCCATTATCAACAAAGCATCTGCATGTATTATGCACATGGCTAGACCTTTGTCAAATGGATCCGCTCATCGTCTTCTTACATCTTTTCCAGAGCTTCAAGCCCCAAGAGATACATGCCGTTTTTGAGAGTTAGCGCCGTTGTGGAAACGAGTACTAAGCGCAACGCCCGTTTTGCCTCATCCGGCTCTTGCAACACGGAAAACGCATGATAAAACTCGTTTGCCGTACTTGCAAGCTGATAGAGATATGCGGCAACGACATGGGGAGAAAGGAGCGATAACGCTTCCGCGATTATCTCCGGGTAGCGGAGAATGGTTGCCGCAAGCCGGCGCTCGCTATCTTCAAAGCGTATCCCCCCATACGCTGAAATTCCTGCAAGGGGTAAGCCGGACAGGCAGTTTTTTCGTAAAATACTCTTCAAGCGCGCGTATGTATACTGCACGTAAGGTCCCGTATTTCCTTCAAATGACAATGCCTTATCCCAATCAAATACGATATCCGACTTTCTATTATGCGATAGATCAAAATATTTTATGGCTCCCACTCCGACTTTCCTTGCCGCCGCGTCGGCATCGGCAAGCGCGGGATTCTTTTCCCGGATAATCTCGCGCGCTTTTCGTTCCGCATCTTGGAGCAATTGATAAAGCGCGACAGCTGTTCCTTTACGCGTACTCATAGCACCTTCCGGCAATGTCATGAACCCGAATTCCACCTGCTGTGATCCCTGAGCGCCATCGAATCCAAGCAGCTCCGCTACGCGAAACAACTGGTGAAAATGATGCGCCTGGCGCACATCAACCACGTAGAGATTCTTCCAAAAATTCCAGCGTTCGTTCCGATAGTTTATTGCCGCCAGGTCGCGAAGAAGATACGTGGTCGCTCCATCGGATTTTATCAAAACGGCCTCATCCAGCTTCTCGGCGGTCAAGTCAACCACAACGGCGCTATCGCTTTTTTTCTCCGCGACTCCTCTTTTGAGCGCTTCTTCCACGATAGGAAGCATAACCTCCTCATAGGACGACTCGCCCTTATGCTCGTCAAACGGCAGAAGGCCAAGCTGCTCCGCGCTTTCGGTGAGTTTTTGCATGGAAACCTCTACCATCCATTGCCAGATTTTTCTGTTTTCCACGTCTCCGCGTTCCAGCTTTGCAAATTCTTGCTTTGCCCTTTCTCTGCGTTCCGGATTCTCCTCAATACGCTTGTTTTCACGCTTATATAAATCCTCCAAAAACTCAAACGGGTCTCCCGCAATTTTTTCCTGCAGCGCGGCGTCTCCCTGATCTTTGTATGCATGCAACAATATCCCAAACTGCGTGCCCCAATCCCCCACGTGCGTATCGGAAACCGCGTGATATCCTTGCGATAAAAACATACGCTTCAACGCATCCCCGATTGCCGCTGAACGAAGATGCCCGATATGCGGGCGTTTTGCGATATTAAGCTGAAAATATTCAACCATAACCGTTTTTCCTGCTCCTGCAGCACTGGTCCCCCACGCGTCATCCTGCTCCAAAACGTACTCAATACTTTTTTGTAAATGCGCGTCCGCAATACGAAAATTTAAAAACCCCGGTGGCGCCACGGATACCTCCCACCGTTCATCTTGCAAATTTCTTGCAATTTCATCGGCTATCTCAAGCGGATTCTTGCCAATAGCCTTCGCGACCAAAAGCGCAATGTTTGTCGCATAGTCGCCATGATCCTGGTTGTCAGGCGTCTCCACGGAAAACGATATATCAGTCGCCTCTCCCACACCTTGAAGCGCCTCTTCTATTTTTTGCTTTATATCTTGCCGAATCTTCATACAATAACTCTATCTTATTCTCCTCGCGAATCAAACAGGCAAAAAACAAAAGCAACAATTCCTCGCGATCGCGAGGAATTGTTAAACACGTCTTCATAATGTAAATTGAATGTTCATCAAAAAGTATGACTCTGTATTTCCGGGGACAGAGAAACAGGCGTTGCTTCAAGAGCTTCTCTGGACTTCGACTCCGCCTGTTCTGGCTCAAGCCGTTTTTGAAGCTGGCGATATATATGCGCGGTTGCTACCGTGGTGACGGGGATCGTGATAAACAGCCCAACAAAAAACACCAGTACGCCCGCGAAATTCAGCATGCCGGTTGTCAGTATTAACAAAAAAAGATGCCACCGCACTCCCCTGGATATGCGCTTTGCTTCCGCAAGCGCGGCGAACGCGCCTCGTTCCTGGTCAATAAGCGCATATTGAAACAGCCAATAGGAAACAAGCCAGATCAAACCCGGCACAATCAGCAACAAGAAACCGCCGAGCACGATAAGCGCATATAACACCGCCGCCCCGATGTAAGAAAAGAATAGATGCGTGGGAGAAAATATATCGTCAAATACCGGGGTCCCGCCTGCAGTTATACTGAGCGCGATCTTTATAAGCCCCATGCCAACAATAATCTGCGCAATAAATCCAACCGCCATTACTATAAGCCCCAGACCCAATGTATCGCGATTGCCGATATATTCGGCGGCAAGCGATATGGCAATACTGATGAATACAATCGGCGCAAACAACCGATAGTGCACCTTAAACGCTTCCCATCCGACGATAAGCGATTCTTTTATGGAGAATGGAGGATCTTTCATATAGATTGTCTGGAATGTGCCGAGCCGAGCTATCCACACCGCCTGCGGCGTGTGTAGAGCTCGGCTAGTCACATTCCTTGCCGCATCTCATATTTCATAGTAAAGAATAGTACTGCGTTTCAGGTTTCAGGTTTCGGAGCTAACTTGCCGTATACCCCAATTCGGCAATCGCTTTAATCAAATCTTCCTTTTTCACTTTGCTTGCGTCAATTTCAAAAACACCCGTTTTGCCTTCGTAGCTTACCTCCACATTGGATACACCGTCCATCTGGCTGGTAAGCATCTGTATGCCCACGGCGCATGAGCCGCAGTGCATGCCTTCAATATGGAGTTCTAATTTTTCCATACCATTACCTTTAATTATAATTTTTTATGCGCCCACATGCGCCGGCTTCTCGCCTGCGGCAAGCGCTTTTTCGTCTTCATCTTCATGCCCGCGCTCAATCGGCGGCGTATATCTTCGCAGCAGAAGTGAATTCGTCACTACCGATACCGAGCTGAATGCCATGGCGAAACCGGCAATCTCGGGACGCAATGTCGCCTGCGAGAAACTAAAGAATATCTGCCCCGCGCGGCCGTAGTTTTCGGCAATTGCCACCACCCAATCTGCCGGCACGCCCAATGAGCTTTGCGTTATCAGCAAGTGAATCCCGCCCGCGATAGGAATGGCAAGCACGTTATAAATAAACGCCCAGAATAGATTCTGCCACACTTTTTTAATAGTCTTGCCGGATAATTGAATGGCAGTTACTACATCTCGCAAGTCATCTTTCACCAGTATCACCTGCCCTGTCTGTACCGCAACGTCCGTGCCGGAGCCAACGGCAATGCCTATGTTTGCCTGTGCCAGCGCGGGGGAATCGTTAATGCCGTCTCCCACCATAGCAACGCTTTTGCCTTCTTTCTGCAGTTTTTTTATGGTCTCGGCTTTGTCCTGCGGCAGTACTTCCGCAAGCACGCGGTCAATGCCGACTTGCTTTGCGATGGCTTTTGCCGTCTTTGGATTGTCCCCCGTTATCATAATAATCTCCTTACCCATGTCTTTGAGCGCATCAATTGCTTCCTTTGCATGCGGCTTTAGGGTATCCGCCATGGCAAGAAGTGCCGTTGGCTGCTTGTCCACTGCAAGAAACACTACCGTCTTTGCTTCATTCTGCAGGCGTTCCAACTCCTTTTTGTGTGGAGACGTATCCAGCCCAAGATCCGCCATATACTTCTGCTGCCCCACGTGAACCTCGCGGATGCCAATTGTGCCATGTACCCCCTTGCCTGCCACCGCTTCAAAGTCTTTAACTTCCTGAAGCGAGCCGTGTTCTTTGCCCTTTTCCACAATCGCGCGCGCCAGAGGATGCTCGGACCCAATTTCCACCGCCCCCGCAAAGAGCAAGGCATCTTTCTCCGTGATATCCTGCCGCAACATAACAACATCCGTTACCACCGGCTTGCCTATGGTAAGCGTACCAGTCTTGTCCAACGCCACCGCAGTAACACGGTATGCTTTCTCCAACGCTTCGCCGCCTTTTAAGATAATACCGAATTTTGTAGCACGCCCAATGCCTACAATAAGAGCTGTCGGCGTAGCTAAGCCCATAGCACACGGGCAAGAAATAACGAGAACCGCAATCATACGCAGTAATCCCGCGCGAAATGGCAGAGCGGCTCCAAAATGCCAGCCGACAAAAACCAGTACGGAGAGTATAATAGCGAACGGCACAAAATATTCGCTTATTTTATCTACCAAGTTTTGAATGGGCGCCCGCGAGGCCTGCGCTTCTTCCACCATGTTTATAATCTGATGCAGCAGTGTATCTTTTCCAACCTTCGTCGCTTTGAATTTTACAAGACCTTCTTGGTTGATAGTAGCGCCAATCACTTCATCGCCAACCGTTTTAGAAACCGGCATGGATTCACCCGTAACCACTTTTTCGTCTATATGGCTTTTCCCCTCCAAAATAACGCCATCCACCGGAAACTTCTCGCCTGGGCGCACTACCACCGTCTCTCCTTCCTTGATATCATCTATCGGTACGGTGGTTTCCTGACCGTCGCGCACTATATGCGCTTCTTTTGCCTCCAGTTTTAAGAGTTCCTTAATGGCAACAGAGGCACGCCCCTTCGCTTTCGCTTCAAAATATCGCCCCAGCAAAATAAAGAACAAGAGCGCCGCGGATGACTCCCAGAAAGGATGGTCAATGTTAAAGAAGAGAAATCCGATGGCGCTGTAGAAATAAGCGGCGGAAGTACCAAGCGCCACCAGCACATCCATATTGGCGGACCCCACGCGGATCGCGGTAAAAGAATTACGGTAAAACGGCCACGCGATTACAAACTGGATGGGCGTGGAGAGAATCCAGTATATATAGTTAAGGTCTATATGAAACGGCGGATTTGACACATTCACAAAAAGAGAGACAAACCAATTCAACGGCTGGGCGACAATCCAAAAAAAGTAGTTGGTATAATACGCTCCGTATGCCAGAAAACCCGGGCTTTGCCCCAATGTCGGCTGGCTTGCATTCAAAAAGTCAAACAACTCATGCACATGCGTTACATTGAACATGTGAATGAGCATGTAATACATAATAATCGGAAATGCGAGCACGAACGCGGCAACCACGCGCCGCCGCGCTTCCTCAATTTTCTGCGCTTCTTTGCGTTCTTCCTCTTCCGGCGAAGCAGAGGATTCATCCGGGCGGATTATGTCGTACCCGAGCTTAGCCACCAGCTCATCAATTTTTTCCAATGATATCTTGGATTCGTCAAACTCAATCGCGGTTTTTTCCGCGCCATAATTGGTGGTAATTGATTTGACGCCGTCCTGCTGTCCCACGAGCTTGTCTATGAGCGTTGAACAGGAAGCGCAATGCATACCTTTTACTTTGAGAACTAGTTTTGTCATATGCTCTGTACTGTGGATAACGATCTTGACAAATTATTATGACTTGCTATACTTTCTATACAACAACGGGTGTTCGTTACATTACGGGCAAAATCCGAGTGGCATAGAAAGAGTCCTTGTAAAAGGGCTTTTTCTGTTTTATGATATTCCCGTGGACCCGGGCCTGTGGTGTATAAAGTAACATGCCGTTGTTGCCACTCGGAGAAGCGGGTGCAAATCCCGTCGGGTCCACACCACGGAAACCGCCGCCCAAGGCGGTTTTTGTGTCCTTACATTTGAAATCTGAAATCATAAATCTGAAATTAATTTGTTTCTGAAACTATGCTTCTTACATGTATTTTCCCGATCATATCAAAATGATCGCGGAACTCTCCGTTCACATAGCCCTCACCGCATGGCACAGAACAGTAATACGGAAAATCTCCCACTTGTGTTACCACGAAATTTATCGTAACAGTGCTGTTCGCCGGCATGCGCTGGGATATACCAAACGCGTCAATAGCTATGCCATGGTCATACAAATCTTCGTTCACCACTTCCATGATGATGCGATCCCCGCGGTCCGCTTCTATTATTTCCGGCTCAAACCGCCATTCGTCTTTACCGGCCACCACGCGGACATTGCGTACCACGCCGGTCGTAACCGGTTTTGCATCCTCGGAAAGCACAAAGTTGCGGTAGAATATACCGCCTCCGATTACAACTGCCATCGCTATTATGATGATGAAGTATTTGTTCATGAAAAGTGCAAAGTGCAAAGTGCAAAGTTGCAGTTCAAAATTTATAATTTTTAACTTTGCATTGCAACTTTGCACTTTGAACTTTTAATTTTTAATTATTTGAAGTACCGCGAAGATATTTATTTACACCTAAACCTAAAATTGTCATAAGTACTAGTGAAACAAACAAGAGTCCCCACCATGCACTGCCGCTGCTTTGCACCGTATCTCCATGCGTGTGCGGCGCGGTACCCGGCGCATGCGTATGATCATCCTCTGCCGCAAAACTATCGTCAAGATGCTCATGCTCATCGCCTTCATCCGTATGCGCATGCATCTCCGGCATCATAGGCATACCGCCGGATGATAGCTCACCTGCTCCGCCGACCGGCCCATGCCCCTCATACTGTAAGAGCGTTATCATACCGGCTGCCGCGTGATGCACGTGATGACAATGCAAAAGCCACGGACCTGGATTGTTTCCGCGGACAAGAATATCAACCGTCTCGCCGGGATTTATGGTTATGGTATTGCGCACTTCGCGCTGCCCGCGCGGGATCAAAAACCCGTCCTTCGCTATTACCTCAAAACTATGCCCGTGCAGATGCATAGGATGAAATGCCGCCGTTCCCGCATTGATGAAGCGAACACGGACAAATTCTCCTTCCCTGATATGGAGAGTCTCCGTATATGGAAACACGCGCCCGTTTATGGTAAATGTATTAAACTCCGGCACCGCGCCTTCCTCTCCCGCGCCATGCACGTGCGCCACCGCCGCGTTAACGCCACCTGCCAAAATGTCCCATTCATCAAGAATGAGCGTATAGTCACGATCCACTACCAGATCCCCTTCCTGCGGCTCCACAATAAAGGCGCCTGAGAGGCCCATATCCATCTGCTGAGCCGATGTAATATGAGATTTGCCATGCGTATGATAAAAGCGCGTGCCAGCCGGCAGAGCATCAAATTCGTAGGTAAACTCTTCACCCGGCCCTATCGCTTGCTGTGTTACGCCGGCAACGCCGTCCATCTGCCACGGTACATCCAGCCCGTGCCAATGCACGGTAGTGGCGTCCGGTAAATTGTTTTTTACGATGATGCGCACGCGGTCTCCTTCCGTAACGCGGATTTCCGGCCCCGGAACCTGGCCATTGTACCCCCAGGCGTGCACCCATTGGCCTGGCGCGTATTCCCAGCGGAACTCGCTTGCTTCCAGGCGAAATTCTTTTACTATATCAGTTTTCCCTTTCCATATCCGGTATTGTTGAATTTCTTCAAACAAAAGACGATCTACACGGTCTGCCGGCGTCTTGAGCGGCAGGCGCTCAATCTCCGATGCGCCTGGCAACGTATGGCCCGCGTGCGCATCTTCGCTGTGGTCGTGCATACTGCCATCATCATGCATATGCATCATGTCCATCATGCCGCTTTCATCATGCAGATGGTCATCGCTGACGGCGACCTGTTCACGAAACCGCAGAGGCAGATAATATACAAACGTTATTAAAAATAACAGCGTAAGGGTGCCCAAAAGCCAAAAACGAAGTTTGTCGGCTTCAGGATTTATCAAATTTCTATTTTCTACTTTTTGTTCTTCTTCCATATGTAATAGATTTACGATTCAAGATTCAAGAATTATCCTTCGTGAATCTTGATTCTCTTTTTTATATTGATCGTCGCGAAGCGACACATTAATTTTTCATTTTACACTTTGCATTTTACGTTTATTTATATAGTACCACCACATGGGTACAATCCACAACAACACTAATGCCCAGTTTCCTAACCACAGCGGCAAACCAAATAAACCGGTCTTGCCGACAAGCTCCTCGGTACCATGCGTATGCGCCTGTCCCTGACCGATGCGTTTCGCAAATATGCTTGTGATGGCGTGTTCTTGCGTCAACTCTTCAAAAAGCACATGCTGTCCGGACGCCACCCACCAATCGTGCGTAAAAAGCCCCAGCACTAAAATGAAGCCGGCAACAAACACCATGCCCCACCCTGTCGCGCGCTCCACTTTGTCTTTGCGCGCTATGAGCCAACGCAAGCCGTTGACGCCCAAAATACCAAGTATGGCAAGCAGCAGCAACGGAAGCACGCGCCCTATCGCATGCACGAAGAAAAGCAGCCAGCCGTAAAATATATCGCCCGATACCGCGATGCGCGTCAAGATTACCGGCGTCGCCGGATGCGGACACCCCACGCCGATGTTGCCCAAAAAAAGCCCCAGCATCAGCGCTTTGGCATAATCTCCTTGCCGTTGGATAAATGCGGGAGCCGCGCCAGAGTATGTTGGCATGCGAAAACGCACCAATCCCAGCTCTCCCAATGCGAAAATATAGGCAAAAATACCGGCTATGAAATAAAGCCAGTTTTTTACCGTCTCCAGCGGCGCGCCCAGCGTACCGACGGCAACTTCACCGATAGCGGCGGCGATAATGCCGTACGCGCTTAGCATCAACGCCACGCCGGCGCCAAACGCCAATGCTATGCCCAGCCCTTTTGCCACGCCCTTCCCCATGGATAGCGGCACGATTACAAATGCCAAAGGAAACGTGCATGGCAGTACGATCATGGTGATACCGGCCGCAAAACTAAACAGATACCAACCCGCACCAACGGGAACGGAAGGACCCCAAAAGAGTCCCCACAGCGCGCCGAACGTAATGAGCGCAAATATCCCGACAGCGGATATGGCTAGGAATGTTTTAAGTTTGGTTTGTTCTGGGGGCATGTACAAATGCAAAATTCAAAGTTCAAAATGCAAAGTTACAGTGCAAAGTGTAAAGTTTTCATGCAATCTTGTTTCCTTTAAGTTAACTTCTATAATTTTAAACTTTGGACTGCAACTTTGGACTTTGCATTTTGAACTCGCAATGTAAGCGTTAGCGGATATAGTATTACGGCTTGTCCTGCAACAAAAAGTATAACGCTGCCGCAGCGCCCAGCGGCGCGAAATCGCGGAACGTGGTGAGATCAACACCTACAAACAGGAGAATAAACGCCATTTCAAAAGCGGCGAGCAGCGCTACAAACCGCGTGAGCTTCGGCCAAATCCAAAATAGAAACACAAGCGCAAAAAACAATTCAACAACCCCTTGCAATTGTAGATAGGTGTTGATACCAATCGCGTTTATGATATTCTGAAATACCATAGGTAACCCGCGGACAGCCCAATGCCACCCGGTCGGATGCCAGATAAGATCAATCCCCGAGTAGCCGAACATGGCAGCAAGACCGAGGCGAAGGGACCATTCAACGTATCTATAATTAGATTTTATATTCATGCTCATAATTATTCTAATTACCCTAATTGACCTAATTATTCTAAGAAAATCCCAATGACCAAATGATTTAAATCCCAAAAGAAACTATATATATTGATGATTGGGTATTAGGATTTGGACATTCCTTAGGTCAATTAGAATAATTAGGGTAATTAGAATAATTTATTTTGATAATTCCTTCAACTTCCCCAAAAACTTCTCCCTATCAAATCCTCCCGTACTAAAAAGCTCCCCGTTTATAATAATACCGGGAGAAGCAAATATCATAAACTTCCCCGCCATCTCTTGCCCTTCCGGCGTGGTAACATCAACATGCCGGAAGGTTACATTCGGCCAGTCTTTTTCTATTGTATGCCAGTATTCCTCAAACAGCGCGCAATTAACGCATCCGGGGGAAGCAAGAACATCAAGCGTTATTTGTTTTCCATCCATTCTTTCATCATATCACACTTCCGCAACAAAATTTTCCTATTCATGTGGATTACTGTGGGGTATTTAACAAACTTGAATAATCACGCTATATTACTATTCCGGATGCGCTCCCCCACCAAAAGTTTTGGTGGGGGAGTGTGCTGTCTTCCGGTGTAACCGGAATAAAGCTCGGTTAGTCACAATCCTTGCGTTTACTTGAGTTTATGAGCTCGTACTGGTATTTTCGTTTATCGTTTTCATAATCATGATATTAGCGCATCAAGTTTCGCTGGCAGTCCTCGCGCATGCGGACATCAGTAATCTTGCCGCAGTGGGCAGGATCCCGATGCGCTTGATTCATGTAACAACCGTCGCGTATATTGATATTTCCTATCTTTTTACAAAGCTCTACATCTCCCATGCGAGATGCCTGGTTTGAAAAACAGTTGTCACGATCATCAGCTCGTTGAATTTTTTCACATACAGCAAGTCCGCCGCCCATCTGCTGGGCTAATGAAGAATAACACTTATCACGGACGTCAATAGGCGCTTTGTCGCAGAGAGAAGGATCATTTTTCTTGGAAGCGGATGTTGCGTAACATTGCGCCTTGAATTCGCCTGTTTTGAGATTATCGCAAATCGCAGGATCATCTTTTTCAATCGCGAAGACAAAATGGCATATATCGCGCGCGATATAGGGAGTTGCGCCAAACCCTCCATTTTGATCAAGAGGATCGGAAAGAAGAGGCAGCATCTCGCAAAGCTCTTTGCCTCCCTCTTTGCTCACCATGATGGGCCCTTTTTACGTCATATACACGCCGAGCCCCGTGCTTATTACAAGCAAAACACCGAGAACAGTGATAATGATGTTTTTTGTATGTAATGATTGTTCGTTCATATAATTTTTAAAGATAGTTATGGATTTACCAAAAACGTGGTGGGGTTCTCTGTCATGGTAAG
The DNA here is from genome assembly GCA_964479945.1 of uncultured Candidatus Saccharibacteria bacterium. Taxonomy (GTDB): domain Bacteria; phylum Patescibacteriota; class Minisyncoccia; order Ryanbacterales; family 2-02-FULL-48-12; genus CAYZNS01. The sequence continues at coordinate 59,298 of CAYZNS010000002.1, forward strand.
ATAATTAACACGCGCGCGATTAGCATAATCAATCCCCAGATAACTATAATATGCCCCGACGCGATAGAGTTTGGCAGGATCAAGAATAGGACCATCATACGCTTTTGAACCAGTCTGACTGCTGATAGGAACCGAAACAGTGCTTCGATATACCTGGGTTCTGCTTACTTCTTCATGAACATGAATCGAGTAACCGGCTGTAATGGTGCTTGCCCAGTGAGCGGGCCATCCGCTTTGCGGCACGGTCCACTGAATGGTAAACGGCTGCAGGACCGGCGAGAACGCGGAGGTTGGACTTATAATACGCGTAGAAGATAATGCATGCTGATGCAGCATATCGGAAATAATGGTTTCAATGCCTGTGGAATCAACTACCGCCACATAATAACTATATTCCCCGATGGGAACAGTATTGCCATAGTCAAATATGCGCGATGTTGCGGTCCATGCTTCATAATCTGTCCTGCAGGAAAACCCGAGCGACCAATTTAGATCAGTGGTAACGCTCGTTCCGCACGCGGTACTGGCAAGTGGAAATGATCCACTCAACGCAAATTGAGTTTCTCCCGGTTTTTTCTCATAGAGCCGAATAGCGCGCACATCAGTAAATTTTGTTCTATCAAACCCGAAGCGAACAGACCGCACAAAGCGATGTGAATCGTACTGACTCCCTCCCCAATATCCGCCTTGATCTGATTTGACTTCTATACTCAATACTTTTGTAGCACTCGCTCCCGCGCTGTCGGTAACACCCGCGGTAAATGTATAGGTCCCGGGTACCACCAATGGCCATTGTGAAATCTGGCCGGTTGCAGCAAGTTTAAGCCCATTGGGGAAATTGCCTCCCACAATCTGCCATTGATAGGGCGCAACGCCTCCGGTTGCCGAAAGCGCTACACTACGCAGGGATCCATCTTGATTAACTCCAAAATAAGATATACCCCACGCGCCAGCTGGTAAATTAGTAGTTGTAATAGAAAGCGTTGATGTGGTCAAAGCCGTAGAATCTATCCAAATAGTGGTTACGACCTCGGGCATTGCGTTATAAGTATCCCAAGCCAATGAGTCTTGATTCATGATAATACGGCCGGCATCAATGAGCACAATATACTTCTTTGCGGGATCAAGCGCTGGACCATCATAGACAAAGGATCCGGTTATGGATCCGGCGGGCGCATAATTATACATAAATTTCTGCCAATACACCTGCCGCGTATCGCTATCATAAAGAGCAATGCGATAACTAGGCGCTGTACCTACAGGCCAACCACTCGTAAGTGTCCATTGAAATGTTATAGGAGAACCGATTGTTTGAGCGCCAGATGGGCTTACAATTTTTACCTTCGGCGTTGCATACTTCTTGATTATTTTTGATGAGGCACGCGCAAATCCGGATGGAGGAAGGATTGTTTCATTACCTGAAGAATCAACAGCTGCAACGTAATACTCGTAGGTACCAACCAGGTAGGTTGATGAATGAAATTGGCTGGTGCGCCGGGCGGTCCATTGATCCAATGAGCCAAGTGGATCAGAGCGTCCACAGCCAAAATCCAATGCCCAACCGGTGACGCTAACAACATTACTGTTACACCTCCATGACACGAGTAGCGAAAAGGTTGCCACAGAGTTAAACGCACTGTCTCCCGGCCGCTTTTCATAAATGCGTAGCGATTGTACAGTTGGATACGACGAGGTGGCGAAAGTGAAATTGACCCGATCAATAAATGTATCCGGCAGCCATCCATTGTGCCATGTGGCAGAAGCGGGTGCGTAACCGACTCTGAAAGGACCGTCACTTGCATCCTTTATAGCTGGATCAGCCGAGTCAGAAATCTCAATCGTAAATCCAGTAAGGTTCTGCATGTTAGCCGGAACACTCCAAGTATAGCTGAATGTACCGCTTTCCGCGTTCTGGGGAATTTTGGTTCCCAATGTCGTGAAGAGATTTCCATCCTTAAGTATTTTAATGGCAACAGTTTTGGACACTAAACCGCTTGAGGTCCATGAAATAGTAACCATTTCATCAACCATCAAAAGTTCTCCGCTGTTTGGATAGAGTACCATTATGCTGGATGCAGGAGCCGACGAAAGAGATGCAACGATCGGAGCCCCCGCAATCTCAATGGCTAACACCCGAGATCCGATGACACTTCTTCCATCAGTGGCCTCCACTGTGAACTCGGCTACCCCCGCGATGGAAGGCATACCGGAGATAACGCCGCTTGAAGAATCAAGAGCAAGACCTGAAGGCAATGAACCGACTTTCACACTCCAACGGAGCGGCGCAACACCATTTACCGCCGTAAGTGCTGCACGGTATTCTTTCCCGACAACACCTGCGGGCAATCGTTCGTGGAAAAAGATATCACCCTTGAGATTAGAATCGCCAGGAACGAGATTTGAAAATGCTGAAGCAAAGGCCACAAATCGACCATCCGCGCTGATTGCTGGATCCCCGAAGATATGCGCAGCCGAACCCTGTTGGCCGCTATCAGAAATACTTACGCGGCTTGTCCGTTTTGTCTCCCGGTCATACACAAAAATATCGGGTTGGGAATTGGTATCTCCGACTATGAGGTTTGAGGCGTAAGATTCAAAAACCATATAGCGGCCATCAGCACTGATTGTAGTATTTACGCTATGACCATTCCCTTCTCCTCCCATCGAGGAAACACTCACCCGAGTCGTGGTCTTAGCAACACGATCGTGGACAAACACATCCCCCACGCCATTAGCATCACCAGAGATAAGATCAGATGCGCTAGAAACAAACGTGACATAGCGGCCGTCAGAACTTATTGATGGCGCATAAAGAGAGCTTGGCCCTGCGATACCGGTACTCTGGAGGCCACTATTCGTGATACTCACACGCGTAGTCTCTTTTGTATCTCGATTATGCACAAACACATCGCCAAGACCATTTGTATCACCGGAAACAAGCCCCGTAGAAAAAGAAAGGAATGCCACAAACTTGCCATTGGCGCTGATGGCCGGATAAAAACTTGATGCTCCAAATCCCTGACCACCGCTTGAAGAAACGCTCACGCGGGTTGTTGTTCTGGTCTCTCTATCGTGAATAAAGATATCCTGCTGTAAGTTGGTATCACCCGTAACCAAATTTGATGCATCAGAAGCAAAAACAATATATCGCCCGTCGGCGCTCAAACTCGGCGTCTGACTCACGCCATTTGACTGACTACCACCGTCGGCTATGCTCACGCGGGTTGTTGTTCTGGTCTCTCTATCGTGAATAAAGATATCCGACATGCCATTGGTGTCATCTGACACAAGGTTGGTTGCTGTTGAGCTAAAAACTATATATCGCCCGTCAGCGCTTATTACTGGTACATCATCTGTTGCTGGTGATGGACCATTTGCCTGTGTGCCGTCATTTGCTACATTCACACGGGTTGTTGTTTTGGTTTCTCGATCATGAATGAAGATATCTGACACGCCATTGGTGTCATCTGATACCAAGTTAGTGGCTATTGAGCTAAATACCACATACCGTCCATTACTACTTATAGCGGGGCCGCCGCTACTTATATTGTTTCCCTGCGTGCCATTACTTGATACACTTACGCGGGTCGTGGCAGGCGGTGTGATATAAATTGCGGCGCTTGATACGGTTGGCGCAACTGTGATACTAAAGTTCTCGGTGTCACTCAAACCATCCCTATCAGAAACTTTGGCAGTAAAATTGAAAGTGCCAGATGTAGTAGGATTGCCCGAAATGCTTCCCTGGTCATTAACGGTGGTAAGCGCAAGGCCAGCCGGAAGCGCGCCGGCCGCAATGCTCCAGGCAAACGGCGGCGTTCCGCTTTGCACAGAAATTTTTGCGCTATACAGTGTTCCAACTGTTCCGCCTGGTAACTGTGCAAAGACAATTTCAGGAACCGGCTGCGGGGCAGTTGTTGTTTGCGTAGAAACTGGCGCAGGAACCGGTCCGTTGGAAAATACCGCGCCGCGTGCAACAGAAAGAACAGCACCTCCTATTTCTACATGGGGAATCAGTTGATTAACAAAACCTCCCCATGCGTAACTCCCCGGGCCGTCAGTAATCAGTGCCCAGTTGGCGCCGGAGTCGGATGATTTATACAACCCATCGCCTTGGCATGTGGTATAGGTAATCGCGTACATCGCTTCGCTTTCAGCGCTACCCAAAACTCGACCGTTTTGGAATGAAACTGGCAGCGTTCCTCCCCGAATCCATGTAGAGCCGTGATCCATTGAAGTATATGCAACAAGATGTGTTGATCCCCGTTCTACTGTTCCGCCAGTGTAGGGATCTTCTGGAATTTTCCCGATAAAGAACAGTTGTCCATCTTTATTTTTAGCAATTCTGTACTGGTGGGGATTGCCGCCCCAGTAAAGATACGCGCTGAACGTTTTTGTCAAGGTTCCATTGATCCAGCGATAGATGCCGCGGTACTGCTTTGAATCGCTTACTTGTATATCTTCTGAATCCATAAATACCAGTGCGCCATCGTCCGCCTCCACGATGGATTCTAACCATCTGGAATGCGTGAATAATTTCTGCCACGTTGCCCCGCTATCGGCGCTGCGATATACCTCGGCAGTGCCATAGAGTGAGAGACCAACGGTGGCGACAAGCACGTTGTCTCGCTGCACAAGAAGATTATTCACTACTACGGAATCGGACGGCGAAAGCGCAGACGGCGGCTTTTGCACGAATATCCATGTGGCGCCACCGTCATTACTTTTCCAAAGTCGCGAGCCGCCGGCAAATAACACACCATTTTTATCCTCTGCGAGGGAGCGTATAGAATCATAGGTGCGATTCGGGTCAGATACAACATAGGGGATATTCACCAATGTCCACGTTTTCCCGTTATCAGATGATTTGCCGATAACTGGAACTTTCGCGGTTATTGTTCCCGCGCTGTCTTTTACTGATTTCACTCCGCCCGCGATTAACGCGCCGTTTTTAGTTTTGATCATGTCTGCCATGACGATATTTTCCAGATTATTTTTTGTTGAATCGCTTGTAGAAAAATTCCATGTTGCCGGATCCCATCCCGTTTCAAAACTTCCTACCCATTGAAAGTCGGGGGTAGCTGGACACGTAAGGATTGCCGTGGACGATGCTGGCGCAATTGTGATACTAAAGTTCTCGGTGTCACTCAAACCATCCCTATCAGAAACTTTGGCGGTGAAATTGAAAGTGCCAGCGGTGATAGGATTGCCTGAAATGCTTCCTTGGCCATCAACGGTGGCAAGCGCAAGGCCAGCCGGAAGCGCGCCGGCCGCAACACTCCATGTAAACGGCGGCGTTCCGCTTTGCACAGAGATTTTTGCGCTATATGGTGTGCCAACTGTTCCGCCTGGCAACTGTGCAAAGACAATTTCGGGAACAGGATTGTTTGCTACTGAAAACAAAATAGGATAATCATCCGTGTTGACGTTGCCCGCGCTATCCTGACATCGGACATTATATCCAAATCCTGTTGGGTACGACGGACTTATCGACATCACCGATACAACCGAGGAATGAGATGTGGAATTCGTATTGGAAAATGTATTTGCCATTTGCTCATAACTTACCCCTGACGCATCCGCAGAATATTTACAAGTAGCATTTTCATCAGTATTCAATGATATAGTGACGGATGTCGTGCCTGCGGGAAACGTGCCGGAAGGCGCTTCATTGAAACGCACGGGAGGAGTGATATCCGTAGAAGGCGGCAGAACCGATCCGGTTATAGTGGAGGCAGAACCTGAAAACCAGCGAACGTGAACGGCGCTGTTTCCTTCAAAACAATATTGATATTGTTCTGACTCTGCAAGCGCTGTTTTCGTTTGTCCAAATCCTCGCAGACTGCGAGATTTACTATTTATGCATGCCTGAAAAACATTCTCTCCCGTTTTTGCCGCGAGTCCGACCACTCTCCCTGGAGTAACACGGTCAAAACAAGGCCGCGTAGTGGAACTTGCGCAATTACTGCCGGTAAGACCAGAAAGCATTGCTCTGGTTTTAGGCCCCACAATGCCAACCGCCTCAATGCCATTCTTTTCTTGAAAGCGCTTTACGGCCGCTTCCGTCGCGGGCCCATAAAACCCCGTTGCAAGGCCTTGGGGATAAACATTTTTATCTTGCGCCAAAAATTCCTGTAATTGTTTTACATCATCTCCGGTAGATCCGCGTTGTAATGTTCTCGTAAGCGCGAGTTCTGACATAGGAGATGCTGATCTTTGAATTCTTGAAACAACTTGCTGTTGAGATTGTAATTCCGCAACTTGTGTTTGTAATAATTGGATCCGGTTTTGTAATTCTTTAGTAAGCTGTTCTTGAACTTCCCCGATTTGCGTTCGCAAGTTTTGTATTACTTCTTTTGTCTCTTGCGATGATTGCTGTTGGACAACTTCCGGTTGAATAACAGGAGACTGCGGACATGTATAACAAACTTCCGCTTTTGGCGAAGACCCAAGTTGAGTAGGTGTTGCTTCTTCCGCCGGTGTTGCAGACTGATCTGTTCCCACATAAGGCTGTGCCGGAGTTGCCTGTTGCGCTGGTTGTGTGGAAGTAGGCGGCGTGCTTACCGGAAAAGAAGGAACAATAGGAGTTATTTTTTTATCCGGTGTCGCAGGAGTTGCGGGAGTACTGGTTCCTCTCGCTGGTTGAGCAGGAGTAGCAGCCGCAAACAACGACAAAAAAGCCTGCTGTAAAGACGCAAGCTGTGATTGTAATTGTTGGATGGTATGGAAATCGTTATGATCCGCAAACGCGGCAATTGGCGAGAATGCTAATGCAATAAAAAAACTGCTTGATAAAAAAACATGCTTTATCTTCATATTAAAAAGAAACCGCTACCAACTTTGAGGCGACATGCATGGTCATTACATTATAGTAATAAAATTCGACGTTTTTATAATACCACACGCCTGCAATTTAAATTTATATTCCTGTGGATAAAATTACGGTACACTATAGACATTACATTATGAAATAGCACTCTGACGACCCGAACGCTAATTGGCGTTCGGGTCGTCAAAGCACAATGAGCGCTATTTCATACTGTGCGTTCTATATATCTCTACAGAAGCAGTTGCCTCCCGATATTGGCAATAGTCGCATCCCTTTCTTTGAACAGGCATATCATCCGAATCTAGACATAGCTTGATGTCTCCAAGCATTCCTTCAACCCATCCGTCATCTCCGGTATAAGGAATAAGTTTTACATCAAACTCCAGCTTGCCGTCAAAAGCGGCGCGGTCTGTGCGCCCGTTGCAGTACACAAAATACCCCGTGTCAGACACTAAGTGTTTGACATTACCATGCCGCAGGAGCCATTGGTATATTTCCATCTGCCGCTTGTAGCCCATCTGCCAATCGGCATCTATATTCACCTCCGCATCTTTGGCGGTACTTTTATAATCAACCACGATCAGTTCTTTTTTTGGGTTTACCCAGATGTCATCTACGGCGCCCGTAACCAAAAAGTTTGTCGGCTTGTGCAAAAACTGCACGCCCTTAAAATTCTCCCGCCATTCGTCCATCATTTCGTGCTGAAATGGCACCGCGTCCACGCCATAATGTTCCATCAAAGGGTGCTTGGTATTTGCCGCGCGATGAATGTCAAATTCTTTTTTTAAAAGTTTGTCCACCGCGGAGTTCAGATTAAATGGAAACCCGGGTGGGCGTCCGATACCCAGCCGCCGGTCCAGATAAAAACACCGTGGACACTCGATGTAAAGCTCAATTTTGGAACGCGAAAGCTTAAACGGCTCGCTGCCGCCCGGCGCATACACATTCCTCGTCCGGTTTGCATGGTAGTATTGGGACATATTCGTAATCAATGATTTTGTTCTTCCTTGAATTCAAAACCTTGAAATATCGCATGCATGCGCTGCAACAACGCATGCATCAAAATAAACTCCTTTTCAGAGGCGGAAGAAAGCCGCGCGGTGATGGCGTGATATTCATGTTCGTCCAACATTCCACTGCCAAGATAGCCGCCAATTTCGCGTTCAATACGTTCCCATGTAATCGGTTCTTGCTGAGGAATAAAATAATAATCTGGCATCGCTTTTGAGAGCATTTCGGATGCTTGCACCCAAAACAATGGGGAGGAATCCGGCAGAGAGGATTGCGTATCTATAATTTCTTGTATTCCTTCTTTTTCACGCGTTACACCGCGTATATATGTCGGCTGAATGGAAAGCAAAATTTTCTCAATCGCGGCATACCTATGCTTGTCAGTATTTTTTTCAGCAAGAAAAAAGTTGCCTTGATTACGTTTTATTTTCGCGGCATAGGCGCCTGACTGTTTTTGAAACACAAAAATACAATTCATATCAATATTCATCATCTTCCGGCGTTATTGACAGTCTGTCCGCCGGTGGAATTTCGAGTACATTTTTGTTTTCTTCACCATATATATGTATCTCAGATTCCACACGCGGATCCCACGTCTCGTCATTTCCCATCTCACGCAGAAGGCGCACCATTGCCTGAAAGCGAGCAGGATGCTCTTGAGAAAACAAGAGGGGGGTGTGTATCGTATCAGCGAACGATACAGCAAAATCTTCAATAATTTTATCGTGTATATATTTTTCCCCAATTGCTGCCGGATAGGGCGATACATCTTTTTTTTCCTGCCGCATTGCGCCGAGCCATCGCGACGAAATGCCATCTACATCTTCCCCATGTACAATATGACCGAGTTCATGTAAAAAAGTTTCCTCTTCCTTCCAAGGTGTATGTTCCGCCTTTGCCTGCGTGTATAATTGTATAATTTGTTGTTCCGTGCCAAATCCTGTAACACGCGCGGCAACGGTACTTGTCTGAGCCCATTCCTCATTCTCAAAGTTCGCAATGTTTCCTGTAAGCTCCTCGGGGGTACCGGGCCGCACTTCTATGGAATCAATCAGCCGCGACACTATCATATGCCGCAAACCCGGGCCGAGTTTTAAAAATATGTTTGCATAATCTTTGTCCTGCATATCACGTTCCGGAAATCGTTCTTTTCCAACAGGCGCTGCAACATCTATTTTCTCAAGCAATTTTTCCGTATGCTGCGTGCGGGTGACTTCATCAAGCGGATAATCATACAGCTGTTCGTGTGTAATACCGCTTGGATGTTCAACATCTGCCTTCTTCATAACGCCGGTTTCCGCGCCTATAAGCATAAGGGTTGCCAAGGCCGCATGATTCACTTTTTTATTAAACGCATGCCATCTTTTAGCCCACGGCGCTTTTTTGTGTTCAATGCGGGCGTCCTCCGCAAAACGCAAAATGCGCTCCTTTCTTAAAGGAAGAGAATCCATATCGGCAGAGGGTATATGTTCTACCGCATGTTGTGGCAACTCTTGATTACGCATATCCAAATTTACCGAATCCCCGTGTCGCAGGATATGTCTGCCGTTATCCAGTTTTCATGAACAACGATCTCAACTTCCTCACACGCCGGAAACGGCGACCTGCCCATTGTACGCAAAACATAGGCAGTACCTGGGAGTTCAACGCGATAAAATCCATCTTCATCCGTAGAAACAGTTTTTATATATTCAGTACCATTTGCTTTATAAATGGCAATTTGAGTTTTGTATGGCTTATCCGCGCATTCTTCATCAGGAGGTTCCTTCACTACGGGACAGGTCGGGCCAAGTATCACGCGGCCTTCAATGCCAGAGGTTTGAAATTTCTGATCCCCATCCCCCATCTCTTGCAAGCACCGTCCTATGGCTGCCGTCAGCGTCCAGCCGCACTGGCCGTCTGCCTGCCGCTCGCATACTGCCTGTTCATAGCATGCATACTCCGCGCGATACTCGCATGTTGTGACAACATCGCCATCCGCGCATACCTGCCCGCTGCATCCCGTAACCATGCAGCCGCCCCGCTCGCGCCCGGTTTCTTCTATAATTTCCCCTTCGCCGGTATCTTTTTTTACACCGCTGTCTTGTTTCCCATCCTCCATCTTAGTTTCCGTGGTATCTTCATCCAGCTTTTCAACAAATGTCCGCCCATCCGGCGTACGGCACTGCCGGGGGTGGGATTCCCCGCCTACTTGGCGGGCAGGCATTACCGGATATCCGGCAGCTTCGCAGTCTGCAAAATTTAAAACATCTGCCCCCTTGGGTTCTGTCCATAGCTCACCGCGCAACAAAAACCCTCCTACCAATAAAAGGATACCAAGACCAAGCAATATACATAATCGCGTTTTAGAAAGATACATACTATTCGTATGGTAGCACAACCAGAATATAAATTCAGCCGCAGTGCTCTTGATAGTACTTGATTTTTTTGATAGCATTCAAAATGAAAGGAGGTGGATGTATGCATAAGCTTCATGGTACCGAATCACTGTTTCCCCATTTGGAACAGAAATACGCTAACAAGCGCTTCTATAATACTTTAATCTTGCACTCTACGGCTAAAAAGGATCACGAATATGCGGTTTTAATATCTTCATCTCTCGAACATTTTAATATTCGCCATAAGCGCCAACAGCTCTCACCATTGGATCTTCTTGAGCCTGTTTCTTTCGATCGCGAGCGCGTGTTAATTGTCGCGCCAGCATCGTTGGCAACATTGCCAGAACAGCCAGCTATACTTGTACGACTACAGCGCCTTGCGAAGCAGTTTAAGAAATTGGAAGAAAGGATGCTATTGGTGCTCCACCTTTCAAACGAATGGTGGATATACGAAAATGGTTTTATGCACAAATATGGGGAATTCACAGAATTTCTCGAAGGCGTGTTATTTGCGCTTGCGAAATAAAACCATCTAAAAAGCGCAAATGCCCGGACCCTCGGGCATTTTTATTTTATTTGAAATGAAATTTATTCCGCGCGATACGTTCTCTCATACTGCCCGCGGAACATATTTGCCAGCGAGAGTATTACGCTAAACAGCAATGCCCACCAAAAGCCTGACACATCAAAGCCCGGCACAATCCACGCCGCAAGCAATATCACCAGTGCGTTTATTACAAGCAAAAACAACCCAAGCGTGAGTATAGTTATCGGCAAAGTCAACACAATCAAAAGCGGCTTCACTGTCGCGTTGGCAAGCCCAATCACTATGGCCGCGCCCAAAGCCGCAAAATATCCTGCAACCGAAACGCCTGGCAGAACATAGGCCAGTATAAAAATAATGAAAGCGCTGATTATCCAATCCAGTAAAAATTTCATAATTATTATTGACTTTCTATATATTCTATGATACACATACCCCAAAATCTTTGTAAAGGGAGGATGAGAATATGGCAGGAAATTTTCTACTTGCTTCCAAAATGTATCGGGAAAATATGCCCATAGAGATACAACTACGTCAGCATTTCGTCTGCCGGTATCTCCCGGATACCTATACGCTCCCGCGCGGAAAAGCGGGAGAAGCAGCCATAGGAACAAACCAGCTACTCGGAATCAATATAAAATTATCTACATATAGGATAGATATTCGTACAATATATAAAGCGTGGGAATACCTTTCCGCCAACTCGGAGCGAAAACAAGAGATAGTGGAAGATATGCGGGGACGGCAACCCTCGGCGTCATCCGACAACTTCGGGATATGGTGCCTTTTACAGGACGATATCACGACACATATTGAACTCGATTGGGAAGTTGTAAAGCAGGAAACACAGCTGCTGGATCATGAAATCTTTTTATTGCATGAACGTGAAGAAAGTATGCAAGAAGAAGCTAAAGATATCGAAGTGTTGCTGAATTCCATGCGCGCGATCTTTGAAGAAAAGTTCATACCTCTCCATCTGGAACTAGAACGCCTGCGGGAAGAAAACAAGCGTCTGCGCAACCGCTTGCGGCGCAGAAAGAAAAGTTAGCATAGTGCCTTCAGCGCCGCGTGCACGCACCGGCGTTTTTTTTATTTTTTGCCCAGAATACCCTGCGGGTTGCCACATGGATGAATGGGTGCAAAAAAATAAATCCCGCCAACGGCGGGATCAATAACGGCATACCGCACTGCTTGCAGTGCGGTTATTGATTTTTTAAAGTATTACTATAAATCACGATCGTATATCATAGTAATACTTTTTAAATGATAAAACATATCTATTGACCTTTCACTATCCACTTAACAAACGTATGTCCAGTAAAATGCCTATTCTAAAGCATTTTTGAGAAGACAACCATGTTAAGCTGTTTATGAAAGCTCAATAGGACTTCGGAAGTCCTACTATCAAAGAATTTTGCTTATTTTCTTTAATTCCCGCCGGATTGTTTTGTGGTTGGGAACCATGCGGGAAACAAGGTCCCAAAACGCGGGTGCGTGGTTTAATTCTTTCAGATGGCACAGCTCATGCACAATGATATAATCGCGCACGGCAGGCGGTAAAAACATAATCCGGTAATTGAAATTCAAGTTTCCTCTCTTGGAGCAACTTCCCCACAATGTTCTTTGATTGCGGATAAAAACCGCTCCGTATGAAAATGCGTAAGCGGCATTCAAATGCGGCAGACGTTCCCGAATAAACGCCCGCGCCGCCTCTTTATGTTTGCGATATGCGCCAATACCGCTCGGCAATGCGTATATATTTTGTCGGCGCGCGGTTGCAAACGATTGCAGTTTTGAACGCACCCATGCCGACTTGCTCCGTAAAAACACTTCGGCTTCCCGCTTGCTGGCACGAAGAGGCAGAGTAACCATAACGCGCCCATCATAGTGCACCGCAAGGCGTATGCGTCTCGCGCGCCTGCTGCGCCGCAGTGTGTATGAAAATGATGTTTGCGCCATCCTGCCAGTATATCATAAGACCTGCTTTCAACAGGAAGCTGTCAAACACTAAGTGTTTGACAGATAAGTTATTTGCCACGGCAAGCGGAACATCGGCAGCCGTGCGGTTTTGCGCTTGAAATAAGATCGCCCACGTACTCAATAATAAAATCCCCTCGTCTAAAAGAGATTTTCGCAAACAACCCCAGGCCGGCAAATGATCGGCGTACCGAAAAAAATTCAGGCTTGGTTACGTATTCCACGCGGAGTTTTATAGCATGGACACGCTGAAATATCAAATACCGCTCGGGAGACTTGGGTGTCCGGTTCCCAAGTCAATCACTTGGGGAACCCGACACCCAAGTTTATCCTCTTCATAAATTCAACCACGCGATCGTCCACGAAGAGATGCCGTTTTTCCAGCGGTGTTTTCAAGGTCAACCCTTCCAGCGACGTACAGCGGCTCAATGCCACGTATGCCTGGCCCGGCGCGAAGGTGCCTTCGCCGAAATCAACCACTACGTTATCAAACGTTTTCCCTTGCGCTTTGTGGATCGTAACCGCCCACGCCAAGCGCAACGGATACTGCGTGAACAATCCCACCGGTTCCGATTCTAAACGCTTCGTCTCCGCGCTGTAAAAAAAGCGGTTCTTCTCCCATTGATAGGGCGCCACTGTCACGCGCTTTCCGTCCGCAAATGCAACGCGGATACGAGGACTCCCTTCTTCTTTTATAAAATCGGAAACCGTGCCAATATCGCCGTTCACCCATCGCTTTGCTGGATCATTCACTAAAAACATGACCTGCGCGCCCGGCTTCAACGCCAACGTTTTTGCGGTAGGAAAATCATTTTCCGCCAATGATCCTTCCACCGTACCCTCGAAAGAAGTTACCCTGCCGGGTAATGCGGTAAGTTGTTGATGATTAATCTCATCTGCCATAAATGTGCGCGTGGTGAGGTAAATGGCAAGGCGCTGCCCGTCGGCCTTTTGATACGCATGTTGCCGCGCGTTTATAGCGGCAAGTTCCCGCTCTGTCGCCGAAGACGTACGGATGGCATTCAATAATTTTATGAATGAATCATCCCGCTGGCGGTAGACCGTGGTAAGCTCTATGCACCGCACAGGCGTCTTCGCAAACGCATGCGCGTTGAAAAAATACGGGCCTTCATACTGATGCCGGAATAAGTCTTCTTCCCCGCTCGGCACAATAGGCGGCAGTTGGAATAAATCGCCCACAAATATCATCTTCACCCCGCCGAACGGTTTATGCGACGTGCGCCCGTTTTTGCGCAGAAACGCATCAACGGCATCCAGCAAATCCGCCCGCACCATGGACACTTCGTCAATCACAATGGCATCCAACGCCTCGTATGTCGGCCGCCTGGCGCGGGCCACATACCGCACGCTCTCGGGCGTGATGCCGACCGGAAACCGAAAAAACGAATGGATGGTCTGCCCGCCTATGAGAAGTGCGGCCACGCCCGTGGGCGCTAATACGGCAACATTTTTCTTGGTTGTTCTTAGAAAATATTTCAGCAGGGTGGACTTGCCGGTGCCGGCGTTGCCAGTCAGAAACACGTGTTCCTCGCCGTCTTCCAGAAACGCTAACGCATCCGTAAACTGCCGGTTCATTTCCAGAGGTTCCGTATCCGTTTGCGGACCGGATCTCCTGCGCTCAAAACCACACGCAGCAGCTTTCGGAAATTGCGCGGCGGCGGGAAGGAGTCCCAAATGCCGTAACCGCGAACGGATGGCGCTCTGTTTGCGGCTAAGCCGCTCTTCCCAAACGCGCAGAAAATAGATCAGCGTCATGCGTGATTGCTTGCGTGCCTCCAAGAATTTAGCGTATGATTCCTTGAGCGCGTTGTCCTCTGAGAGTGTCCACGCCGCGTATGCTTTTATCCCGTTAGAAATAATACCACGCTGCTCTGCAGCATGGGTTATTGCTTCGGGCAATCCATATGAGCTATCTCGATCCTTGCCTGAATTTCTAACGGGATTTATATGTTCTTGATTATGGTCATCCATCATGAACCTGTATGTTACATATTATCATTCTGCCGCACAGCCGGAAAACCAATCGCGGGCGGGCATATATTTGGCATTTGCATCGTTCCTGTGCCTTCTTGTCCTTATACCCATTATAAGCGGTATACTAGAAAGCCAACGCGCCGCAAAACGCACCCAGACCATGCGGCATATAGCTCTCGTCTCAGCGATTGCGCATGCTGTTGACAGCAACGCGCCCTTGCGCGTGCCGGAAATTCAGGCATACGACTTGACGGCGAACTCCTACCCCGCGCTGCCGCCTATTTTCAAAGCAATAGCGCTTTGCGAATCCGGCGGAAAGCAATTCCATGCCAATGGGGCGGTAATCACTGGCATCAAAAACCGCAATGACATTGGTAAATACCAAATTAATCTTACCATATGGGGCAACACGGCCCGCGCGCTCGGGTATAATATATATACCGAGGAAGGAAACGAGGCCATGGCGCAGGAACTGTTCCGGCGCCATGGCTTGCAACCGTGGTATATAAGCAAGCATTGCTGGAGCAAAAATTTATAACTCCCATTTCTTGGCCACAAGCCCTTTTTCAGCGGCATCCTGCTGTGCCGCTTGTTTTGAGGAGCCCTCGCCCTCGGCAACCAGCTCTGCGCCTATATATACGCCTACCACGAAGCTCTTTGCATGATCCGGCCCCCACTCCTTATGTACCTGATATGTCGGCGTGACGCCGGTAATTTCCTGCGCTTTTTCCTGAAAATAACTCTTGGCGTCACGGTAGAGTTTTTGATCCAATACTTCATGCAAGCGCGAAAGCAACACGCGCCCTATAAACTCTGAAGCCGCGTCATACCCTTGGTCCAGATACAAAGCGCCCACAATTGCCTCAAACGTATTTGCCATAATGTACATTCTTGCCTTTCCGACGTCTTTTGCCTCCCCGCGCGAGAGCATAAGATAATCGTTGAAATTGAGATCAGACGCAACCTCCGCCAACATATTTGAGTTTACCAATGCCGCCCGATAACTTGTAAGCTCCCCCTCCGGGTTTTCATAGGTGAGGTACAAATAGTGCGTTACCACCAACTCTAAAACAGCGTCTCCGAGAAACTCGAGACGCTCGTTATGCGGCAGATGCCATGAAGGATTTTCGTTCAGATACGAACGGTGCGTAAGGGCAGTTTGTAAAAGTTCCTTGTTCTCAAAAATAACACTCAGCTTTGTTTCCAACTCGGAAAGCTGTTTTGTCATAAATCAATTCAAAACTCAAAAATCAAAACTCAAAATTACAACGTAAAAATCAAAACTAAAAAGTTTGAAGTTTTGAGTTGTAGTTTTGCGTTTTGCGTTTTGACTTTTGCGTTTTACTTTATAATCTGTATCGCCTTCTTAAAAAACCCTTTCACGTCATCATACATTTTTAACTCGTCCAATTCTCGCTCCTGAAACCACTGCACATCGTCCAGTCCGCCCTTGGCGCCAAGCCGCAAATCCGTATCCGTCGTTTTTACCAAAAAATACACGACGCGGCGCCGGATGTTGCCTTTGTCGGGATCATGCGCGACATATTCATTCTCGCCGAGCCGATCTTCAACGCTCGTATTTGTAAGGCCTGTCTCTTCAGCGACTTTGCGCAGTATGGCGTCCTCCAACTTCTCACCTTCCGCCGGGCTTCCTTTCGCGAGCGTCCAATACCCGAATACGTCGTGCACCAACGCAAAAGACATCCGATCGCTCCCTTTCCGAAATACTACCGCTCCCACCTTGTCTTCCACCGGAAGAGACGCAAGTTCATCAGGCGTCAAGTCCTTTTTTGCCTTGTCTTCCTTCCCGGGCTCGCCGAGTTCACGATACACTGTTCCCAACACGCCGTTTACAAACTTGCCGGAATTCATACCGCCAAATGTCTTGGCAAGCTCAATTGCTTCGTTTATCGCCACTTTGGGCGGCACTTCCTTATGTATGCCAAATAAGAGTTCGTATAAGCCAATGCGCAACACGTTGCGGTCTATAACGGCAACTTGACGGATAGGCCATTCGGGTGCGGCTTTCTCAATAACGGCGTTCAAATCCTCTTTGTGCTCCAAAACGCCCTTCACCAATATGCGTGCAAATTGCGTATCTTCCAAGCCGGGACCAAATTCCTCGATATTGCGCTCCAGCATTGCTTCAATCATCTCATCGGAAACCGCAAACCCAAGAGAGATTTTAAAATCCCACTCGTAGAGGGTTTGCATTGCGATGGAACGTGCAAGATGTCGAGAAGCCATATAATAATTTCAAATTGCAAATTTCAAATTGACTATGAATTACTTTCTTGCTTACTCTCTAAATATACTCCATTCATTACTTTCGGGAAAGTTCTTCCGGGGAGAGCTGTCCTGTCGGCTGATCGCTGGACTCTTGAGCTTCAAGCTCTTTTTCTTTCTGTTTACGCTCCTTTTTTGTTAATTTCGCCAGCACATCAATCATCTGCCGCCCGCGGTACGTGCCGCAGTTTGCGCACACCGTATGAGGCATAACGACTGCCCTGCACTTTATGCATGCGGTAACGCCAACATGCGTCAGTTTCAAATGCTGGCGCCGGTTATTGCGATGACCCTTGGTATGCCGCATGCGGATAGACATAATTCCACTATATACCGGCAACGGGAAAATTGCAACTTGAAGACGAATAGTAAGTTTCTGTGAGTTACGAAACTCAAAAAAACGCTGTCATTGCGAGGGCTGAAAGCCCGTGGCAATCCCATGGTTTGCTGTATTTTTCGGGATTGCTTCGCTTCGCTCGCAATGACAAGAGCACGTTTCGTAATTCAAAGTAAGTTTTTATTCAT
Source organism: uncultured Candidatus Saccharibacteria bacterium (assembly GCA_964479945.1). GTDB lineage: Bacteria > Patescibacteriota > Minisyncoccia > Ryanbacterales > 2-02-FULL-48-12 > CAYZNS01. The sequence goes on from CAYZNS010000002.1 coordinate 76,840, forward strand.
GCAACCCAACCCGGATTATTTCGCGGGCTATTTTTTCAGCGGCATCCACGCGGCTGAACCGCTGGGCAGCCGCTATCATCTGGCTTCGGCGCTTCTCGTCCGTGAGCAATTTTGTAATCTGATTCAAGAACACCGTCGGCGTAAGATTCGGCTGTTCCATAACTTCACACGCCCCGGCGCGCGCATAAATATAGGCATTGTGCCGTTGGTGGTCTTCCGCGGCATGCGGCAGCGGGATAATTATGCTCGGAATGCCCCACGCCGCTATCTCAAAAAGCGTGTTTGCCCCCGCGCGCGATATTACAAGTTTCGCGAGGCGGGCGGCATTGCGCAGTTCATCTTCACGTAAAAACGGAAAAATCCGGTATCGGCCGCGATGGGGCGAATGCTCCAGAATAACAGATGCTTCTTTGAGCACATCATCGTAATGGTCTTTGCCGGTCTGGTGGATTATCTGATACTCCTCCGTGAGACGCCCGGCAAGCTGAACGAATATGTCATTGATGGGTTTCGCGCCCTGCGATCCGCCAAGTACTACTATAACGGGAATGTGAGGTTCTAAAGAAAACAACGCCAATGCTTCTTCTTCATTGCCGCCCAAAATCCGCGCGCGGATGGGGTTGCCGGTATAGGCGGTAATATCTTTGGGGAAATATTCCAGCGTTTCGGGAAAAGAGACGGCTATACGCTGGGCAAACTTGGCCGCCCAGCGGTTTACCTTGCCGGGCGTGCTGTCGGACTCATGGATAATGACGGGTATGCCGAAAAACCGCGCGGCTGCCAGCACGGGGAAGCTCGCAAACCCTCCTTTGCCGAATACCACATCCGGAAAGATTTTGTATGTAATCCAGAACGCGCGCAGAAGCCCCCAAAGCGTTTTGAATGGATCGGTTACATTCAAGAGCGAGAAGTACCACCTGAATTTGCCGGCTGGCACTTTTATAAACTCAACATCATCAAGCCGCAGCTGTTCCAAATCAAACGGCTGATCAGCCATATATATAAGCTGCAATGAAACTATCTTCTCATCATCCGCAATGCGCCGCAATTCCCGCGCCACCGCAATAATGGGCGTAAAATGCCCACCACTCCCGCCGCCGGTAAGAACTATTTTCATATGCGTATATACTTGGAAATATTCATGAGGATGCCGACTTCCGCCAAGTTAACCACCAGCGCGGAAGATCCAAAGCTTATGAACGATAGCGGAAGCCCCGTAAGCGGCACCAATCCGCTTATTGCCGCCATATTGATAAATGCCTGTATAATGATAAGCAGCGTGATGCCGGTGGCAAGATGTCGCCCGAATACATCCGGAGCGTGCCGCGCTATGCGAATACCCCGCCATGCGAACGCAAAGAACACGCTCACCAGCAGTAATGATCCGATAAACCCGAACTCTTCGCCGTATATGGCAAAAATGGAGTCCCCCGTAGCTTCCGGCAGATAGTTGAATTTCTGGCGCGACATACCGAACCCCTTGCCCCACATGCCACCGGAACCGAGCGCTATGAGACTTTGGCGCAATTGATACCCGCTGTCCTGCACGTCTGCATTCGGCTCCAGAAATACCGCGATACGCTCCATGCGATACGGCTGAAGAATTACCAGCACCGCAAGCGCCGCTGACCCCATAAGCAACAGTATGCCGATTTGGGTTATTTTTCCACCGCCGGAGAAATAGAGCAGCGTTGCTGTAAGCGCGAGAACTCCCAACGTGCCAATATCAGGCTGGAGAATAAAAAGCACCGAAATAATGCCGAGCATTACCAAAAACGGCAGAAAGCCCGTAGCAAAGCCCCGTATTTCGTTCTGTTTAGCTTCCAGCCACGCGGCTAAATAAATAATGAATGCAAGTTTTGCAACTTCCGCAGGCTGGAACGACAGGGAACCTACCGCTATCCAACGCGCAGCGCCCTTGAGTTCAAGGCCGATGCCGGGCACGAATACCAGCGCCATCAGGAACAAGCTCGCAATCAAGAGCACAGGCGCCATTTTTTTCCAAAATGAATACCGGATGCGCCATCCGGCAAGCAAAGCGGCGAATCCTACCACAAGCCCCACAAATTGGTTTTTGAGCAAAAAATAGGCGTCGCCAAACCTACTAGAGCTCATGACAGGCGAGGCGGATGCAATCATAAACATGCCAATTATCAGGAGTATGCCCGTAATGGCGAGAAGAATATAATCAGGTTTATGGATGCGGGAAGACATTATAAGAAATTCAAAGTTCAAAGTGCAAAATTCAAAATTACAGTTAAAAATTAAAAAACTTTGAACTTTAAACTACAACTTTTCACTTTTAACTTTGAATTTTGAATTTTATGCTTTTAGTATCCTTCCAGCCCGTGCCTCCGTAAGCTCTCCATTTTCCACCGCTACCTTGCCGTTCACAATAACCCATGGTATTCCGTCCGGATACGTGAACGGATTTTCATAGGTGGCGTTGTCGGCAATATGCTCCATATCTATAATCGCAATATCGGCATAGGCACCCTTTTTCAAGACGCCGCGATTGTCCAGACGCAGAAGCTCGGCAGGCGCTTTCGTCATCTTGGCAATAGCATGCTCAACCGGCATTATAGATTGCTTACGGACGAACTCGGCAAGAAACCGGGGCGCGGCGCCAATAGAACGCGGATGCACCAGATTATGCCCCTTGCCGCCAGTTTCATCGGGCGGCTCGTAACCTATGCCGTCCGTTGCAAAATACGCATAGGGCTCCATATATGCCGCGACAATATTTTTTTCGTTTATAGTCTCGCTGAATACTGTAACAGAAAGGTCGTTTGCGGCAAGAATTTCAAGAAAAGTTTCTTCCGGCGGCATGCCGGCGCTTTGGGCAAGTTTTTGAATAGAACTCCCGGCAATGTCCGGCGTATTTTTTGCGGATGCAATAATAATTTTGTCATAATGCAGCGTAAATCCGCGAATATTTTCTACTGCAAGGCGGCGCTGTTTCGGGTCGGCAATGCGATCCAAGATAGCATCCTTCCCGCCGTCTCTGGTTGAGGGCGGAAGCATTGCATAGAGCAGCGAACCCGTGCGCGTATAGGGAAAAGTGCTTATGGTAATATCAAGGCCTTCTTCCCTGCCGCCGCGCAGAAGCTGCAGCGCGCGGGAAAAGTATTCCCACGCATCGCGGCCCAGCGCTTTTACATGCACAATATGCGTTCGGACTTGAGCATTTCGCGCTATACGGAGCACTTCCGTTATGGCGGGCAGCAAATCTTTGCCCTCATCGCGCAAATGCACTGTAAGCAATCTGTCCTTTGCGGCAACAACTTTTGCAAGCTCGGTAAGCTCTTCATCCGTAGCGGGGCGGCCATGGCTGAACGTAAGCCCTAATGAAAGGCCGAACGCATGTTCCGCCAGCGCCTTATCCAAAAGATACGCCATCCGCCCCAACTCTTCAGCGCTCGCCGGCCGTACGGAATCTTCCATAATATTGCGGCGCAGCGTGCCATGGCCTACCAACGTACCGAAATTAACGCCGAGTTTATGGCGTTCCAGCTCTTCCATGTATTCTTTCATACTCAACCAGTTTACGTTAATCTCCGACGCGTCAACCCATTTTTGCACCGACTCAGCGCTCACCGTACCATGAAGCACCGGAGCCAGCGACGTGCCGCATGAACCTCCCAGTATAGTGGTAACACCTTGGCGAAGCATACTTGCTTGCGAAGGATAATTAAACAGCGTCCAGTGCGTGTCGGAATGGTTGGTACAATCAACAAAGCCCGGACATATAAAATAACCGGAGGCATCAATAACCGTTTTCGCGGCTCCGCTCGCATTAGGGCCCAATGCGGTTATGTTGCCGTTTTTAACCGCAACTGATCCCGACTTCGGCGCCCCGCCTGTACCGTCTATTATGGTGCCGTTTTTTATTATGATGTCATACATGATGAGTTCAAAGTCCAAAGTGCAAAGTGCAAAGTGTTGGTATCGCGCTTCGCGTGATTATAAATGGTCGCGAAGCGACACCTTAATTTTGAACTTTAAATTTTGAATTTTGCATTTATTTCTATCTTCCCACTAAAGCCAAAGCTACTCCAATAATAGCGCATGCCGCGCTTATTATCCAGAAACGCATGGTAACCTTATACGGCGGCCAGCCGATTGCTTCAAAATGATGCTGAATGGGCGCTACGCGGAACACTTTTCTCCCCCAAAACCGACGCGCCGTGATTTGTATAATATCCGATGCGGAGGCAAGCGCCAGCGGGAACGCTATAACTGGAAGAATAAGGACGGAATCCGTAAAAAATGCGATAACCGTCAATGTTGCTGTAAGCCCGATAATGCCAGTTTCCCCCATCCAAAAGCGCGCCGGCGGGATGTTAAACCACAGGAATGCCAAAAGCGCGCCGCTGGTTGCCGCTGAAAACGCCGCAACGTCAATCTGGTTCTGGAAAAATGCTATTGCCCCGTATGCGGCAAACGCCGACGCCAGGACGCCGCCCGCAAGGCCGTCAATGCCGTCTATTACGCTGCCGCTGAACGTCGCGATCATGGTAAGCACGAAGAAGGGAATATACCACGCGCCAATAAATAAAATGCCGACGCCGGGAACATACACCGTGCGCCAATCAAGCTTGTAGTAAAACCAAAGCGCACCAACCAGCGCTATCAAGGAAACGGCGACAAGCCGGGTGGCGATATCAATGCCGCCTTTGAGCGACTGCGTGCGCGACGTAATTATTTGCAGCATGTCGTCTGCCAGACCAAGAAGCGACGCGGTGCCCAGCGTGAACACTAAAAGCCATGTTTGTGACCGGCTTAAAAAATTGAGCTTTTGAAACAAATCATTATCACCGGCGCGATCCAGCCCCCAAAAAAGGAACGTTACCGCCAACACGCTTCCCCACACCAGAACGCCGCCTACGCGGGGTGTTTTTGTCTCGTCGTGAAGCGAATTGAACGTTGTGGCATCCCCGCCGGCAAGGGCAGTCTTGCCGCTGCGTTCTTTCCAAAGCTGGAACTTAAACATATACCGGGCAAGCAAAGGAGTCATTGCCATCGCAACGACAAACGCAGCGCCGGCGGCGCCCAAGACTTTTATGACGCTGGTTGTGAGATCGGGAGAAACCATTGCAAAATTATTCTAATTTCTCTAATTATTCTAATTGACCTAAGGAATGCCCAAATCCCAATACCCAATTATCAATATAATTTCTTTTGGGATTTAAGTCATTCGGTCATTGGGATTTCCTTAGAATAATTCCATAGTAATTTACTTTTAATTCCGGAGCCAATCCAGTAGCGCCTTCGTATCTTCAAACCTCCCGTCCCGTGTGGATCCCAGCACTACGATAATGGAAAGCTTCCCTACGGGCGCTTCCACAATGGTTGCAAGCGCGCCGCCCGCCGTATCGGTAAACCCCGTCTTGCCGTTCCAGATGCCTGGCAAGGATCCGAACAGCTCATGCGTGGAGACAAGGTGATGCGGCACGCCGTTCTCGGAAACAATAGTTGTCGCTGCCCTATGCAAATCCCAGAGCGCCGTATCCCGCAGCGTGCGCGTGATGAGTATAGCCATATCCCACGCGGTTGACGTATTGCTGAGAATGCCCGCCTTTTCATCAAGATCCAATCCGGTCGGATTTCGGAATATGGTGCGCGTGAGTCCCATAGCGCGCGCCTGCTCATTCATCATGCGTACAAACACCTGCTGGCTTTCCGGAAAATATGTTGCGCCGTAGAGCCGGCCGACATGCTCCGCAATGGCAGCCGCCGCATCGTTGCTAGATGCCGTAAGCATAATGGCGGCGAGATTTTTGAGCGTAAACCGCTCTCCGACCAACAGGCCGCCTTCCGCGCCCTCGGTACCCACGGCATCCGCGCTTATGGTAATAATCTCCCCTTCACCCAGCCGGTCAAGCGCCGCGAATGCGGTCATTATTTTGGTAATGCTTGCGATACCATGGGGCGTATCGGCGTTTTTCTGGAAAAGAACCGCGTTGTGTAAAGGATCAAACACCATTGCCCCCTGCGCCAAAAGAACGGGTACCGCCGACCGCGTGGGAGCAGAAGAAGAATCTTCAAGAGCCGCATGCAACAGTGATGTGGTATTCCGGGAAGAAGCAGAAGGAACGACGGGGATGACAAGCGCCAACCCGAATACAAACAGGAGAAAAGCAGATGCAAATAGTTTGGTATTTGGAATCATATTCATCACGTATAAGCATGAAAACATTAAAACATGAAAACATGAAAACATTAAAAAAAATATCATGCTGAAATACCAATGTTGCTTTCATGTTTTAATGTTTTAATGTTCTTGTGTTTTAATGATGCCCTTCCTCCGGCTTCTCTTCAAGACCTTTTGACAACTCCTTTTGCACAATATCATATTCCGGCAGTTCATGAAAGGATGTAAGGCCTAAATATTTCATAAACTCAATGGTCGGCCGGTACAAATAGCCCCGGCCTTCAGGCGCGGCAATACGCTCCGCCAAACCGCGCGCCATAAGATTGCGCAGGGTAAATGAGGAATTAACGCCGCGGATATAGTCAATTTCCACCCGCGCAATTGGGTGCCGGTACGCGATAATGGTAAGCGTATCAAGCGCGGCCTTTGAAATATCGCCCAATAGCTCCTCTTTTATGAGCTTCTCCACGTACCCGGAAAGATGAGGGGCGGTAACCAATGTTGCCGTGTCCAGTTGCTTTAAGAGGCGGATACCCCGCTCAGCGCATGACTGCTCAAGAGACACCAATGCCGCTGTTACGTCAGCTACTGAATGGCCGGAAAGATCGGCAAGTTTTACAACCGCCAACGGCTCTCCCGCGACGAAAAGGAGGGCTTCTATAATAGTGGAAAGTCCTGAAGATTGACTCATAAAAAATGTATAAAAACTCTACATCCTAAATTCAAAATTAAAAGTTCAAAGTTCAAAGTTCAAAATTTTGGTATCCCGGCTACGCCGGGATGATTATATAAATGTCGCGAAGCGACACCTTAATTTTGCACTTTGCACTTTGCACTTTGCACTATCTCAATATCCCCATGCCTATCCTTCTGCTCCACCACCACCTGCCCCTGCTTTACCAACTCAAGGAGCGCCAAAAAACTCACGATAATCTCCGCCTTTTCTTTCGCGGTTGCCACAAACGAACGGAAAGACTGCGCTAGCGCCTGCTCCACCCGCGCCATCAACTCCGCGATTTTCTCTTCCAGCGATACAATGCGCGCGATAGATTTTTCCGGAAGCGCCGCGCGTATATACTGCGGCAAAGCGCGCAAACACAAACGCATGCGCTCGTGAAGCGACAAAACCGTAATGCCTGCCGGCGGATAAAAAAGCACGGGCAGATCAGGAAGCGCCGCGCGCGCGTACATAGTTTCTTTTGCTGCCGCACGCGCGGCAATATGCCGCGACAATGCTCGAAATTGCCGCAGGTTCGCCAGGCGCTCTTCCAGATCCCGCATATTCGCTTCTTCTTCCCCGGAGACGGGAAGGTTCGGCAAAAGCGAGCGCGATTTAATCAGCATAAGTGTAGAGGCAATAACCAGAAATTGCGCAACTTCATCGGGCGCGACAGCGGCGCGCGACTTTACCTCCGCAACGTACGAATCCGCAATGCCGGCCAGCGATACCTGGCTAATAGAGAGCTTTTTGCGCTCGATAAGATCAAGGAGAAGTTCCAGAGGACCCTCGAAGGCTTCGGTTTTTATGTGATATAGCATTTCAAAATTATTCTAATTGCCCTAATTGACCTAATTATTCTAAGAAAATCCCAAAAGAAACTATATGTTGAAGATTGGGCATTGGGATTTGGGCATTCCTTAGGTCAATTAGAATAATTAGAGCAATTAGGTCAATTTTTAAGGTATATTCCGAGCTCTTCCAACTGCTTCCTCTCCACTTCCGACGGCGCATTCATCAGGGGGTCGCGCGCGGTTCCCGTTTTCGGAAATGCTATCACTTCCGCAATACTTGTCTCTCCGGCAAGAATCATCGCGAGGCGATCTAGGCCGGAGGCAATGCCCGCGTGCGGCGGGGCGCCATACGCATATGCTTCTATAAGATGGCCGAACCGTTCCTGCGTCTGTTCCGGCGTCAAACCCAAAATCTCAAACACCTTTCGCTGGACATCAGGGTTGGAGATGCGCACCCCGCCGGAAGCAAGCTCATAGCCATTGCAGACGAGATCATATTGCTGCGCCTGCAGCGATTTCAGATCCTCGCCGCGCAAAAGCTTTTCTACATGATTCTCTTTCGGCGCGGAAAACGGGTTATGGGCAAACGTCCACTTCATCTCTCCGCCGGAGGCGGATCCGCCTTCGGCGGAAAAAAGCGGGAAATCAACAACCCACGCAAAGGCCAGGATGTCCGGATCTTTCTCTTGACGCATGTCAAATTTATCCGCGCCGAATTTTTTCATCGCCTCTGCATGCGTAAATACGGGAAACGGCTTTTTACATACATTCTTGCCGCATTTTTCCGTTATATAAATCATCATATCCTCCGTAATCGCGCGCACTTCTTCTTCGGTGGTAAATGACATTTCCATGTCAATCTGCGTGTGCTCGTATTGCCGGTCGCCGCGGAGATCCTCATCGCGCAGCGCGCGGGCAATCTGATAGTACCGTTCAAACCCCGCGATCATAAGAAGTTGTTTGTATTGCTGGGGAGACTGCGGCAGCGCAAAAAATTTGCCGGGGTATGTTCGCGATGGAACCAGGAAATCCCGCGCGCCCTCCGGGGATGTTTTCGTAAGCAGCGGCGTTTCTATCTCCACAAAGCCCCGGCTATTCAAAAACTCTCTTGCGAAAGCTGCTGCCGCATGGCGCAAGCGCATGTTTTTTTGCATGCGGCTCCGTCGTAAGTCCAGGTATCTATACTTCAAGCGCACCTCTTCTTCTATATCCCGCCCGTCGGTATCCAACGGAATGGGAGAAGTTTCCGCTTTGCCCAAGATAACGAGTTTTGAAGCGCTCACTTCCCACTCCCCCGTTGCAAGGTTCGGATTTCTCATGGCTTCCGGACGTTTTTGCACGGTACCGGTAATTGCCACCACCCATTCCGGACGCAAAGCATCGGCTGTTTGATAAAGCTCTTTTTCTCCCGCAAAAAAAACAATCTGTGCAATACCGGTACGGTCGCGCACGTCAACAAATAAAAGCTTGCCGTGGTCGCGGCGGACGTCTATCCAGCCCATCAGGGTTACTTGTTGGTTTTCGTGCTTACTGATGTCTTGAGTATAGGTACGAGTTTGTTGCATGATTTATGAATGAATTATGGGGCTAGAATTATGAATCATGGGAATTACAACACACGCTTTTTTCCATAATTCATAATTCATGCTTCTTGATTCATTTACTTATACCACTTTCCTTGCTTTTTTCAACCTCCACAAGCGGGAGCGTAACCGTAAACGTGCTTCCCTTCCGTTCGCCGGGGGAAGCCGCTTGAATAGAGCCGTTGTGCGCTTTGAGTATGAGGCGCGCGACATATAAACCGATGCCAAAACCTGCAACCGACACCTTACGCGACCATTCATCTTCCGGCCTGGTACCCCGCCGAAACTTTTGAAACAGTTTTGAGAGATCGGCAAGGCGCAGTCCCCGCCCCGTGTCCTGCACTTCAATAAGCGCGTGGCCGTCCATGCGCCCCAAGCGTATATGCACCGATCCCTTGTCGGTGTATTTAATCGCGTTGTCTATGAGGTTGAAAAACACGTTGCGGATTTTCGCCATGTCCGCATGCACTGCCAGCGGCGGGCCGTTCTCATCCCAATGCAGTGCGATGGATTTGCGCGCCGCTTGAGGTTTGAGCTCTTCTAACACGGATGTTATCAACGGGCGAATATCCGCGTCCTCAAAATTATATTCCATGCGCCCTTCCTCCAGCCGCGAGAAATTCAAAAGATCATCCACCAGGCTGATAAGCCGCTCGTTTGAAATATATACCTTTTGAAGCTGCGGGCGAATTTCTTGGGCAAGCGCGCCGAAGCTGCCTTCCAGCGTCATTGACAGATATCCTTTAATAATGGAAAGAGGCGTTTTTAATTGATGAGATGCAATGGAAAGGAAATCGGACTTCGCGCGGCTTATGCGCGCCAATTCCTTATTCGCGCGCTGAAGCTTGCGGGCTAGAACTTCGATGCTCTCGCGCGCTTCAATTTCTTTCGTAACGCTGCGGATAAGGACGTAGCCCGCCGGCAGGAACACAACGAACAGCGATCCTTTCCAAAGATACTCAAACGAGTCGCGGGCTGTCGCAACATTCACCAAAAGCAAAAACCCGATGGCGCCCGCCACGATATGGGCTAGAATAATGCGGATATCGAAAAGGCGCGTTTTTACAATGGCGTACGTGAGGATGGGCGTGTAGAGAAATACCGCAATATTGAAGATGGGATAGAAATCAATTTGATAGACCGGCAGAAAACTCAAACTGCCGCCCGCGAAACTCACTATCATGCCGCCCAGAAAATATTGTATCTGCTCGCGGCGCAACCCTGTCTCGCGCTGTATCGCTTGCCACAATAGTATATGGCTATACATAACCATGTAAAAGAAAAAGAACGTAAACGGAATGTAGAGAATGCCGGGCGGTGAATCGTAATAAAACTGATCAAACACCCAGCGCATGTTTGCAATAAACAAATCACCCATGAAGTTGGCAATAAGAAACAAAGCGCCAAGCGCGTACGATATCCACACAACGGTCCAATTTTTTCTCCCCAGAAACTCATAGACGAAATGCGTAAAGATAACCGGAATAAAAATAACGCCCACGTGCGTAACGCGCCACCAAAAATCCGCGCGAGCCGCATCAGCAGTGGTAGCTATCATGTATGCGCCGAATCCCCAGAATGCCACGGATACGCAAAACGCGCTCCAGATATAATGCAGACGCTGCTTGGCAATGACAAACATCAACAGCGCCATGGTGGTACTGGATACGCCGATCAAGAGCCCTGATAAGGCAAACAAGTTCACTATTCCACTATACCAAATAAAAAACGGAATCCGACACATGTTTATGCACAGATTCCGCTTGCTCATTTTTCATGGGTAGAGCGGCCTGAACTTATGGATTTGCGCAAAATCCATGAGTTCGTGAAACCTTTTAGCATCATGAGGCGGAGGCATAGCGCAGGCTCGCCCTCCTTGCGCAAGCACACGCATTGTCTCGTCGCTTACGATGCGCGGCATATATTCAATAGTATAAGGCCGGAACATTTCCAATGCCTTTCCTATTTCGCTCTCGTACACGCCCGCCAGTCCCGTAAGCGAGGGCGGCAACGGCGCGTAAACGCGCTCATCGCTCATAATCTTTACGCCATCTATTCGGAGAGCGTCCAATGAATGCGTAATTACATCAACAACATGCGGGGCATTCTCAGGTGGATTCACAACATGGAAGACCCCCCTGCTTGCATAAGGCGGTGAGTCTATCGACAGATCAAAGAGATCTGCCATGGTACGCACAACCCATCCGACTGAGGCCATTATCAACGGCGTTCGACGCGCCGGTACGACGATTGGCAGATAAACGCGATCAGTACCGCTGTCGTAGTACACGCCCGCGCACTCAAGATCAGTCCTCTTATCCAAATTACTACTTGTTTCCTCCGTGAAAATACGGCGTATCTTTTCATATGTCTTGCTGAACATATAAAAATACCCGTAATAACCGGAGAAATCGTCTATAAATCCAGGCGGCACCCCGTCCCCATTCGCCTCTTCTTCCGTGAGGCCGACCGTAATAGGCAGACGATGAATCCACACGCCGCCCCGCCCGTAAAAATAACCGGCTAGACGCTCTTTGTGATAGGTGGATCTCTCGTAGATATTTCTGTGGGTTTGTTCAACCCACAAATCGTTCTCATAAAATTTTTCCTGAAGGTTTCCATCGCCGCACACCACGAAGCTGCTTCCCACATGCAACATTGAAATCCCGACGGAATTACAGAGCTTCAGGATGTTTTCCATTCCCACCACGTTAGCTGTCCAGACTTCGCGATTTGTCGGCAATTCAGAAAAGTTTGTATTTCCTCCCAGGTGGAAACACGCCATAGGCGCGCGTTTTCTTATTTCTACGAATTTATCTTCCTCCATACCGCAAAATTCGCGCGTAAAATCGCCATCCACGCAAACTAGCTTCCCGGAACGAATATCATTCTTAAACCCCCGGTGGCATAAACGTTCCTTGACACTGACGCCATTGGGAAATTTTTTGGAAGGCGCAATGCTGCGACAAAGCGCAATTACCGCATACCCGCGGCGTAAAAGTTCTGCCACAAAAGGCCGGCCAATTATCCCCGTCACGCCCGTCACCAGTACTGTTTTCACAATTCACTCCTATTTGTAAAAGTTACATTGGATTTATCTATACCACACTATACATATATTGGCAAGTTAGACAAATTATAAAATTCATGGTACGGCTGCAAGCAGCTGGATTCCCTTGAAAATTACATACCTACCAAAAAAACTGAACGGAGGGTCTTATCATGACGCAACGGTTGTTGCAGGTTGTGCAATTGTGTCTTGCGCACCATACGGCCGTCACCTTGATCTTTGTTGCGGTGATGGTCCTGGGCGCATATCCGAATTATAAGGTATCAACCAAATTGCAGCGGGGGCCGATAGACAACGCGCTGCCCCAAGGCGATCCCTGGCGCGCGTGGCAGGAAACGGTGGAACAAATCCCTGGTTTCCGCACCGGCGAGCTCGTGCTTGTCGGCTACGTGCTGGACAAGCACGAGTTACAAGATAACGAAGCGTTCAAAAAAGCGCTCTGGAAAATTATATTCTTAGAAGAGCGCATCAACACTATTCCGGGTATCACGGTCATCGGTCTCACCACACCGCAGGAATATGTAGAGGAGTGTTTTGATGAAAAGCCTGTTTCCTTCTGCCGCGTAGATGGCGTCCCCTATCTTACGGCGCGGGATTTGGCGTTTGATTTTGACCGAAAGGCATGGCAGGAACGCATACGCCAAAACCAATCCGCATGGGGCATTCTTACCTGCAAAAATTTCGCGTGCTTTGTATTCGGCGTAAAATCTGAATACAAGAACAAAGACGAGATATGGCTGGTTAATCAGGTAGCGGCAATTCTGGAAGAACGCGAATCCTATACATGGTGGGAGCGCGCGCTGTGGAAAACGGATATATATCCAAAGGATCCACATATCCATGTGGTCGGCTATCCGCAGTTGCGCTGGCACGTCGGCGGCAACACGCTGCGGTGGGATCTCATATCCAAGCCGATGCTTGGCGTTGTGGCCGCCAGTTTTGGTTTCTTCATCTTTTTAAGATCAATCCGTCAGACGCTCATCGCAGTTTTTGTGGCAATCATGGGCGGCATCTGGCTCACGCGCATTGCTGTCTGGGGGCTGTCATTCCCAATACCGGCTATGGGCGAGGACGTCTATACGACACTGGATTATGCCATGATAATCGTCTTCGGACTCGGGTTTTCGCTGCGGCTCTTTTATGCCTTTCGGAAAACAGACGCTGCTTCATCCATAGAAAAGTTTTTGGGTGCGGCGTCCGATATCTATACATGGATCTTTCTTATCGCGCTCATATCCATAGGGCCGTTTTTCATCAGCATGCCGCTGACGCTTTCCGTCTGGCAGATGGTACAACTCGGCCTCATCTGCTCCATCAGCATAGGCGGAATAGGGTTCGTGCTGGTTCCCCTGGTAACGCCTGCCGCGTACTTGACGCTTGAGAAGTGGTGGAAAGCAGAACCAGAACATTTGCGGACATGGGAAGTAAAAGAACAATGGGCAATCGTGCGCGTTCTTGGAAGCTTCGTACGCGCGTTCTTGGTATGGCTTCCCATGCATGTGCATCCTGCTCTGTCGCTCCTGTTGGTTGTCGGCGTGTCGGGCGCGACCGCGTACCTCTATAGCACGGGGGAGATCGCATTCAGCACACGCCCGGTAGATTACATACAAGGCACGCTGTTTGAACGATCTTCCCGCAAGCTGGAATCGCTGGGGTATGGCAATAATATCCTGCCCCTTCATGTGGGTCCGCATGCGGCTGCCGCGGATGCCTGGCGCCTTCTCAATGACTTGCGGGACGGCACGTTCGGGCAGTGGCAGAGAGAACGGTTCGGAAATGATATTCCGATCATACAAGTTGCGTCCGTGTTGGATAACGCGGCGCAGATCGCGCGCATATCGTACGGAATACCTTTTCCGACAAACGCTGCCGAGCTGTCCGATACGCTCTTTCTGGTAGAGGGTGGCGTAGAAGATAGGAGCATCTCACAGTGGCTGTGGTCGCGGGATGGCTTCCGTTTTCTCGTGCTGCTCGTAACGAACGATAGCGCGGAGTTTCGCCATCTCATCACACGTATTCTCGCGTATGCTGAAGAAAACCATCCTACGCTGCGCGTTGTGCCGTTTGAGAAAGGTGTGGCATTCCCGCAAGTGGACTGGCTGGTGACAAGCGGCGAAGGCGCAAACGTGCCGTCCGCATTCGGGATTCTTCTCCTCTGTTACGCCGTAGTATTGTGGAAAAAGAACGGCGCGAGAGAACGCTACCGCGTGCAGCCGCTTGGCGGAGCCGCCGCAATCGTCACGGCATTTCTTTTTAGTACCGGATGTCTTGGCATTGTGATGTGGTGGTGGGAGATTCCGCTGAGCATGGCGTCCGCGCCCATAGCGGAGCTGTGCGTAGGGTCCGCAAGCGACCTCGGTCTCTTTTTAGTAGCGGCCTATATGACGTTCTTGAAAGCGGGCCGCGAGCCGAAAGATGCCATGCGCGACGCTTTAGCCGCGGAAGGCGTGTTGCTGATTATGGATTGTATTCTCAACAGCATTGCGTTCGCGCCCCTGTGGATATCGTCATTCACGCCAGTACGGCAAGTTGGTATGATGATGACAGGAATGCTCTATGCGTGCGGACTTGCAATATTGGCATTTTCCCCGCGACTGCTCGTACTTTGCACAACCCTAAATCCAGAATGGAAGGAGGAAATAACCTATGTTTCTTCTGTTGAACCTGTTGGTTATCGCGTTGTTTCTCTATCCAAGTAACGCGCTTGCGCAACAAAATTCCCCTGTTGAAATTCTTGACGCAGTCCGCTTGCGGTCGGTATGCGTAGATGTAAACAGAGAAGAATTTGCGCAGGGCACCATGACAAATAGTGGAACAAAATTCCGCATCCGCTTTAAGCGCATGAACGACGGCGGCGCTGACGCTGTCCAGATTTCCTACGATCCAAACAATATGGATCTCGCGCGCCAGTACACGTCCATTGTCAATGCGCAATCCGTACAGCAATACTTGTATATGTCTTCCATGCGAAGAATCCGCGAGGCAAACTTGCGCATGGATGCAAACATGCCGGACACGGACTTCCCCGCGCTGTTCCTTAACCTGTGCGATAACCTCAAGGCACAGATCTGGACAGTACGGCAAAATAGCCCCGGCGTTCTCTTTCTTGCGCAATCCTCGCAGTGGCAGTTCCGGAAACTCGGCATTACGCTATTTTACAATGACTCGTTCCTTCTCGAACGCTTGGTCATAGAGAAGGAAGAAGGATATTGGATAATAGAGTTTTCCGATTTTCGCACATACCTTGATGGCCGGCGGCGGCCCCTGCGCGTGGTATCTGCCTGGAAAGATACGACGCTGCAGGAAGAGAGTATTACCACCATTAAGCTGGAGGGATGGAGCAGGATTAATCCCACAAACATGGCGGGGCGAAGCTGGCTTGTACAGGCATACGCTCCCATACGGGGAGATCTTGATACACCGATACTCACACCTGGCCCTCTAGCCGCGATCCGATAGAATCAGAGCCGGCAGCGACATTCAACTCGCTCCGGCTTTTTTATTGCACTATGAATTAATGGTTTTTATGGATAAGCTCTACTTAAACGGAGTATTGTCACAGTAAAATCCCGGTGGAGGTCCCCCGGAACCATTATCAAAATTCACAAACAAAACGTTCCCCGCGAACCCTTTACTGTCTACACAGTACGTTTCAGCATCGGACAGCGAAACAAACACATGATACGCTGTGCCGCTCGCATTCACGCGGCAGACAGCGCTCGGACGATCAGACAATACCTTCTCCGCTTCCTCTATGAGCTTCACAATAAGCGCGTCTTCACACATGCCCTGATAACTCCCTTCCAAATCATGATATATCTCCGCACGTGTCCGTACATGAGCCAGCGATCTTTTCCATACAACATCCAACGATAACGACGGGCTGGCAGATACGGCAGGCAATAGAGACGTTAAAACCTCGTCCAGCGGCGTTGAACCGGACGGCGCCTGAACGGAAGCTGTATTGATATCATCCAGATCCGATTCCAATACCATCCGTATTTGGTATCCCGATATATCCAGCGCGGGAATGTCCATTCTTAATCTCCGCACTTGCGCACTGCCGTCAATCCAGACGTGGATAGCGCTCTTGCTCAACGCGTCAATAAACGCGCCGTACTCTTTTTCTTCCCGCCGCGTAAAATTGCGATCTTGCGCCATGCGCATGTATTCCCGCACATACTCCCGCAGTACGTCCGGGTGCGGGGTCAAAGTAAACTGATATGCACGCTCTCCGGTAAGAATGGTATCATTGCGATTCTCCAATGCTGCAGTGTACATCTTCGGCAAATATTCGCTTTGCAACTCCCGTATTTTTCTCCGGCGCTCCGCATACATCTGAAGGCCGTCTTCAAAACCGGGGACGACGCGTAAAATTTCTTCTATCTTTTCATCTTTGATTGAATACCACCGTTTTAAAATCTCCGTAACATCCAGCGAGCCGATCGGCCCCAATTGTTTAAGCGGCGCATAAAAATCAAGGGAAAGCTCTACTAAACGCGTATAAAACGTATCTGCAACATGCCGAACTTCAAATCCAAACGAGTAAGATTCTTCATGGGCGCCAAGAGAAATATCAAACAAGGCGGAATAATCGGGTATCGCGTTTTCCGTAAGCGCATATGCGCCCCTTGCGCGCAATTCGGCGCGCCATGTTTCAAAACCGGGAATCACTACCGGCATTGAAGAAACCAGTACCGCGCTTTTTCCCAATAGCCCCGCCAGCACGGATGCCGAGCGCTCTATCAAACGCGGAAATAACATTTGCTGCTCCTCCGTAACCTTGTTATTGTTACCCGCCGCCTCCAATACCACAACAATCCGATACGAAGCGTTTTGTATATCCGTTATGGCGGCAAGCGCCTCGTCATACGTACGCGCAGGAGCGCTGTAATACCACCACCCGCCGTACGCGGCACCCCCCAGAAATAACAATCCTGCAAGAATTACAATGGCTAGTTTTATTTCCTGAGTTCTGCCATTTAGTGCGTTTTTGATTCACCGAGAAGTGTGGA
>CAYZNS010000003.1:0-54863 GCA_964479945.1 uncultured Candidatus Saccharibacteria bacterium
AACTTTGCATTTTGAACTTTGAACTTTGAATTATTTTATAAAACTGGATTCCCGCCTTCGCGGGAATGACACCGTCTAACAATTATTTTCCTATTGCCGCCTTTACTTTCGTGATTACTTCATTAAGCGTGTAGCGCGCTTTTACAAGATACGTGCGCGCGCCTAAGCTCAATGCCTTTTCTATATCTTCCACTCCCTCCAGATTTGTCAGTACGATAATGGGTATGGCGCCGGTCGCGGGGTTGGTGCGGAGCGCGGCGAGTACTTCGTAACCGTCTTTTTGGGGCAGAATAAGGTCAAGAAGGATAAGATCCGGCTTTTCGCTCTCCGCCAAGCGCAAGCCAATATCGCCGTTGAGCGCCTGGATAATATTATATCCATGCGACTGCAAGGTGTCGCCCATGGCTCGCTGGAGAGCCGGCTCGTCTTCTATAAATAGTATTTTTTTAGACATAGAGTTGTTATTTATTTAGCCTGTATTGTAATTATTTTTTTACTCTATTACTATCGTAACTTGTAATCCGTAATCCGTAACTCGTAAAATGGAAAAATTTTATAAATGTGATCTTGTACGGATTACGAGTTACGGTTTACGAGTTACTTTCTTTGTAGTGGCCCGCGGGAGGGTGAACCAAAATTCGGTTTCCCCTTTTTTGTCGGAGGCGAAGCCGATTTTGCCGCCGGACGCCTCCACCACGGATTTTGCGATAAAAAGCCCAAGTCCCGTGCCGTCCGTATGGTTTCGCGCGGACGCCGAGGCGCGGAAGAATTTTTGAAAGATGTAGCGGCCGTCTTCAATCGGAATGGGAATTCCATGGTTGATAATGCGCCACGCGATAAATGGCAGCTTCTTGGTGATTGAGATAGTTATGGTGGTGCGCGGGTTGCTGTAGCGCACCGCGTTGTTTATCAAGTTTTCTACCGCCCACCGCACGTGGGTTTCGTCGGCAAGAACAGGCGGCAGGGCGCCCGGCGCCGCAAAGTCAAATGATATATTAGAAGCGCTGGCGTAGAGCATGTTGTCTTGTATCACCTTTTGCGTAAGCTCTGGCAGCGAGAAAGGAACAGGCGCTAATACAAGACGGTTGCCCTCAATGCGGTTTACCGTCAGAAGGTCATTTACCAGTTTTGCCATGCGGTTGGAGTATTCATCTATGCCTTCCAAGTAGGACCGCACGCGCTCGCTTACTGCTTGTTCCCGCATAAGTACTTCCAGCTGCCAGCGTATGGAAGAGATCGGATTGCGGAGTTGGTGCGAGATGATGCTGATGAATTCGGCGCGCGCGCGCGCGGCGTCCGCCATACGCTCAAAAGACTGCACCACGATGCGGCTGATTACAAAAAGAATGCCTGTTACGCTCAAAACCACCAGCACGGCAACCTCAGGCTCCGCATAGCGCTGCGCTAGTATATTTGTTCCCACCATGGCGGCAACGATAATTACGCCCATGACAAGAAACAGGAAATGCGGACATTCCCAAATGCTTACATTATAGCGCTTACATTGTTCCGTAATGTTAAGTTCGCGGAGCACAGCATATATAGTATATCACGTTCCGGAATAAAAAAGCATATTTTTTCCACAGGCGCTGCTCTTGACAGCGCAACGGCGTTTGCTAGTATGGGTACATACAGATGTGTGATGGTACTGCGTTTAGTAAGTTCGCCTTATGGCGGACTTTTTAAATAACTGTGAATTACGAAACTTCACCAACGTTGTCATTGCGAGGGCTGAAAGCCCGTGGCAATCCCGTGATTTACAGTATTCTTTCGGGATTGCTTCGCTACGCTCGCAATGACAAGAGCACGTTTCGTAATTCATGGTAAATAAATGATGGACTTAAAAACAATTCATTCCGCCTTGGAGCAGCTTGCCGAGGAAAAAGGCATCTCCCGCGAAAAGGTTATGGATACTATCGAGATGGCGCTCGCTGCCGCCTATAAAAAGGAATACGGCAAGCGCGGCCAGATCATAAAAGCCGCGTTTAATCCTGAAACGGGGTCCCTTTCCTTTTCCCAGGTAAAAATCGTAGTGGACGAGACGATGGTCAAGTCGGAAGAGGAGATAACAGAGGAGGAGGCTCTTCGGCAGGCAGAAGAGGAAACCGCGCAGCATTCGCTCGGGGGGCATCCGCTCCGCCATCCGCCAGCTGGCGGAGGGGACGGCGGACGCTCCCATCGGCGGTACCGTGACGATGAAGATGACATAGTGCCGGGCGAAGGAGACGAGCCACGCAAGGTGCGGTTTAATCCGGAGCGGCATCTTATGCTGGATGAAGCGCGCGCTGCTAAAAAAGACGTTGAACTTGGCGAAGAGATGATATTTCCGTTGGAAGTGCATGAGGATTTCGGCCGTATTGCCGCGCAGACCGCAAAGCAGGTTATCATCCAGCGCATCCGCGAGGCCGAACGGGAGGCGGTATTTGAGGAATTTCACGACCGGGAAGGCGCTATTGTCTCCGGCAGCGTGCAGCGTGTTGAGGGACGGAACGTGTTTGTGGACTTGGGCCGCTCCACCGCGCTCCTGCCGCCCGAAGAGCAGGTTTCTTTTGAACGGTATCGCATAGGCGAGCGCATGAAAGCGCTCTTGCTTTCGGTGGAGAAAAACGCGCGCGGCCCGGTGTTGTATCTCTCGCGTTCCCATCCGCGGTTCGTGGTAAAGCTTTTTGAATTGGAAGTGCCAGAAATTCCCGGAGGCGCGGTGGAAATACGGGCTATTGCCCGCGAAGCGGGTTCCCGCTCCAAAATCGCGGTAACATCGCATGAGGAAGGGGTGGATCCCGTTGGCTCCTGCGTTGGGCAGAAAGGGGTGCGGGTAAGCACAGTTATCGGTGAGTTGGGCGGGGAGAAGATAGATATTATAGAATGGGACGAAGATCCCGCGCGGTTTATCGCAAACTCTCTCTCGCCCGCGCGAGTGCTGGACGTGGAAGTGATGCCGCAGACGCGGGAGGCGCGCGTGATGGTTGCCGAGGATCAGCTTTCCCTTGCTATCGGAAAAGGCGGGCAGAATGTGCGACTCGCGGCAAAGCTCACCGGCTGGCGGATTGATGTGAGGGGCAGGGGGGGAGAGCAGGCAGCGGTGAGTGAAGAGAGAGAAGAAATCAACGAAGAGAAATAATTCAAAATGCAAAGTGCAAAGTTAAAAGTTGCAGTCCAAAGTTTAACATTTCAACTTTGAATTTATAACTGTAACTTTGCATTTTGCACTTTTAACTTTGAATTGATATAGGTTATAAAAAGTAGAAAAATATGATAGAAACCTTTGCTATAGTTGTTTCTCTTATTGCCATCCTCTACGCTTTCTGGCTGATGCGGTCCATCGGGCGCGCTCCAGTCGGCACGGCGGAGATGCAGGAGATCGCGCATGCCATAGAGGAAGGATCCCGCGCGTATTTAAAGCGGCAATACCGCGTGGTGGCGGTGGTCGCCCTCATTATTGCGGGCTTGCTTGCCGTATCACTGGATGTCTTCGTCGCGGGCGGTTTTTTGTTGGGCGCAAGTGCGTCCGCTTTGGCGGGCTTCGTCGGCATGATGACGGCCGTTCGGGCAAACGTGCGGACGGCGGAAGCCGCGCGCGCGGGTATGCCGCCCGCATTTCGGTTGGCGTTCCGCGGGGGCGCCGTAACCGGATTTTTGGTAGTGGGATTAGGCCTTTTGGTGGTAAGCGCGCTCTGGAAGATGACGGGCAGCATTCCCGCGCTTGTGGGTTTAGGATTCGGCGGCTCGCTCATCTCCGTATTCGCGCGGCTGGGCGGCGGTATTTTTACGAAGGGCGCTGATGTGGGAGCCGATTTGGTAGGCAAGCTGGAAGCGGGTATACCGGAAGATGACCCGCGGAATCCCGCGGTGATTGCCGATAATGTTGGCGACAACGTGGGGGATGACGCCGGTATGGCGGCGGACTTGTTTGAAACATATGTGGTAACCACCGTAGCGGCGATGATTTTGGGCTCCGTTTTGTTTGGGCGGATTGAAGCGGCTATGGCCTATCCCTTGGCTCTGGGCGCGGTTTCGCTCATTGCCTCTTTGATCGGCGCATACGCAGCGCGCATGAACCGCGCATCCGCTTCCATTATGGGTGCGCTCTATAAAGCGCTCGGCGTTGCGGTAGTGCTTGCGGCAATTCTTTTTATTCCGGCAACGCGCCTTGTTACCACCATCCCCGGAGCCCCCGCGCCCGCCTTGTTACCCGGCATGACGCGTATTCCCGCCGTCTGGACGCATGTCTACGGCGCGGCTTTAATCGGGCTTGGTGTTGCTATTCTTATGGTGATCATTACGGAATACTATACGTCTAAACGTTTCCGGCCGGTGCGGTCTATCGCGCACGCATCCGCGCAAAGCCCGGGAACCAATATTATCATGGGGCTTTCTGTGGGCATGGAAGCGACGGTGCTGCCCGTGCTTGTTATCGCGCTCGGTATGTACGCCGCCTATGGACTTTTCGGCCTCTTTGGCGTGGCGGTGGCGAGCGTGGCGATGCTTTCGCTTACCGGCATTGTGGTTGCCATTGATGCGTTCGGCCCTATAACCGACAACGCGGGCGGCATTGCCGAGATGGCGGGTCTTCCCAAAGAAGTACGTGAAGTTACTGATGCGTTGGACGCCGTAGGTAATACGACAAAAGCGGTAACGAAAGGGTATGCTATTGCGTCCGCGGGATTAGCCGCGCTTGTGCTCTTCGCCGCGTATACGGAGGAGCTTTCCGTTTTAGGCGCCGATGTGCTTTTTGAGCTTGCCGATCCCTTGGTAATTATTGGCATCTTTTTGGGCGCCGCATTGCCCTATCTGTTTGGCTCTCTTGCCATGCGCGCGGTAGGGAAAGCGGCCGGCAGCATTGTGGACGAAGTGCGCCGCCAATTTCGGGAGATTCCGGGCATTATGGAACGCACGGCAAAGCCGGATTACGCGCGCGCAGTTGATATTGTAACCAAAGCCGCGCTGAGAGAGATGATTCTACCCGCGCTTTTGCCGATAGCCGCTCCCGTGGCAGTGGCGTTCCTGTTCGGTGCCAGCGCGCTTGCCGGCCTTTTGATAGGCGTTATTGCGTCCGGTCTTTTTGTGGCCCTCTCCATGACTTCCGGCGGCGCGGCTTGGGACAACACCAAGAAGTTTATTGAAGAAGGGAACCACGGCGGCAAGGGCTCGCCCGCCCATGCCGCGGCCGTAATAGGCGACACGGTAGGCGATCCGTACAAAGACACCGCCGGCCCCGCCATCAACCCCATGATCAAGGTGGTGAATATTGTAGCGCTTCTTCTTGTGCCGTTTTTATAGACTTACTTGGCGCCCCGGGCGCCAAGTGCCGATCATTTTGTGCAAAGACAGTCTTTGCACAAATTTTATACACGTTACAATGGGGAAATGATATATAAACCGGTAGTATTAGTAGTATTGGACGGCGTGGGCGCGCGGCCTTCCGGCAGTGAGGGGCACCCGTTTGCGGAGGCGAAATTGCCTACACTGCATGAATTTGAACAATGGTATCCATTTACCATGTTGAGCGCGTCCGGCATCGCGGTTGGTTTGCCGTGGGGCGAGGAAGGGAACAGCGAAGTGGGGCATCTTACCATGGGTGCGGGCCGCGTTATCTACAATCACCTCCCGCGGATTATTTCCGCAATTAAGGACAATTCTTTTTTTGAGAACGAAGCTTTTAAAAAAGCCGCGGCGCATGTAAAGAAAAATAGTTCCGTTTTGCATCTGATGGGCCTATTCTCCACCGGATCCGTGCATGCGTATATAGATCACGCGTATGCTCTTCTGGAGTTTGCCCGTCGCGAGAAACTTCCGCGCGTGTTTATTCATCCGTTTACCGACGGGCGGGATGCGCCGCCGAACGAAGGCGTGGATGATGTGGCAGAACTCTCAAACCGTCTCCACGACGAGTTTCCCGGCTATGCTATCGGCACGGTGATAGGGCGTTTTTTTGCGATGGATCGCGATGGCCAGTGGGATCGCACGGCACGCGCCTATGCCGCGCTCGTGGAAGGGGAAGGCGAGCCGTTTACGGATGCCGTGGATCATATTCAAGCCGCTTACGAGAAGGATATTATGGATGAATTTGTGGAGCCGGGGTATCACGCGGGCGCGGATGGCAAGCCCCAAGGCCGTATGCAAGACGGGGATGCCATTATATACTGGGATTTTCGCGAAGACAGCGCGCGCCAGCTTACCGCGGCGTTTGTGGAAGAACTGTTTACGCATTTTCCGCGCAAAAAACTCTCCAATATCTGTTTTGTTACCATGACGGAATACGACCCCGCACACACAGTCGCGGTTGCCTTTCCGCCGGTGGAAATCAGATGGCCGCTCGCGCGTGTTATCGCGGAAGCATCAAAAAAACAGCTTCACATAGCGGAAAGCGAGAAATACGCGCATGTCACGTATTTTTTCAATGGGGGGCGCGAAAATGCGTTTAAAGAGGAAGAGCGCGTGTTGATTCCGTCTCCGCCGTCTGCAAACTTTAAAGACAATCCGGAGATGGCGGCCGCTAAAGTTACGGAGGCGGTTCTCGCCGGTTTACCTGCTCACGATTTCATTCTGGTAAACTATGCGAACGGAGATATGGTGGGGCACACGGGAAGCTTTGAGGCAACGGTGGAAGCGCTCCAGATATTGGACCGTGAGTTGCGGCGCGTCGCGGATGCAGTGCTGGATATCGGAGGTGTTCTGCTTGTTACCGCCGATCATGGGAACGCGGAAGAGAAATTATACCGCGGGTCCGGTGAGCCGCGCACAAAACACACGACAAATCCCGTGCCGTTTTTCCTTATTGCCAAAGGATATCGCCGTGACAATCCGCGAACCGACGCGGAAATTGCGGCAGTATATAGAAAAACAGCCAGCGTTCTTACCGATGTAGCGCCGACTGTTATTGAGCTGATGGGTTTGGAGAAACCAGGAGAGATGATGGGTGTGAGTCTTATCGGCTCACTCATCAACGAATAACGAATCAATTTTATATATTCGTACAAATTCGCTATTCGGTGATGTTCTCTAAGAACTCAAACACTTTCTGATTTTTAATCACCCCATATGCATATTCTTTCACGCGTTCTTGGTCAATGTCTTTTTTTTCTTCATCCGTGCGTGCCGAGAGATATTGATATACCCACGCGTTTAATTCGTCATCCATGGGCTCAATATGTTCTCTTTCCGCAATTTTTTTGAGTGCAAGTATGCTCTTTATTCTCCGCTCGGCATCTTCCTGCCATCCGCGCTTTAACTCATCCTCCGTTTTTTTGATGGCGGCAAGATACGCATCCCACGCCATACCCATGGACGCGACGCCGTTTTTGAGCTCGGCCGCCATTTTTTCTTTCTCGGCTGCTACCAGCACATCTGGCAGGTCCATGGCAATATTGCTGCAGATTGTGTCCAGCAGGTCCGCGTGGCGCTTGTCGCGCGCTTTCTCATCCTTTTCAAATTTCATGTTTTCGCGAATTGCGTTTTTGAGCTCGTCTACCGTTTTAAAATTGCCGACCGACTGCGCGAACTCATCCGTAAGCGGAGGAAGTTCAGTATCATTTCCCGCAGTTTCAACAGCGGAGCGTTTGTCCTCCGAACGTTTACGGAAGGAGGATGATTTGCGGAGCCAGTCCAGTGTTTTTTGCAGCTCTTCATCGGAAACCGTAATTTCTTCCTTCGGCTCCGTATTTTTTCCTTGTGCGAGTTTTTTATAATCCGGCAAGTCAAATTCCGGCAGCACGGCAATTTCTGCCTCAAACTCAAGCGCGTTGCCGCGGGCGAGTTTCGTGATGCGTATCTGCGGATGGCCGATTGCGTTGATGTTGTGATCTTTTAAAATCACGGGATAGGACTTGGCCAACGCGTCATTCGTCGCTTCCTCCAAAATGGCGATTTCCCCGATTTTCTCCACTACCATTTTTTCAGGAGCCTTGCCTTTGCGAAATCCGGGCAGCTCCGCGTCCGCAACGAATTTCCGCGTTGCGTTGCCGATATAGCCGTCAAAATCGGAAGCCGGAAGCGAACCTTTGACAAAAACAATGGATTTCGGCTGTTTTGTAACTTCAATATGCATTCGTGTATGGTACCGCAAAATCTTTGATTTTTCAAACGTTTTAGGACTTACGCGTTTGCCCTCGATTTTTGATTCTGGGTAGTGGTCATGAGATAATGGTTCTATTAGGGGAATACCTAAACTTTGGCAAATTTTGTACCTTGATAGCGCATAGTTACACTTGAAGAAGCGCAAAGGCCTGTTCCGCTGGAATACCATCTCTGCCATACTCCAGCACTTTTTTAATAATAGCACGCATAGTCTGTCCAAACGCTCTCCGCTTGATATCTCCGAATGACAATTCAGAGACGTTGATCCCTTTTTCAGTACACACCTTCCATCGCACGAGTTCAAGGATTACTGCTGACGTGAATATGTATACCTTTTGCGCTTTCAAAGAACAAAATTTGCCAAAGTTTAGTATTTAAAAAACATAAAAGGTTTCCCCGTCTCCGTATTACCCCATTTTTACATGCAAAATGGTTGCCCCGCATCTTTCAATGCCGCACGCAAAATTGAACCTATAGCAACGATTGGCGAAAACATCAAAAAGGCACGAAATGAACTTGGCTTAACCCAAGACAATTTAGGGGACTGTTGCCGAATGGCATTTTTAGCGATTTTTGTCCGAAAATATCCTTATTTTTCAACAAGAAAATTTTGAAAAACAGCATTCGGCAACAGTCCCTTTAGTGAGAAAATCTGGCGAAAAACATACAACCCTTACAAAAATTGAGAATATTATTGTTATCAAGCCAAGGGTTCAAACGGGAGCAAAAATCGTTAAAGCATTAGACATGCCAATGGAAGATTTAGTAAAATAATTATATGGCAGACATTACTAGTTTGATTCAAAAAAATAAAATAATTGCAGGTAGTGTCTTTCTTACAATTTTTGTCTTGGCATTGTATTTCTTTCGTGGCGAGAAACCATTAGAAATTAAATATAACACCGCCTATAAGGCGGTTTATGCTTGTGGGAAGGAACTTTTTAATTACGTCGGTAGTTTTGACCAAGATGACTATGATGCAAGATCACTAGAAGATAATTTACTTTTTATCCTCAATGGACAAAAAAATGACCTGTATGTATATACGCCTCTATACGCTGGCAAGACTCAATTGCAAATAAGTAAAGATGGAAAACAAATTCCTCTCATGAAAGAAGCCCCTAAAGGTTATATTGAATTTAAAACGCCAGAGGGACAATTTATAAAAGGAGTAAATCACGACGGGGTTTGGCAATATAATATTCGCATCCCGTATTTATCAAAAGAAGTGCTAAACAGAGATGGTTATTATTATATGACGATCAATGACACCGCTTTTGACGGTCATCATGATTCAAGAATAAATTTTCCTCCTCGATTTCTCGCAGGTGAGCCGCAAGAGCGTCCTGATTTTTCAGAATATAAAAAAGAAGTTCTAATATATTATCCGCTTGATATTGAAGATCAAATATGGGAAGAACGAGCAGGTGAAAATACTCTAAAAGAAGCAATCGAGGTGCTTAATTTATCTATTGTGAATCGAATTGGACAACTTGGCTGGATATCGAAACTTGGATTGCGAGGAAATAATCCAATACCCCGGGGTCTGCTTCCTACTTGTGAATATGCAGGTCAGCAGTCGAGTAACGAAAAAATATTGGAGGCCGTAAGAGCGGTAAAAGAGGCCAAATAACTGTGAATTCAGTTTGAGGTGGAGGAGTGAATCGTGTATGCTGGAGAGATGAAAGCACAGATGCCATCCGTAAACAAAAGCCTTGTGTTTCTCTTTCTCCTGCTGAGCACCGCTGGCGTATTGGCGTATGATTATCGGGAAATGCAGCGGCAGAACGCGGATCTTTCCCGCGAGATTTTCCGTCTACAGACGGAGCAATGGGAACAATCGGCGGAGCAGCAGGCGGCGTCCGAGCGTTTGGGCGCGGCGTTGTTGCAGCTTGCGGAAAATTTGGACATTGCCAAAGGCGAGCAAGACGCGCTTCGCTCCAGTTTGCAGGGCGAACAGCTCAAGGCCCAGGCGCTTGCCGCACAACTGGGGCAGGTGAGCGGTACGGTACAGACGTTGGAGAAGCTCAAAAACACCGATGAAGAGCTGCTGCAGAAATATTCCAAAGTGTATTTCTTAAATGAACATTACATTCCCGTGCGCCTTTTGCGCATTGAGCCCGCCTATGTGTTTGACGTAAAAACGCCGAAGAAAGAATTGCAGATTCACGCCAGCGTGTGGCCCTATCTGAAAAACATGATGGATGCGGCGGACAAGGCGGTGGGGGAGGACATCCTTATTATCTCGGCATTTCGTTCCTTTGGCACGCAGGAAACGCTAAAATCGCACTATGTTGTTACCTATGGCGCCGGCACCGCAAATCAGTTTTCGGCGGATCAAGGATATTCGGAGCATCAGCTGGGCACCACGGTGGATTTTACCACTATAAACACCGGTACTGATTTTGATGCGTTTGAAAAAACAAACTCCTATGTCTGGCTTACTAAAAACGCGCACAAGTATGGCTTTACCCTCTCATATCCGAAAAGCAACACCTATTACAAATACGAGCCGTGGCACTGGCGGTTTGTGGGAGTAGCGCTCGCAACGCGGCTGTATAACGACGGGAAGCATTTCTACGATTTCGAACAGCGCGAGATAGATAAGTACCTTGTCTCCGTCTTTGATTAAAACTAAAACAGGTTGTTTTTTGTTGTTATATATGGTAGTATTGTTGGATTAAAAGGTTTTAATTATATATATGAATCGTTATTTTTTGTTCGTCATTATTATACTATTTGTCGGGATCGGTTTATTTCTTATTATGCGAGAGCCGCCGGTTTCTCAAAACGGTGATGTTCCGCCGGAGGAACCGCAAGATAATCTCATCCGGCTTACTACGCCGAAACCGGGCGATACTGTGCGGAGTCCTCTTATAATAGAAGGAGAGGCGCGGGGGAATTGGTATTTTGAAGCGTCATTTCCGGTAACACTGTTAGATGCAAACGGGAATGTGCTTGTTCAGCATTACGCGATGGCACAGGATGAATGGATGACTACGGAGTTTGTGCCGTTCCGCACGGAGCTTACATTCAGCGCGCCGGCAGGCGAAGAGGGCGTGCTTGTTCTGGAGAAAGACAATCCCTCCGGTCTTCCGGAACACGCCGACGAGCGCCGCATTCCCGTACGGTTTGACTTAAGTAATGTTCCCACGCGCAGCATTCAGTTGTATTACTACAATGCAGAGAAAGACAAAGACGCAGCCGGGAACATACAATGCAGCCGCGACGGCCTGTCAGCCGTGGAGCGCCGCATTCCCGTAACGCAGACGCCGGTTCAGGATGCAGTCCGCCTGCTTTTGAAGGGCAAGCTTACCGTTGCGGAAAAAGCGCGCGGCATTACCACGGAATACCCGCTGGAAGGCGTGGCGCTGGAGGGCGCTTCCCTGAAAACTGGCACGCTTACGCTTGCGTTCACCGACCCGCAAAACAAGACAATCGGCGGCGCCTGCCGCGCGGGTATTCTGTGGTTCCAGATAGAAGCAACCGCAAAACAATTCCCGGAAGTAACAAGCGTGAAATTTTCGCCAGAAGAATTGTTCCAGCCGTAAAATCTTACGAGGTTGAACCTCGTAAGATTACCTCGTAAAGTCTGTCATGTGTATCATGTGGAACGGAGAACATTAAAGACATATTAAATTTCTCATAGGCGGCGTTGTTGTGCTTATAGTTGGGCACTTTTTGGCGCTCGTGTCCGGTATGTACGAAGGCAAAGTGTGGATTGATATACCACTGCATTTCTTCGGTGGCATGTTGCTGGGTTTTGGGTGGCTCTTGTTTATACAGCGGCCACATATGCAAGCGGTATTCGGTGCTCCTTCAAAGTTGTTTCTCGGTCTTTCCGTGCTCGCGTTCGCGCTTTTCGGCAGTTTTGTATGGGAACTGTTTGAACTGGCGTTTTCCGTATGGGCGGCAGACGTTGCGCATGCGGTAAAATGGTACTCGCCATCCGCGTCCGACGCGCTTACGGACATGCTCGCCGGTTTTGCGGGAGGCGTTTTTGCGGCGTGGTATAACTTGTAAAATTTACACGCGCCAAGTAGTATTTATTTAGATTGAGCTTTTAGGAGGTTGGTTATGAAGAGTAAACTGCCAAAAGAGGGTATTTCCCTGGACTCTCGACGCATGCATTATTCCGTGGAATTCCTGCAAGCGCGGTGTTGATGTGCACATGTGGTTTCTTTATCGTTGCGAGGCTGTAGGACAGATTCGGCGCGCTGAAGAAGAGGCAAAATCAATGGACTGGTTTTCTTCCGGAAACATAACTTTGATGCAGCTTGAACCGATATGGCAGTATTGGTTTCGCAAACTTGGTATTATAGGGTAGATATATGAAAATAACTGTCTGCGGGAGCATCGCGTTCTATCTCCAAATGGAGTCTCTCAAAAAAGAGCTGGAAGCAAAAGGGCACGAAGTGCTTATTCCTCTTTTGCGCAATGAAATTCCGGAAATGGGTGGCGACCGGAAAATATATTTTGCAGAGTTCATTGAAAAAAACGGCGGCGTGGACGCATTTCCGGCAGGACATGCTCTATGGGATATGAAAGGGAGCGCTATTCGAGACCATTATGAAAAGATAGAATGGTGTGACGCAATTGTGGTTGTGAATCACGAGAAGCGCGGCATCCAAGGATACATCGGCGGGAATACGCTCATTGAAATCGGTGTGGCATTTTTCCTGAAAAAACCGATTTACATTCTCAATCCGGTTTCTTCGGAGCTTTCCTACAAACAGGAGATTCTCGGCATGAAGCCGATAATACTGGATGGAAATGTAGAGAAGATTGTTTGATTAATTTCTTTTTTGTTCTTTAAAAAGCAAGATCACTTATGGAGGTGGCCATAATGACGCTTCAGGCTTTGTGGACGCCGTAATAGATTCTTCTTGCCAAGCTTGCAGTCTCGCATAGGATTTTTGACAATTACCATAAACAGGCCCGGCTACGCGCTTGCCGCTGCGCCTTCTCCGAAGCAGCTTGCGTGGAGCCTTCGCGATTGGTCTTTGCACCTCGGCTCTTTATACAACGAAAAAAATAAAACGTTGGGCATACACAATGTTATCGCGCGGCTTTTTAAAGAAGTAACGGAGGTGTTAAGTTTGGAGGCCGATTTGCGTGTCCGGGAATGGACGCTTGATGATATTGAACTTGAGTTTTCACTCGAGCTATCTGATTGCCTTGCTTGGACGATTGCTGTAGCGAATATATTGCAGGTTGATTTGGAGCAGGCGGTGACGGATCGCTTCGGGGATGGTTGTTGGAAATGCAGAAAAAATCCGTGTTATTGCAGCCATTTCAACGTTGTACCCGTTAACTGGGCCGTTTGATCAGAGTAGCAGTACGTTCCATTCTCCGGCTGTTCGCGTAAGCAGCCGGTTTTAGTTTCCGGATAGAACGATTTACCGTGTAACATTCCGCTTAACTTGCGGATTCCTAAAATTATGTCCGACCGGACATACGTTTAGGAATCTTTGAAATTGCAGTTTAGCCGCTATAGCGCAAAAACTAATATTGGCTGTTTCTCCGCGTGATAAACAGAATTTCACGGCCGTGGCAATTTCGTTTATCATAGTGTGCTTGTACTTCGTCTGCTATCATGCGTGTGTGAACCTGACAAATCTTTCATTACGATCATCAATTGGCATTAGCGTTATTCTCGTCGCGGTGTTTGCGGCAATTTTATATTTTATGGGGCAGCCGCTGATTTGCGAATGCGGATATATAAAACTTTGGCACGGGCCGACAGTGCTCACATCCGAAAACTCGCAGCACGTTTCCGACTGGTATACATTTTCGCATATTATCCATGGTTTTGTATTTTATTGGATTGCATGGTTTATTGGCAGGAGGTGGGGCTGGTCGTTAGGGTTCTTGTTTCTGCTTGCCTTGCTTGCGGAAACAGCGTGGGAAATTTTTGAAAACACGGATTTTATAATTAACCGGTATCGTTCCGTTACCATTTCCTACGATTATTTTGGTGACAGCGTTATAAATTCTGTCGGCGATGTTATTGCGATGGCGCTGGGATTTGTTCTTGCGCGCCGACTTCCGGTATGGGCGACAATAACATTGTTCGTTGCTATGGAACTATTCGTGGGGTATTGGATTCGGGATAATCTTGCGTTCAACATTATCATGCTTGTCTATCCGTTGGATTTCATATTGGAATGGCAGGCGGAAATATAACGCATAAGCGTTATGCACATTTTATTTCCTGATCAATATAAAAAATTCTGGGAACCATATACCGCAAACTCGGCGTTGTATCATCTTACAACCCGCGAAAATTATCGCCGCATCATGCACGAGGGGGTGTTGTTGCCGCGTGATCCGGCGCCAAATCAATGGGCGGGGCTTGCCGCGGTGTTCTTAACGGATCCAACCGATCCGTTTTTTGAGGTATCGTACGCTTCTGTTATAAATCATGTGCGCGCAAAACATCATGACGTGGTGCGCCTGCATGTGCGCACGCAAAATCCGTTGTGGCGTTCCCATGAAGAAGGGAAATCACAAATTATATCGCTTGCCCCCATTTCTGTTGCTGAGATAATGGAAGCGGAACGCATTTGAATTTTTTGTTTTTGTATGGTATGAATGGCTGAACTTGAAAATATGAATTGAGAGAGGAGAAGTCAGATGAATGTGCTGCTTATCGGATCGGGCGGCAGGGAAGCCGCACTGGAATGGGCGCTGCAGGCAAGCCCCCTTGTGGGAAAAATAAGTCGCATGCCGGATAGCATCTATGCCGCGGATTGCGTATGGTGCCAGTCGTCGCGGTTTTACGGTGTTGATAGGATAGTGCGTTTTGCCAAGAGTGAGCGTGTTGATTTGGTAGTAGTGGGACCCGAACGGCCGCTGGTGGCGGGCATTGCGGATGCATTGCAAAAAGCGAATATCAGTGTTTTCGGTCCCTCAAAGCGCGCGGCAGAACTGGAAGGCAGCAAGGTCGCCGCGAAACTTTTTTGCAAAGCATACGGTATCCCGACGGCGGATTTTGATATCGCAGAGACGCCTGAACAGGCAAAAGTATTCGTGCGCCGCCGCGGCGTTCCCATTGTCGTAAAGGCGGACGGACTTATGAGCGGCAAGGGGGTGAAGGTCGTGTTTACGCCGGAAAAGGCGTTCGCGGCCATAGATGAATTTTCCAAATTACCCATGGGACGGCGGCTGGTCATTGAAGAGCGCCTGGTAGGGTGGGAATGTTCGTATGTCGTTTTGACTGATGGCATGTATTATGTTCCGCTTCCTCCCGTGGAGGATTATAAAGAAACGGAGAAAGGCAGCGGAATCATGACAGGCGGTATGGGGTGCAGAACGATACCGCGTAACGAGTTTACGCCGGAGATGGAGCGGCGCGCGCAGCAGATAATTATAGAGCCGACGCTTGCTCGTTTACGCGACGAAGGAAGGCCGTTTACCGGCGCATTGTATGCCGGTCTTATGATGGTGGGCAGCCGACCATACGTTCTGGAGTTTAATTGCCGCTTGGGTGATCCGGAGACGCAAACAGCGCTGCCATTGGTGCGCGAAGGCATGAATATAGCGCCGTATTTGCACGCCGCAGCAAATGGAAGTATGCGATACCGCATAAGCTGCTGGAAAGAGCGGCATGCGGTATGCGTGATATTGGCCGCGGAAGGATATCCGGACCCAAAAAAATTGCGCGCGGGAGATGTAATATACGGCATGGAAGAAGTGGCACAAATGGAAGGGGTGTATGTTTTTCCGGCAGGCATGAGATATCTGGATAACGGGGCGGCTATTACCACCGACGGGAGAGTGTTGAGTATTACTGCTGTGGCTACTTCTCCAGCGCAGGCGCGTACGCGTGCGTACGCCGCGGTAAAGAAAATCTACTTTCGCGGCATGTGGTACCGGGAAGATATAGGATTATAGTACAAGAATTTTTAAAAATTAGGCACACGACGAATCACGTGATTAATTCACGTGATTTTCTTTTTGTTTTTGGTGTGATAGGAATATAGACATCACATCCCGAAAACGCACCATGTCATTCCCGCGAAGGCGGGAATCCAGTTGTCCGCCCGAGGCGGATCAGCCTCCGGCTGAAAAAACATATATATTTTCAAGGGTAATGGATCCCGCATCAAGTGCGGGATGACAAATTATGTTGTACATGGTGCGGATTCATAATGTTTTATCTATAGTTCTATGTCGCGGTGGAAACTATATATTCTTGTTGTATTAGCAGTCGGTGCGGCAGTTGTTTGGTCTGTTGTGTTTCATCTGCTCTCACAAGCGGATACGCTGCTATTTGTCGCGTTTGACGTGGGGCAGGGAGACGCGCTGTTTATTCAGACCGAATCGGGCGCGCAGATTTTAATAGATGGCGGACCCGGCGACGCGGTACTTTCCCGGCTTGGCGGCGTGATGCCATTTTGGGACCGATCGCTGGATGCGATTATCTTAACGCATCCTGATGCAGACCACATTAATGGGCTGGTGGAAGTGCTCAAGCGCTACCGTGTTGGGTTTGTGCTGGAGTCGGGGGTTGAGAGCGCGTCCGGCGCGTATGCCGAGTGGCGGCGCATCATTGAAGAGAAAAATATTCCGGTTGTTTATGCGGCAGGCGGCCAGAAACTTGTCCTTGATGAGGGCACGCGGCTCTCCATCTTGTCGCCCATGAGAAGCCAGGAAGGCGCTATCGTTGCGAAGGCAAATAATGCGAGCATCGTACTGAGGTTGGATTATGAAAATGTCTCGTTCTTACTGACGGGGGATATTGAAAAAAGTGTTGAACAATTGCTTGGTGTGCTTATGCCGCAAGCGCTGGATACGGATATTTTGAAAGTGGGGCATCATGGATCAAAAACTTCGTCATCCGCTGAATTTTTAACTGCGGTAACGCCGGACGCGGCTATCATATCCGCCGGCGCGCGCAATACCTACGGCCACCCGCACAAGGAAGTTCTCACGCGGCTGGAGGAACTGGCGATCCCGATTTTCCGCACAGACACGGGTGGAGATGTGCGCTTTCGGAGCGACGGGGAACGGGTGTGGGTTGTAAGATAGACGGTGGCTAGCCGAGCTCTACACATTCTGGCGCAGCTGGAATTGTGGATAGCTCGGCTTGGCACCATACATATCGTGTTGCATATTTCAAAAAAATACATTACCATATAATCACTCTATGACTGCAAAGAAAAAAACTGCCTCAAAACGTCCCGAAGCCATTGAGCGCACGCTTGTGGTAATAAAACCGGACGGCGTGCAGCGTGGACTTATAGGACCGATTATAAGCCGGTTTGAAAACGCGGGTCTGAAGATTGTCGGCATGAAAATGCGCTGGGTAAACGAAACGCAGGCAAAGCGGCATTATACGGCGGATTTGGCCAAACGGCGCGGGCAGGCCGTGCGTGATCTTATGGTTGAATTTTTACGCAACGGGCCGGTGGTGGCGTTCGTTATAGAAGGCGTGGACGCGATTGAGAATGTGCGCAAAATGGTTGGTCACACGGAACCCAAAGCCGCACAACCCGGCACTATCCGTGGCGATTATGCGCATATTGCGTTTCGGCATGCGGACGCGGAAAAGAAAGCAGTAGGAAATTTAATTCACGCATCTTCCGATAAAAACGATGCAGATCGGGAGGTATTGGTATGGTTTAACGAAGATGAGTTATTTGACTATCACACCGTACACGAATCGTTCACGTTCTAGTTTTATGCATTCCGGCAAATTTATTTTATTTTTCGTATTTGCAATTCTCGCGGTGCACGTCACCGCTGTTTTTCAAGATTGGTACCATGCCATCTGGTGGATGGATATCTTATTGCACGTGGCAGGCGGCGCATGGCTCGCACTCGTCTTTTTTTACGTTGCCGACCGCTATGCGCTGCAGTTTTGGCATATGCCGCCGTTTATTGCGCTCATATGCATGCTGGGATTTGTTATGCTGGTAGGCGTGGGGTGGGAATGGTTTGAATATGGGTTTGATTATTTTATCGCCCGGGATGCGTTTGTCTGGCGCGCGCAACTGGGATTACCTGATACGATGGGAGATTTGCTGGCCGATTTTACGGGCGGGCTTCTTGTTGCAGGGTATGGTATACTTCGTATGAAAGCGATATCTAAAGAATCAACTTTTTGCGTAAGGAACAGGTGTGAGAAATGCACGCATGTATGCACCTTATGTTAATTGGCGTGGTGATACTGATAACGTTGTGCCTGTTTTTGGCTCTTGAACCATATGTGCTGCTGTTACAAAGCTATCTTTCAGTCCAAGGAGTAAAAATTGCAGCTGCATGGATTGGGAGTATAAGCTTCGTGGCAGGGTTAGTTGGATATGAATTGTACGATAGTTGATATCATGTGTTAAAAAGCTGACCTCCAGCTTTTTCTTTTTTAGATGCATTTGATAGTATACATGGCATGAAGCTTACATTTTACGGCGGGGCGCAGGAAGTAACTGGCGCTTGCTATTTATTGGAGACGGATTCCGCGCGCATTCTTATTGACTGCGGGCTGTTTCAGTGCCCGCGATTTTGCGCGCCGCGCAACGTGGAAGATTTTCCGTTTGATCCCGCCGCCATTGACGCGCTTATTGTGACACACGGGCATATTGACCACATTGGCCGCGTGCCGAAACTGGCCCGGCATGGATTTCGCGGGCGTATCTATTCAACGCATCCTACCAAAGATTTTGCCGCCCTTATGCTGGAAGACAGCTTGGGTATATTGGAAAAGGAGGCACGGGATGAAAACACCGAGACGTTTTACGGCGAGCAGGATATCGCGCAGGCTCTTTCTTTGTGGGAAGGGAAAGACTACGGTGAAGAGTTCACTGTGAAAGGCGTGCGCATTCGCTTCAAGAACGCAGGGCATATCTTGGGATCCGCGGTTGCCGTACTTACGTTAGAAGACGGCAGAGAGATTGCGTTTACGGGAGATCTCGGCAATTCACCCACGCCGCTTTTAGGATCCTCCGAAATAATAGAAGGAGCGGCGTATCTTGTTATTGAATCGGCATACGGCAATCGCGTGCACGAAGATACGGGCGCGCGGAAAGCAAAGCTCGAGCGCGTAATTGAAGAAACCTTTGCGCGCGGCGGCGCGCTCATAATTCCGGCGTTTAGTTTGGAGCGCACGCAAGAGCTGCTCTATGAATTAAACGAACTTATTGAGAATCATCGCATCCCGCGCGTACCCGTATTTTTGGATTCCCCCCTTGCCATTAAAGCGACACAAATCTATAAACGGCATAGCCGTTATTTCAGCAAAGAGGCCCGTGCCTTACTAAAAGAAGGAGACGATCTGTTTGGGTTTCCCGGTTTGCAGATGACGGAACGCACGGAAG
Source organism: uncultured Candidatus Saccharibacteria bacterium (assembly GCA_964479945.1). Lineage (GTDB taxonomy): Bacteria > Patescibacteriota > Minisyncoccia > Ryanbacterales > 2-02-FULL-48-12 > CAYZNS01. The sequence goes on from CAYZNS010000003.1 coordinate 19,395, forward strand.
AATCCAAAAGCATTAACGGAGTGCCAAGCCCGAAAGTTATAATCGCAGGGGCCGGCATGATGCAGGGCGGGCGAATTTTGCACCATGCGAAACGCTATCTTCCGGATTCAAAAAGCACATTGTTGTTCATTGGCTACCAGGCGGCAGGATCTATCGGCCGGCGCCTTTTTGATGGTGCGCATGAAGTTACTATCCACGGGGAGACGGTTCCGGTCCGCGCAACTATTAAAGCAATTGGCGGCTACTCGGCGCATGCGGATTCCGACGCGTTATTCGAGTACATAGAGCATACGGCGGGCAGCTTGAAAAAAGTGTTCGTGGTGCAAGGCGAGCCGGATGCGGCGTTGTATCTGGTGCAGCGGCTACGAGACAATTTGGGGATAGATGCTACAGCGCCGAAATATGGGGAATCCTTCATACTGGAGTAATACAGGGCTATAATGTAAAATGGAAATATAAAAATGTAAAATGACAATTAAAAAATTTTAAAATTTTACATTGTAATTTTTCATTTTGATTTTTACATTTTTAATTTTTATGAAACCTTCTCCTCATTATCTTCAAAAATATAAAATCTGCGTTTCGGGTGCGGCGGAAACCGGGCATTGTTCCAAAGATGCATTAGAAAAAGCAAAGGAGCTGGGTCGGCAGGTTGTACGGCAGGGCGCCATTTTAACCACGGGCGCCACAACCGGCTTTCCCTATTGGGCGGCCATAGGGGCGAAGGAGGCGGAGGGCATTTCCATAGGCCTCTCGCCGGCTGCTACTGAAAAAGAGCATATAGAGAAGTACGCGCTGCCGGTTGATTATATGGATATGATTATCTATACGGGGTTTGGGTATCCGGGGCGCAATTTAATGCTCACGCGCGCGTCGGATGCCGTACTGGTGGGATGCGGCCGCATGGGTACGCTCAATGAGTTTACCATCGCGTTTGAGGATGCAAAACCGATTGGCGTTCTGACGGAGACGGGGGGCACGGCGGATATGATTCAGGAAATTATTGAGCGCGCGCACCGGCCGGGGAATGTTATTTATGATTCGGATCCCAAGCGGCTTGTGGAGCGCATTGTAGAGCTGATTAAAAAAGAAAAAGTAATTCAATGATTGATGATCTGACCATGCGCATCTTTATCCAAATGGTCCTTGCCGCCGTTTTGGGCATTGGCATCGGTTTGGAGCGCGAGCATCGCCGCAAGGCGGCAGGAGTGCGGACACATGCGCTGGTATGCATGGGAGCCGCGCTCTTTACTATTCTTTCCATAGACGGATTTCGCGCATTGGCGCCGGAAGTTGGGTATGATCCTTCCCGCATTGCTTCGCAGGTGGTTACGGGAATCGGATTTATAGGCGCGGGCTTGATATTTTTGCAGGGGGATAAAGTACAGGGCCTTACCACCGCGGCAGGCGTATGGGCGGCGGCCGCAATAGGCATGGCGGTCGGCGTGCAAATGTATGCGGTTGCGGTAATGGCTGCCGCACTTGCGCTTGTGATAACATGGCTTTTTCGGTTTATAGAAAAATTCGTGCCGCGTGTTGACGACGCTGAAGGCAGTAGTGACGGCGCATGAGATATATTGGGCAAGTAGCTTCAGGCTTAGGCCTTATGGTCGGCGTGATCGTGGGCGCCGGCATGTTCGCATTGCCATACGCCGTTTCCCGCGCCGGTTTGTTTTGGGGCAGCGTGCATCTTGTTGCCACGTTTCTTATACTAACTTGCATCCATCTTCTCTACGGCACGGTGATTACCGCAACGCCGGGCAAGCATCGCTTGCCTGGTTATGCCAAGATCCATGTGGGAGCGTGGGCGGGGCGTTTGGCGCTCTTGTCCGCACTCGGCGGTTTCTACGGGGCGCTTTTGGTGTATGGTATTTTGGGGGGCTCGTTCCTTGCTGTCACGTTGGGCTTATTTTTCCCCTACACGCCAGCGGAATATACTCTATTGTTTTTTGCGGTGGGAGCCGGTATTTTACTTTTTGATTTACAGCGCATTGGTACCGTGAACTTTGTGCTAACAGCCGCCCTCATTACATTTGTGGGGTATCTCGCATTCATTGCGTTTCCGCATGTGCGCCTGCCAGCGTTACCGGCTGCCGATACGGTAGCCGCGCGATTTCTTCCGTACGGCGTATTTTTGTTTGCGTTCGCGGGGGCATCAGCCGTGCCGGACGTCGCGGACATTTTCCGCAGGCAAAACAGCAAGCTCTTCCGGCGCGTGCTTATAATTTCTACCGTGATACCGCTCCTCATTTATGTGGTGTTTCTGGTAACAATACTTGGCGTTTCCGGTGCGGCAACTTCGCCGGAAGCAATTTTCGGCCTTGTAGAAACGCTTGGCTCCAAGGCTGTTTTAATCGGTTCTATAGTAGGATTTCTTGCGGTGTTTACGTCATTTTTGGCGCTCGGCCTTGATTTAAAAAATCTGTTTCGGTATGACATCGGCTGGCATACGGGTGCGGCCTGGCTCGCGGTGGTGAGCGTGCCCGTCGGTTTGTTCCTTTTAGGCGTAGACGATTTTGTGCGCGTGATAGGATTTGTGGGCGCGGGAGCCATCGGCATAGACGGCATTGTGATTCTTCTGGCTTCTTGGCGCGTAAACCGCGCTGCCGTTCATCCGGCGCTTCCTCTTGTTCTCATAGCTGCGTTACTGGCGGGTGTTGCGTTTGAGTTTGCGATACTTGCCGGTTTGCTGAAGATGTAGACTCTGCTGTTTTTTCCGATGACCAAACGAGTACTTCTATCAAGGGACTGTTGCCGAATACCGTTTTTCAACAAGCAAATTTCAAACCCTTCTAGAAACAATTATGCCCAACACCGATACAATCGTGGTGTTGGGCAAACCCTTAGTTATTGATTTCCTTTCTGCGCCATGTTTCTAAACTTTTTCGTACGTCGGCGCATTCTACGCAGCCACACGCAGGCGGCTGCGGCCATTCGTTTGGTTCCACCCAACCGGGTGTCTCCAATACATCTACCTCATACCGCGCCCTTTTTGGGCAACAGAAGATAGATTCTATTTTGTGATGCGCCCACCGGTGAGCGCGATTTCCAGTATCGAAGGCACGGTCTTCGTTCTGGAGTTTCTCAACCCGTGCTTCGATCTGCTTTTCGGTTTTGCCCTTCAGGATATAGACTCCCTCGGCGCTTTGGATGCTGGAGAAGCCTGAGTTGGACGAATACCCATTCCTGTACTTCACTACCGCATAATACATAACTCCCTCCTGGTTTTTATTTTTTATAGTATATCATACTATAATTTATCTGTCAAATATAGGACTCTAGATTCAAATCACAAAGCTTAAGAAAGGTATGCTGAAGCTTCGTATCCTTGTGTATGATCTCAGGAGAACGGAAAAATTCCAAGAGGCGGAAGCTTTTTGGCAAGGATTATCAAACGATTAGTTCACAGTAAATATGCAAGACGCAAATGGGAAGCGCCTCAGGAGTTATAAAAAATGAACCTGCATACTGCGGGATCTTTTTAGCAAGTGCCGTTTTTATTTAACCGCTGCTTTTTCTAACACGGTCTCAAAAATGTTCGGATGTTTTTCGGCCAAGGCCGCGAGTATTTTGCGGTCAAGTTCTATATGCTGTTCTTTAAGCGCGTGTATGAGTTTGCTGTACGAGACGCCGTTCATGCGCGCCCCCGCATTGATTTTTATATTCCACAGTTTCCGGCGCACACCCTTTTTCTTGCGGTTGTCGTGGAAGCGATGCAGGCCCGCGTGCAACAAAGCCTCGCGCGCGGCGCGTTCTTTTGACTTGCGGCTCCACCGAAAACCTTTCGTCTGCTTTAAGACGTTCCGGCGGCGTTTGTTTGCAGTTGTACCTCGTTTTACGCGAGTCATAATCGCTTCGCTCAAATTCAAAATGCAAAAATCAAAATGTAAAATTCAGGTATCGCGCTTTGCGCGATTATAATCGTCCCGACCCAGGTCGGGACACATTAATTTTGCATTTTGATTTTTACCTTTGCATTTACTTATTCGGTACATATCTCTCTACAACTTTCTTTGCAAACGTTTTGTCGGTGCTGGTCCAATTCCGTTTCTCAATTTGCCTAATTCTCCGCTCTTTCGCGTTAAAATGATTTCTGCCCGGACGGCGGCGCAAGACTTTTCCCGTTCTGGTTATTTTTAACCGTTTGGTTACGGATTTATTCGTCTTCATTGTTCGTAATCCGTAATCCGTAATCCGTAACTCGTAAAGCAAGGATTATATACAATTTCCTTTGTACGAGTTACGGTTTACGAGTTACGAGTTCCGTTCTTTTTCTAATATTAACGTCAGCCCCCGCGGCCCTTTTCTCGGATCCGTCGCCCGTTTGTACGGCACGGTAAGTAAATTCAGGAATATTGCGAGCCGGCCGCTGATGAAATTTCTGTCTAGGTATTTTGCGCGCCCCTTCAGGATGAAATCAATCTGTACCCGGCCCACCTCTTCCAGAAGTTCATCCGTTTTTTTTGCTCTAAGCTCCATGTCATGCGCGGAAGCGTTGAACCCGACGCGAACCGCTTTGAGCTCCACATTTTTTTGCTTCTTTGCCGCATCGCGCGCATCTTTTTCTTTCTGATACTGGTATTTGCCGTAATCCATAATGCGGACTACCGGCGGATGGGCGCTTGCGGCGATTTCAATCAGGTCTAAACTGGCTTCTTCCGCGCGCTTGCGGGCTTCTTCGGTAGGCAGCACGCCAAGATTTGTTCCGTCTTCAGCGATAACACGGACTTCCGGCACGCGTATTTGATTGTTAATGCGGGGGTGTTGGATAGGGGTTTATTTAAAAGAAGTAAAAGTAGTTAGTGTGAGTAGTTAGTATTTAGGAATAAAATTTCCGTTTCTTGTTATCAATATCCATCTTATCCTAAATACCAACTACTAAATACTAATTACTCAAAATTTCCACGAAGTGGAAATTTTATGTGGAAGCGGGGAGAATCGAACTCCCGTCCAGACGTATCACAGCAAAGGTTGACAAGTTTACATTGTCTGTTTCTTTATGTTACGAACAATCCGAAACAGAAAAATTATTCGCGAGCCCGATGTATAACACCGGCGGTTTCCTATCGGGCGTGGGAGAGCCGATGCCTTTGAGTATCCGGACGAATCCGGATTTAAGCAAAGGAAAGCGCAGGAGCTGTTTGCCCGCCTCCGAAGAGGTTGGCTACCGCGTTCCGTGCGCTATTGAATGCGTTTGCACGTATTCGTTTGAGACGGGTTTTATGAGGCAATCTCACCCTCAACTTGAGCTTTAATGGTCAAGCGTCTGTCGAAGCCTTATGCGCTCCCTTTCAATATTCGTTCAATCTTGCGTTTTGATTCGCGAGCCTTAATGGTTTGGCGTTTATCGGCTTTCTTTTTACCCTTGCCAAGGCCCAACGCAATCTTCACAAGACCATGTTTAGTATACACGGAAAGAGGTGTTATAGTCAAGCCCTTTTCGGCTGTTTTGCCGATGAGGTGGGACAGCTCATCTTTCGTAAGCAAGGCTTTGCGGGTGCGGTCGGGGTCATAGTCGCCAGGCGTATTTGCTTGCTGATAGGGCGGGATATGCATGCCTACTATATACAACTCGCCGCCGCGGATGATGGCATGCGCTCCTTGTATGTTTGCCCAGCCATTTTTTACGGATTTAACTTCATGTCCGCGCAATACCAAACCCGCCTCGAATTTTTCCAGGATGTCGTAATCAAAAAAAGCCTTCTTGTTACCGGCAAGTTCGGTCATATGCGGAGCATAGCAAAATTTATAGCGGTATGGTACACTTGCGGGAGAATATAACAAATGATTAAGAAGGAGGTTTTCCTTTATGTCGTATTGGTTGCTTTTGCTTTCATTGGCTACGGCGGGGTTTTCCGTCGTGGGATTTGTCATTATATGGCTTGTGGATAAACCATGGTTCATAAAATTGGTGCCTTCGCTCTATGGGAGAATTGGATGGTGTACGGTGGTGTCGTCTGGAACGGTATTATTACTCTTGAATTTCGCGTTTTTAGTTGCCTTCTATAACATCTACCATAAAACCGGAAGCCCGTGGGCAGCTCAATTTTCTGCTTGGGGAGCGAAGTGGATCAGTCCGTTTACAAATACAATTGTGATTTTTATACTGTTCAAAGAACATAGGTATCCGATCCATACTTATGGGGAAGCGGCCGCTGTGTTGTTGTCCATTTTACTCATGTTTTCCCTCTATTGGCGGACACCCCTGTTCGGCCGATAATTTTTTACAGTCCGTCTAACCGGCGGACTTTTTTTGTTTGCTACGTTGTGGTATAAAAAACATATTTAGCAACATGGCAGTTTAGCCGATAGCGGCTAAACTGCCATGTTTGCAGATACGGAATAACGCAGTAGTGTTTATACATGAACTATACAGTGATGATTGTAATCTTATGAGAAAGCGCGCATTCAAACCAAAACCGGGGCAGATGGATTATACGCATGCGCGGTGGGCGCCGGTTGTTAATTGTGTTGTAAGATATAATGATAAGCTGCTGCTTGTTCGACGGAGTAAGGAAATGAATTTTTATCCTGGTTATTGGAACGGGATTTCTGGGTTTCTTGATGATCATCGGAGTTTGGAACAAAAAGTGCGGGACGAATTGCGGGAGGAGTTGGGAATTGCAAAAAATAAAATCAAAAGCATAAAACTTGGCGAGATATTCCATCAGAACGAGCCGAAGTACAAGAAAACATGGATTGTGCATCCGGTGCTGGTTGAAGTAACAACGAACAAAGTGCGACTTGATTGGGAGGCGCAGGATTACCGCTGGGTTGCGCCTCAAGAGGCAAAGAAGTTGAAACTGTTGCCGGGGTTTGATACGGTGTTGGATAAGTTGGCTTTGTGGATACAGGAATAAGCTTATGAGATGTTATAGGAGATGAAAATATGGATAGAGAAAAAATTCGCCAAGCGGCAAAAATGATCTGGGAATATCATCATCTAAATCATAAGCTCGAAAAAGCTGATTGCATTTTGGCGTTAGGAAGTCATGATACGCGCGTTGCCGAGAGAGGCGCTCAGTTATTTTTGGAGGAATGGTCTCCATTGCTAATATTTTCTGGAGGTATTGGGCGTTTAACGCCCGAAAGCTGGAATGAGCCAGAGGCAGATAAATTTGCCAAAGTTGCGATCGAAATGGGTGTTCCGAAGGAAAAAATTCTGATAGAGAATGCATCATCAAACACAGGAGAAAATATCAAATTTACGAAGAAATTACTTGTTGAATATGGTATTGATCCAAAAAAGATAATTCTTGTGCAAAAACCGTACATGGAAAGGAGAGCATATGCAACCTGTAAGAAAGTTTGGCCAGAGAAGGAAGTAATTGTAACATCTCCCCAACTATCGTTTGAAGAGTATCCAAACGGCGAAATTTCTGAAGACGAAATAATAAACATTATGGTGGGAGATTTGCAGCGAATAAAAATTTATCCAGAAAGAGGTTTTCAGATTCAACAAGAAATTCCTGATGATGTTTGGACGGCATACGGGCAATTAGTCGGCGCAGGTTACAAGGAGCATCTGATAAAGGAATCCGCATGACCGGCATCTCGTGCGCGCATTGAAAGATGCGTGTTTTTTCTTTACTATGCATACATCATGGCCGAAAAGGGCAAGAAAAAAACGGTCCCGGAACAAGCCGCCTATGCTAATGCTACGGTGAGCCAAAGGGAGGAGGAAATCTTAACGTTTTGGCGAGAGAATAAGATTTTTGAGAAATCCTTGGAACAGCGAGCGGGCGCGGATACGTTTGTATTTTACGACGGGCCGCCATTTGCCACGGGCTTGCCGCACTACGGGCATATTTTGGCGAGTATAATCAAAGATGTGGTGCCGCGGTATCAGACAATGCGCGGAAAATTCGTGCCGCGGCGGTGGGGGTGGGATTGCCACGGCCTGCCGCTGGAGAACATTATAGAGCGGGAGCTGGGCTTGCAGCATAAAAAAGACATTGAAGCGTACGGCATTGCGAAGTTCAATAAGGAAGCCGAGCGCGCGGTGCTGCGGTATGCGGATGATTGGAAGAAGATAATACCGCGCATCGGCCGCTGGGCGGACATGGAACACGATTACCGCACCATGGATTGGAGTTATACCGAGAGCGTGTGGCAGGTGTTTAAAACGCTGCATGAAAAAGGGTTTGTATATGAAGGATACAAGTCCATGCATATCTGCCCGCGGTGCGAGACCACGCTTGCGAACTTTGAAGTTTCGCAAGGGTACAAAGAAGTAACCGACATTTCGGTGACCGTGAAATTTGAGCTGGAAGAGGAACCAGCAGGTACGTTTATGCTGGCGTGGACTACTACGCCGTGGACGTTGCCGGGGAATGCGGCGTTAGCGGTAAACGATAAAATAGTTTACGCAAAGTGCAAAGTGCAAAGTGCAAAGTTAAAAGTTGCAGTTCAAAGTTCAAAATTAGAAGAGGCGTATTATATAGTGGCTAAAGAAAGGATTCGGGAAGTGTTTTTTGATGGTGAATATGAAATTGTAGAAGAATTTCTTGGTTCAGAGTTAGTCGGCAAAAAATACAAACCGCTTTTTGATTATTATTCGTCTGACGAAAAATTGGAAAACCACGGGAACGGCTGGAAAATATATGCGGCGGATTTTGTGAGTACCGATGAAGGAACCGGCATTGTGCATATCGCGCCCGCGTTCGGCGCCGATGACATGCAGCTTGGCAAAGAGCAAGACTTGCCGTTCATTCAACACGTGGGCATGGATGGTGCGTTCAGGCCGGATGTGAAAGATTTTGCGGGGCTTCCCGTAAAGCCGAAGGAAGATCATCAAAAAACCGATGTGGAAATTATAAAATACCTCGCGCATCCGGATCGCAATCTGCTCTTTTCCAAGAAAAAAATTACACACTCGTATCCTTTTTGTTGGCGATGCGAGACGCCGCTCTTGAACTACGCGGCAACATCGTGGTTTGTGGATGTTACGCAGTTTAAAGGAAAACTTCAGAAAACGGCACAGGAAATTTCATGGGTGCCCGCGCATCTGAAAGAGGGACGGTTCGGCAGGGGCTTGGATACGGCGCCCGACTGGGCCATATCGCGCGCGCGGTTTTGGGGAGCGCCTATTCCCGTATGGAAGTGTACGGCGTGCGAAGAAGAATTTGCGGCGGGATCACTGGAAGATCTGGAAACGCGGCGCGTAAAGAAACCAAACACGTATTATATTCTCCGGCATGGCGAGCGGGAGGATATTCCACATCACAAGGATAACCCGAAAGATTACGGTCCGGTTATCATCAGTTCCGATCCGCTTGTTGATATTCATATCTCCGAAAAAGGGAAAGAGGGTATCCGGGCTGTTGCGCAGGAACTCAAACAGCAAGGCGGCGTTGATGTAATTATCTCCTCCGATTTTATCCGCGCGAAGGAAACCGCTGTAATTATAAGCGAAGTACTCGGCGTTGCGGTTGCGTATGACAAACGCCTACGCGAACTCAATCATGGTCCTGCGTTTGAAGGGGGTACGGTTGACGAGTATTGGAATTATTTTGCGGACTCAAAGGAACGGTTTACCAAAGCGCCGGAGGGCGGGGAGACGTTGCATGATGTTACGGCGCGCGTGATGGCAGTGGCGCGGGAGTTTGAACGCGCGCATGAAGGCAAGCGCGTGCTTTTGATAAGCCATGGCGATCCGCTCTGGATGTTGGAGAGTGCGCTTCAAAACCGCACGGAGGAAGAGACGCTTGCGGCCCGCGAATGCTACATAAAACAGGGAGAACTGCGGGAGGTGTACGTGCGCAACTGGCCGTATGATGAAGAAGGCCGCCTCAATATGCACCGGCCGTATATTGACGAGATTACGCTGCGTTGCATGTGCGGCGGTACCATGAAGCGCATTCCGGAGGTCTTTGATTGCTGGTTTGAATCCGGCTCCATGCCCTATGGCCAGCAGCACTGGATGGGCGGCGGCATCCAAAACTTTCCGGCGGATTTTATCGCCGAAGGGCTGGATCAGACGCGCGGCTGGTTTTACGCGCTGCATGTGCTGGCGAGCGGCCTTTTTGAAAAGCCCGCGTTCAAAAACGTGCTGGTGAACGGCATTATACTGGCTGAAGACGGCCAGAAAATGTCCAAGCGCTTGAAAAATTACCCCGACCCCATGGATATTGTGGGAAAATACGGTGCGGACGCGTTGCGGCTTTATCTCCTCTCCTCGCCCGCCGTGTACGCGGAGGATTTGAATTTCTCGGAGAAAGGCGTGGATGACGTATATAAGAAAAATATACTGCGTCTTGCCAATGTGTATGCATTTTATAATCTCTATAAAATGGAAACGATGTCTCGTCCGATTTTTAACGAATCACTGCATGTGTTGGATAAATTTATTCTTTGGGAGCTTGAACGCGTCACGCTCAGCGTGCAGGGTGCAATAGACGAGTATAAGCTTGGACATGCGGCACGCCGTATCAGCGAATTTATTGATATGGTTTCCACAGTGTATTTGCAGTACTCGCGCGACCGGTTCCGTGAAGGGGCAGACGGGCGCGTACGCGCTCTCGCGAGTTTTCGTTACGTTTTGGTGCAATTTGCAAAGATAGTGGCGCCTTTTGCGCCTTTCGCTGCGGAGTATTTTTACCAACAGGTGAAGTATAATGATGCAGCTGAATCGGTACATCTGGAAGGCTGGCCTTCCACGCATGAAAACACGAAGACATATCATAACGAAGCTGCCGCTGTTGCGCAGATTCCCGGCGTTATAGAATGGATTCTTGCAGAACGCAGCAAGGCGGGCATTCCCGTGCGCCAGCCGCTTGCAACAGCATGGGTGCGCGCTTTGCCGCGCGGAGAGGAGTACCGCGCCATTATCCGCGAACGCGCGAACGTGGAGCGCGTGGAAGAGGATGATACGCTGGGCCCCGCGGGCGGCGCGCGGATTGATACTGTCTTAACGCCGGAACTCAAAGAGAAAGGCATGCTGCGCGAATTTATCCGCGCGGTGCAGGACGCCCGCAAAAAGGAGGGCTTGCAGCCGAAGGACGGCGTTACTCTTCGGGTACATGCAAGAGATAGCCTGAAAGTTTTTTTTGAGAAGTATCGCAGCGAGATTATGAATGCGGTTCATGCGGATGCTTTGGTTGTCATGCAAGAGAGTGGCAAGCACATGAGTAAGCTAGGCGATAGCGAAGCATCATTTTCCTTAATTCGTAATTCTACTTCATGATTCATTATGTACTCTCTTCACCAAACAGAAGGCATTGTGTTAGCCGCGTGGCCGCGCGGGGAGGCGGACCGTACCTTGCGGCTCTACACCCGCGCCTACGGCGGCATTACGCTCGTTGCCAAAGGCGTGCGGCTGGAGAAATCAAAATTGCGCGGAAATATTGATTTGTTCTGCCGGCTTAATGCCGGGTTTGTCGCCGGCAGAGAAGTGTACCGCCTTACGTATGCGCAAGCCGAGCAGATGTTTCCGCGCATGCGCGCGGATTGGGACCGCTACCGCGCGGCGGGATACATTGCGAATCTGATGGGACGCGTGGTGGCCAATGGCGAACAAGATCAAGAGTTATGGCAGCTTCTGGTCCGCGCGTTTTCGTTTTTGGACGGCAGCGATTTTAAGAGAGAGAACGTCCGCATATTTTTATGTTCGTTTGAATTGAAATTTTTGCGGTGTTTAGGGTATCTTCCGCGCGAAGTGCCGCGTGCTGCGTATATGCTGGTATCGGCACCCGCATTTATGCCGGAAGAGCCGCTCAAGCCGCATGATCTGGAGCAGCTTTCCGTTTTTTTGCGGGATATTCGGCAGTACGCTAATCTAGGAAATAGGAATTAGCTTGCAGGGGGTAAAAACTCACAAACCCGAGCAAGCGCAAGGATTGTGGATAGGCAGGTTTGGCACATCCGGGAATGGAGAAAAGCGCCTACAAGCTAATTCCTATTTCCTGATGTATAATACATTTTGTATATGAAATCCCTAGACGAATTGCGAAAGCGCCTCTTTCGCAAGGAAGAGACATTTAAAGAGCGGGAAGGCGAGCCGACATTGAGCCCGGCGCCGACGGCCGGTCCGCGCTCGTGGGGCAGGGAGCGTGATGCCGCCCTTGCCGCAGCTCTCCAACAGCGTCAGCGCAAACGCCTTACGCGCTATGCGCTTTTTGCTGCGATAACATTGGGCGTTCTGGCGCTCGCGGGAGCCGCTGTTGTGTTTGTGGTGCTGGGGGAGCGCGCCTCGGTAACAAAAGAGAATATATTCCTGATGGTGGAAGCGCCGCAGAAAATTACCGTGGGCGAGAAAGTGGCATTTGAAGTGCGGTTCCAGAACAGAAATGCCATAGCGCTGGAAAGCGTGGATCTTATATTTGAATATCCGCCGGGCGCTAAGCCCGTGTTTGGCGAGAAGCCGCGCGGCCCGTTCCGCGAGCGCATTTCCATAGGAAGGCTCCTCCCCAACGAAGAAAAGCACGAGACATTCACCGCGTTCTTATTCGGGAAGGAAGGCGACGTGTTGCAGGCGAAAGCAACGCTGGAATACCGTCCGCAGAATACCAGCGCGCGGTTCGGAAAAGATGTTGTGTATGATGTTTCCATAGAGCGCTCGCCTATCGGCGTCGCAATCGCCATGCCGGGTGACGCAACGCAGGGCCAGAAAGTTGAGATAGCGCTTGATTATGTCTCTACCACTGAATCGTTGTTGCAGAATGTGTCGCTTGACATCCTTTATCCGCCCGGGTTTACGTTTGTGTCTTCCACGCCGCAACCCGCCAAAGATACGAATTTATGGCATGTGGGAGATATTGCGCCGGGGGAGCAAGGAACTATTACTATCCGCGGCACCGTTATGGGAAACCCGGGGGAATCAAAGTTTTTTTCGGTTCGCATAGGATTGTTTGATGAAACAACGAAAAGTTGGAGCGTATACGGGCAGGCATCCCGTTCGCTTGCCATGCGCGAGACGCTGCTTGCCGTTGATCTCTCGGCGAATGAGAATGTGCAGCCGGGCGGGTCCCTGCAAGTTGAGATTTCCTGGCGCAACAACTTGCCGGTGAGCGTGCGGAATGTGATAGTGGAAGCGGTGGTGTCGGGCGCGGCTGTTGATTACGCGCGCGTACGGTCTTCGGAAGGCCGCGGCTCGTACGACAGCGCCCAGCATAAAGTGGTCTGGACGGCAAGCCAAGAGCCGGATTTCCGGTTTGTCTCTCCGGGCCAATCGGGTGTGCTTGCTATGCAGGTGCCAATCATGGGCACATTGCCCATCTCTTCCCTACTGGATAAGAATTTTGAGGTACAGGTGGAAGCAGTAATGTTTACGAATACGGTGCCGGAAGGGTTCCAGGGCGTGGAGACATCCGGCCGTGATTCCATTACCGCAAACGTGATAACACAGATGGGGTTTGTAGCCCGCGGGCTGCATAGAAGCGGCATTCTCCAAAATACGGGACCGCTGCCGCCGCGCATAAACGAGGAAACGACATATACCATCACATGGTCGCTTACCTCAAGCGCGAATGACATGGAAAATCTGATCGTAAAAGCGAGCATACCCGCATACGTTCAATGGAAAAACGTGGTACAGCCCGCCGGTGAGCATGTGGTGTACGACCCCGACACGCGAGAGATAACATGGGATGCCGGATTTTTGGTGGCGGGTATCGGGTACACGCGGCCCGCGCGCGAAGTTTCGTTTCAGTTGGGTATTATTCCTGGCGTGAGCCATGTGGGAACTTCGCCTCAGCTTATTTCCAGGGCGGCGGCATCAGGGCGCGATACGTTTACGAGCGTTATGTTGGAGCAGGATGAGGGAGTAATCTCAACTGCCGTTAAGAGCGACCCGTTGGTTACGAACAAGGAGCATCAGGTGGTGCAGTAAGCGTAAAACGCGTAATGTAATGCAGAACGTGGAACGTAAAAATATGGAAAACGATTTAATGGACAAGATTGTGTCGCTCTGCAAGCGGCGCGGTTTTATCTTTCCCGGGTCGGAGATATATGGCGGCCTTGCAAATTCCTGGGACTACGGTCCGTTAGGCGTCGAGCTTAAGAATACTATCAAGCAGATGTGGTGGGATCGGTTTGTCAGATCGCGGAGTGATGTATTTGGTATTGATGCGGCTTTGCTGATGAATTCGAAAGTATGGGAAGCGTCCGGACACCTCGGCGCCGGTTTTGCTGATGAGCTCGTCGAGTGTAAAAAGTGTCATCAGAGGTTTCGGTTTGATGAACTTGGTGAAATTTCAGATTTCAGATTTCAGATTTCAGATTTAAATCAAAATCAAAAATGTCCAGAATGTGGAGGAGAATTAACCACTCCAAGGAAGTTTAATTTGATGCTTAAAACATTTCTCGGGCCGGCGGAAGAAAAAGCGAATGAAGTGTATTTCCGCCCCGAGACGGCGCAGGCGATGTTCGTCAATTTCAAAAACGTGCTGGATACCATGCGTCCCAAGCTGCCGTTTGGTATCGCGCAGACCGGCAAAGCATTCCGCAACGAAATCACGCCCGGGAATTTTATTTTCCGCATGCGGGAGTTTGAGCAGATGGAGATAGAATATTTTGTGCGCGAAGAAGAATGGAAGGATCGGTTTGATCATTGGCAGGACGAGATAAAGCGATGGATTGGAGATTTGGGCGTTGATTTGGCGCACGTGCATGAAATAGACATTCCGGACGGCGAGCGGGCGCATTATTCCAAGCGCACCATGGATTTTGAGTACGACTTTCCGTTCGGGCGCAAAGAACTCTACGGCTTGGCCTATCGTACGGATTTTGATTTGCGAAATCATGAGAAGGCATCCGGCAAAAATCTCAAATACCGCGACCCGGACACAAACGAGGAGTTTTGGCCACATGTTATAGAACCAACGTGGGGCGTGGACCGTTCGGCGCTGGCGGTGCTGCTGGATACCTATCGGGAAACAGGCGAAGGCAAAGACAAGCGTGTATATCTTAAACTCCCGCCAAAACTCGCCCCGTACCAAGTCGCGGTATTCCCGTTACTTGCCAACAAACCACAACTTGTTGAAAAAGCGCAAGGCATATACAACAAACTACGAGTTACGAGTTACGAGTTACGAGTTACGACGGATATGCGCGGTAACATCGGCAAGCGCTACTACGCGCAGGACGAAATTGGCACGCCGTGGTGCGTCACGGTGGATTTTCAGACGCTGGAAGACGACACCGTAACGGTGCGCGATAGAGACACGGCCGAACAAATCAGAAAATCCATAGCCGACCTTGACGCGTACTTCGGAGAGATGGTATAAAGCGAGTAAATTCATAAGAAAGGAAGGTAAAGTGTTATGGATGGGATACTTGTTGAGAAAGAGCGAAAAGGTCTCTGGTGGAGCGAAATCCAATATCTTCGCAAAGGTGAGGAGTATAAGGGGAGTACTATGCTTGTGCTGATGTTTGTGGAAGCGAAGTCAAAGGAAACAGCTGAAAATAAGATGAAAAAGTTGCTGAAAGCAAAGAGACCGGGCTCAAAGTTCTACGGTTTTTATAGAAGTAGTTGCCAGGATAAGTCGGGACCTTATCCAGTGTTAATTTCCAAAATGGTCTAGGCACGAAGGTCTGAAATTGCAGAGGCGCATAAACTTGCCTCTTTGCCGGTTTTTAACTTCGTGCAAATCCACTATCCGCGACGGGAGTTTCCTCAAGAAGCTCCTTTTTATTTGGCAACAAGTGCATTGACTGCACGCACAGAAGATGTATAATATGACCATGGACAAACATGCAAAACATCATACGCAGTTGCCTCTCTTTGTCGAAAAAGATGAGGATGGCTTTTATGTGGTAGAGTGTCCGCTTTTTGGTGGATGTTACAGTCAGGGAAAAACGCTTGATACGGCGCTCAACAATATACGCGAAGTTATTGATCTTCTTTTGGAAGAGCCGGAAAACAGGAACATTCTTAGATTGTATCATCCGCAAGAGTTGAGCTTGCATACTATTACGGTATAACCATGGCGCGTTTTCCTTTATGTTCCGGCAATGAGCTTATAAAAGTCCTTGGGGGGAGCCATGTTCGCTTGGTTTGTGAAGGCAGAAAGTCAGTAACGGTACCGGATCATAAAACAATAGGACGCGGATTGTTATTAAAAATCTTGCGCGATGCCGAATTGAATCCGCAGGAGTTTTTTAAAATTTTAAAATCGGATTAGAACTTACATGCATCACACGAAAACCACCCTCAAAAACGGGATGCGTATTATCACGGCGCCCATGAAGGATACCAAGAGCTTGACGCTTTTGGTGCTGTTCGGCACGGGATCGCGGTACGAGACGAAGCGCATAAACGGCGTATCGCATTTTCTGGAACATTTGTTTTTCAAAGGTACCAAAACGCGTCCCAAGGCCGGGCAGGTGAGCCAGGCGCTGGATGACATCGGCGCCGAGCACAACGCTTTTACCGCGAAGGAATACACGGGGTATTGGGTAAAAGCGGCATCCCGCCAGTTTCCGCTGGCGCTGGAGATTGTCTCCGATATTCTGCTGGAGCCTTTGTTTAAGGCCGAAGAGATAGAAAAAGAACGCGGCGTTATTTTTCAGGAGTTAAGCATGTATTTGGATTCGCCCCGCCGGCATGTGCACGATGTATTTGAGGCGCTCATGTACGGAGACACGCCGATGGGGTGGGAAATTATCGGCACACCCGAGAGTTTGCGCGGCCTTCACCGGGAGGACATTCTCGCGTATCGCAAGTCCCATTATGTAGGATCAAACGCGGTACTGGTGGTGGCGGGGAATGTTGGTGAGGACAACGCCATAAGCCGCGCATCCCGGGCATTTGCGCGGTTTCCGGCCGGTGCCGCAAAGCGGCAGGCGGCATCAAAAAAAGAAAACGGCAGCGCGCGGCGGCCGGCTGTGCATCTGGAGTTTAAGAAAACGGATCAGACTCATCTTGTGATGGGTACGGCAGCGTGCGGCATGTTTGATGATCAGCGATATGCCGTACATTTGCTTGCCACCATTCTGGGCGGCAAAACGAGCTCGCGCTTGTTTGAAGAAATTCGCGAGAAGCGCGGTTTGGCATATACGGTGGCCGCCATGGCGGAGCAGTTTACGGATACGGGATATTTTTCCGTGTATGCGGGCGTGCCGCACGGAAAGACGAAAGAAGTGGTGCGCAGAATTGCGGCCGAGCTGAAAAAAATGCGCGTGCGCGGCGTCACGAGCCGGGAATTGCAGCGCGCGAAGGATTATTGGCGTGGTCAATTTGCCATCAGCTTGGAATCGTCCGATGAAGCGGCGTCATTTTACGGCAGCCATGAATTGTTTTACGGCAGCGTTATTTCTCCCGAAGAAGTTATGGCTCGTATTGACGCCGTAAACGTAGCAGAGGTGGAGAAAGCCGCGGAAGACATGTTTCAGCCAGGATTCTTACGACTGGCGATAATCGGGCCGCATAGAGCGAATATGGAGTTTGAGGAGTTGCTTAGTATATAATAAAATGAAAATGTAAATATCAAAAAAGTTTTGCATTTTGATTTTTGAATTTTAAATTTTCTCTATGCCTACCCGCCAAATAATAGAAATTTCAACTCGGACTATTTTAAAGACCCTTCTCTTGTTGTTGGGCCTTGCCGCTTTGTATATGGTGCGCGACGTAGTGCTTATTCTGCTCCTTTCTGTTGTTATCGCGTCCGCTATAGACCCTGGCGTGAGGCGGCTTCAGCAATTTCGCTTCCCGCGGCCATTGGCGGTTCTTACCATATATATAACAACAGCCGCTGTTTTTGCATTGATATTTTACTTGTTGGTGCCGCCGCTTATAAGCGAGCTTCGCAACTTCGCCGTAACGTTTCCAACTTCTCTGGAAGACACGGTAATGCAGCTGCGGCAAAATTTAAGCGCGTATTACTCACACGCGCCGGAATATCTTTCCATTCCCGCGGAACAAGTAACAGATACGTTAAGCGCATTCATCAACGGCAACTTGGGGTCCTTCTTTTCAGCCGGCTCCGCCGTCGGCTCGTCCCTCTTTGGCGGCGCGTTTTCGTTTATACTGGTGGTAGTACTCTCGTTTTATTTTGCGGTGCAGGAGAACGGCATCGCCAATTTCCTTAAAGTAATCACCCCGTTGGAACATGAAGGGTATATTATTGGTTTGTGGATGCGCTCGCAGCGCAAAATCGGGCGCTGGCTGCAGGGCCAGCTTTTGTTGGGTGTTCTGGTGGGCGTTTTGGTATATTTTGGGTTAACACTGCTTGGCGTAAAATATGCGCTACTGTTAGCCATACTTGCGGCTGTTTTCGAACTTATTCCGATATTCGGCCCCATTCTCGCCGCCATACCGGCTGTTCTTTTGGCTTTTATTCAAGGGCCTATACTGGCGCTGTGGGCGGTGTTGTTATATATCCTTGTCCAGCAAATGGAGAATCATTTAATCTATCCCTTGGTGGTGCGCAAAGCGGTTGGCGTGCCGCCGCTGCTGGTTATTATATCGCTCTTGGTGGGCGGAAAGCTTGCTGGTTTTGTCGGCTTGATACTTGCGGTACCCATCGCGTCCGCGGTGCTGGAATATGTGGATGACGTTGCAAAAGAGAAGCATGTGTTTGAAAATGTCCCATAAAAATTATTCTAATTGCTCTAATTATTCTAATTGACCTAAGGAATGTCCAAATCCTAATACCCAATCATCAATATATATAGTTTCTTTTGGGATTTAAATTATTTGGTCATTGGGATTTCATTAGAATAATTAGGTCAATTAGGGTAATTAGAATAATTATCTTTTTCTTTTTGCATGTCAAAATTCTACATAACCACCTCCATTCCATACGTAAACGCGCCGCCGCATATCGGGCATGCGCTTGAGTTTTTGCAGGCGGATGCCATCGCGCGCTACCGGCGCCTTCAAGGTGATGATGTTTTTTTTCTGACAGGCACGGACGAGCATGGCGCTAAAATTGCCCGCGCGGCGGAGGCGGCGGGGAAGTCTCCCGCCGCATTTGTGGAGAGCCATGCGAAGTTGTTTTCGGAACTGCTCGCGAAATTGTCCGTCCTGCCGGACGGCGCTATCCGCACATCGGATGCCAAACGGCATTGGCCGGGCGCGGAAGAACTTTGGCGCCGTATTGCCAAACAAGGGAATATATATAAGGGAACGTATCGGGGATTATACTGCGTGGGGCATGAAGCGTTTGTTACGGAAAAAGATCTTGTGGATGGCGTATGCGAAGATCACGGGCATGCGCCGGAACAGGTTGAGGAGGAGAATTACTTCTTTCGGCTCTCGGAATTCGGCGAAGAAGTGCGCCGGCGCATTGAATCGGGCACGTTGGAGATTTTGCCCCAAAAGCGAAAAAACGAAGCGCTGGCGTTTCTCGCGGAAGGAGCCCAGGACATAAGTTTTTCCCGCCCCGCGAAAGACATTCCGTGGGGCATTCCGGTGCCGGGGGATGCCGAGCATCGGATGTATGTATGGTGCGACGCGCTTTCTAATTATCTCACGGGATTGGGGTTTGGTTCCGGCTCATACGCAACATTTGAAAAATATTGGCCGGCGGATATGCATGTCATCGGCAAGGATATTTTGCGGTTTCATGCCGTTATTTGGCCTGCCATGCTGCTCGCGGCTGGTTTGCCGCTGCCGCGCCGTATTCTGGTGCATGGCCATATTCATTCCGGGGGTAAAAAAATGTCCAAGTCGTTGGGGAATGTGATAGATCCTTTCGAGCTTGTGGACACGTACGGCACGGAAGCGGTGCGGTACGCGCTGCTCGGACATGTCTCCGTTTTTGAAGATACTGATCTTACGCGAGAACGTATTCATGAAATATATACCGCGCATTTGGCAAACGGCATTGGCAATTTGGTAGCGCGCACGGCGGCTATGGCGGAAAAGTATTTCGGCGGGCGCATGCAGCGTCCACCCGATGTAGCGCTTGCCGTAGTTCCCTTGAAAGCCGACATAGATATTCTGGGCTTGCCCCGGCGCGATTTTAAAATAGGGAGTACCACTGTCTCGTGGTTTGTGGAGAATAAAACCGCGCCGCAGTACCGGGCAGCGTGGCAGGATTATCGGCTGGGCGATGCGCTACTGGAAGTGATGCAGCTCTTTCGCACGCTTGACAGATATATTCAGGATTACGAGCCATACAAGCTTATAGAAAGAGACAAAGATCAGGCGCAGGCGGTACTTTGGAATATACTCTCCGCGCTCAACGTGTCGGTACCGCTGCTCTTGCCCTTTCTGCCGGCGACTGCAAGCGCGCTTGCGGAAGTTTTGGGCGTCACGTCTGACAATAAAATAGAGGAGCAGAGTGAATATATAGTCTCAAAACCGCAAGCGCTGTTTCCAAGAGTGGAAGAACCGGCGGAAAAATTTGAACTATAAATCAAAATGCAAAATATCGAGGGATTGTATAAACATCGCGAAACGATACCAACATTTTACATTTTGATATTTACACTTTACATTTTTACTATGCCACGCAGATCATTTGATGAACGAAATATTCGCGTCTTGTTCCGGTTTGCAAAACGCAGCTTTGCGCTAACGCTCCCCATTGAGATACTGCGCGACTTAGGCTGGCGCGAGCGCCAGCGGATCCGCATACGCAAGATGGGAAAGCGGATTATTATAGAACAGGAAGACAGAGAGTAGAAGCCAGGATGTGACTAGCTGAGCTCTACACACGCCCGTAGGGCGGTGTGGATAGCTTAGCTCGGCACATCCAGAGGTAGAGAATTTATGATTATTCCGCAACACAGGATCATATAAGACATATAGGACACTAAAAATGTCCTATAGAAATATATGTCCTTTATAATGTCCTATATGTCTTTTATATGCATTTGACAATTCTATAGGACGTCCTATAGATTACCTGTATGCCACACGCGGACATACGGGAAAACATGCCTCTTGAAGAACGCGCTTTGCGGGCAACCGCAGCGGTATATCGCGTTACCGATTTTTTGCCGGATGAAGAGCCTATGAAGTGGAAAATGCGCAGGGACGCGATAGAAATAAATGACTGTATTGAGCAGAATAGCAATAAAAAGAACGCCACGCGCTCGGATATGCTGGAGCAAGCGCGGAATGTGTGCTACTCGCTGCGTGGTACGCTTGCGGTGGCGGGACGGGGAGGTTTTATTGCTCGCTTAAATTTCCAAATACTCGAAAAAGAGTATGTGATTATATCGGACATACTATCAGAAATGATAGCAAAAATGTCCGATACAACATTAGAAAATCTATGGGACATTTCTATAGGACATACTTTTTTTAAAAAGGACACGGAGGATATTCAAAAACTCTCGGCGGGACGTTCAGGTGGAACAAAATCTGGCTCTCTGGATAGTAAGAAAATCAAAGAAGAGCCGTCATCTAGTAACGAACGGCAAGAATCCATAAAAAAAATACTCCACAAGCATGGATGGTTGGGGGTAGGGGAAGTTACGTCTTTATGCGGTTCCGGCGTAAGCCCTAAAACAGTGCAGCGTGATCTAATTGCGCTCACGGAATCCGGCGTGATACAGAGCAGAGGAGAGAGAAGATGGCGCAAATACGCGCTTCCTGATAATGTGGCAGTCTTGGGCACATCCTAATGGTTTTGTAAAGGTATTGACGCCTGTACGCGGATTAGGTAGCTTTAAGTGCACAGATCTTTTCTGTATGTTTATCCACAGTTTTTGGGTGGTTAGCCTTTTGGAAAATTTGTTTCCTGCTTATACTGAATACGTAAGCGCGAATTCATGGGTTTTGCTTTGGTTATTTCATAACGCCGCAACGGTAGTGCGGGTTACATACCTAAAGCTGAGTCTGTGAAAGAGGCAACCCGGTGAGAAAAGAACTTTGAAAACTGAATACACAAGTGCTCAACGATCAAATTGTTTATTAGTAGATTGGCGCTTTATAGAGGGCAATGCCTTGGTCGAGGGATTGTCTTCTTTGCGCCACATTAATAATTTATTGGAGAAACATTATATGAGTAAATTTATGAAGATGGCAAAAAAAGCCACTTCTGTGTTCGTCAGCCTGACGACGGCCGTATGGCTGTCCGGCTTGGGCGTGCTTATGCCGATGGCGGCATACGGCCAGACTGTTGACGATCTCAATGCCCAGATTCAAACGCTTCTGGCGCAGATCGCAACGCTTCAGGCACAGTTAGCAGCGTTGGGAGGGAGCAGCGCTCCTGCCCCCGGCATGGTGCAATGCACGTTTACCCGCAGCCTCACCGTAGGCTCGCAGGGCGCGGACGTGCAGTGCTTACAGCGATATCTCAACTCGGCAGGGTTCCAGCTCGCCGCAAGCGGCGCGGGATCCCCGGGCAATGAGACCATGTACTTTGGTCCCATTACGAGAAGCGCGGTAATTAAGTGGCAGAATCGGTATTCGGCGCAGGTTTTGGCGCCCGTGGGGCTTTCCCAGGGAACCGGTTATTGGGGTCCGTCATCGCAGGCGCAATACACTACGCTAGTTGCGACGACTCCTCCGCCAACAACGCCTCCTCCGCCAACAACGCCTCCTCCGCCAACAACGCCTCCTCCGCCAACGACTGGCACAGGCACGGGAGTAACGGTAGGCGCGGGCAGCCATCCGGCGTCTACGCTCGCGGTAAAGAATGGTATTCATATTCCATTTACCGCATTTACGCTTACGGCATCCTCTGACGGCAACGTACTGGTTGATTCCATTACCGTGGAGCGCACGGGCTTGGCGAATGATGCGGCTTTCAGCGGCGTCGTAGTGTTGGATTCCGACATGTCGCCAATCACGGCAGTTCCAAAGACGTTGAATTCAACGCACCAGGCAGTATTGTCGGATGACTTTACGGTTCCGGCCGGTACTACCAAGACCTATTACCTCGCCGGCAACATGGCGTCTGATCTCGCAAGCTATGTGGGTCAGCGCCCGTCACTGGCTCTCGTAGCTGTTAATACTACGGCACAGGTGAACGGCACGCTTCCTATCACGGGAACGGCACATGAGGTCAATAACTCGCTTTCCATCGGGACCATTACTCTTGCCCGCGGTACAAACGACCCCGGCAACGTGAGCCCGACGAAAGAAGTGGGTACTACAGGATATATCTTCTCTGCGTTGAAGGCAACTGCTGGATCCGCGGAAGATGTATATATGAAGTCCATCCGCTGGAATCAGTCGGGTTCTGCGGCGAAAGCAGATCTTGAAAACGTAATTGTCAACGCGGATGGCACGGATTACACGCCGACTGTCAGCGATGACGGCAAGTACTACAAAGCGGTATTTTCAGGAAACGGCGTTTTGATCAAGAAAGGCGAGTCAAAGGAGGTGTACATAAAAGCAGACATTGCTTCCGGCTCCGGCCGCACTATTGACTTTGACTTGTATCGATATGACGACTTTGTATTCGTAGGAGCGACAAACAGCTACAAATTCCAGCCGTCCGCTACGGAGACAACCGCGGACAACGACGACGATGCGGAATTCCAGGATGCCCAGCCGCGGTTTGACGCCGACCAGGTTGAAATCGGCGCAGGTTCTCTCCGCGTTGAGAAATCTAATGATGTCTCTGCAACCAACATTGCAAACGGCGAGGACAATGTAGCGCTTGGCGCATTCCTCCTTGAAGTTCGCGGCGAGGCGGTATCGTTCAATTCCTGGGTAATTACTATTGCGACGACCGATAATGACAGTGGCGGCGAGAAGTCTGTATTGGACAACATCACTATCTATGACTCCAATGGCAATGCGGTTGGCGGTCCGACAGATCCGACTATTTCCGGCACAACGCATAAAGTAACCATAACGGATACTATTACAGTTCCGGTTGGCGAAAATGTGTACACCGTGCGCGGCAATTTGGACAATGGATGGGAGAACAATGACACCATTAAACTGTCATTCACGCCTTCTACGGCAATTACGTCCGTAACGGGCGATACCACCGGCAACAGCATCACGCCGACCCCGGCATCATCCGTATCGGCAAATGTTCAGACGGTGAAGGCAGGATCGTTGACGGTTTCTGTTGATCAATCTTTGGGCAACCAGTCGTATGTGGAAGGCGCTAACGGCGTGGAACTCGGCCGGTATGTGCTGGATGCCACCGCTTCCGGTGAAGATCTCAAAGTTACGGTAGTGAAGATTCGGTTCCAACCGGACGCTTCCGACCTTGACAACTTCCAGGCATTGCGGCTCTTTGATGGTTCAACGGCGCTCAACACTGGCTCCAATGTGAACAACCCTTCCAGCAATACGGACAATACAGCGGCAACACTGTCATTCACGCTTGACTCTCCCGGCTTGGTGGTACCGAAAGGCACAACAAAGATTCTATCTTTGAAGGGCAATCTTACCACAGGCCACGATGCGGATGACGGCGCGCGGTTCAACTTCGTGAGTTTAACGGACGGTGATTGGGGTACAGCAGGTGTTTCTACCGGCGCGGATATCACGGAAACGTTCTCTTCTTCTACGGCGGCGAAAATTACCATCAAGACAGGCGGCGGCTGGTCAGTTGCGGCGGCCCCCTCTATTCCAACCGAAAAATGGGTAACGGCGGGCGCTACGGGGGTAACGGTAAACGTATTGCGTATTACCACCACCACGGAACAGTTTGCCTTGACCGATCTGCGGCTGCAGATTGACACTACGGGCTCATCTTCCGCTTCTGATATCAGCAAGGTGTATCTCTACGACGGCGCTACGTTAGTGCAGTCCAAGACGCCTTCGTTCGTGGACGGTGTGGAAGACTTCACTTTCCCGTCATCCGGCAGCGGTTCTTTCATAATTCCGGCCGATAGCTTTAAGGAATTGACCGTGAAAGTTGATTTGGCTTCCATTGGCGCGAGCCAGCCGGGCAAAGCGGGTCAGCTTGTGGGTGTTGACTATGACGGCGCGACGTCTTCCAAGAACAAGGCGCTTGGCAGCGCATCCGGTAGCAGCGTGCATTCATCCACGGCAGAAGACATAACCGGAAACGGCATTGTGTACTTCCGGTCTGTGCCCACGCTGGAACGCGTAGCCATTCCGGTAACCACGCTTACATCCGGTAACCATGTAATCTACAAGTTTAAGGTTACGGCGGATCCGGCGTATGATGTGGCAGTCCACAAGTTCATGTTCTCTGTCGCAACCACAGGTGTAACTACCTTTACCACTTCGCTTCCGAACTTCACGCTGTGGAACACAACCGACAACAAGCGGGTAGCGGCGGCAACCGGCTCGGCAGCAGCCATGTTGGATCATATTGGCAACTACAATGCTAACAGTCAGTTGATTGTGCGTATCTATGCAGACACCACGGACTATTCCACGGCCTATGTGCCAGTTCCGGCAGGCCAGACGCATACCTTTGAACTTCGCGCGGATATTACCACGGATGGTTCAGCAGATTCAGTATCCACGAAGCTCTTAGGTGATGATGCGCGCTCACCGCGGTTGGTACTAACAGGTGCGAATGCTCTCACGATGGGTAAAGTATCATTTGTTGATGCGGATACTGCCAATGCGGTCCTGGGTACCGGTTATGGTTCTGCCGGCGGTACTGCGAGCATTGCATCCAGCTCCAGCTTTATCTGGACGGATTACTCGTCTGACGCAACTACCACGCATGGCGTAGCAACTGCGGACTGGATGAACGGCTTTAAAGTGCCGGGACTCCTCTCTACGGGTCTGGACAGCTCAACGTTGTCTAACTAGTATCCTTGTGGCTAGGTAAGCAAAACCCCTCCGACCTGGGTCGGAGGGGTTTTTGCTTTTTCCATTACGGCGTGTTAATATTGGATATACCTTACACACTGTGAATAACGAAATGCAGAAAACGGTGTCATTGCGAGGAGCGAAGCGACGCGGCAATCCCGTAATTTTCAAGCATTCACGGGATTGCTTCGCTACGCTCGCAATGACAAGAACTCATTTCGTTATTCAAAGTAACCTAACGTATGGGTGCCTACACAAACATTGATATAATTTTATCCGGCATAGTGGTTTTGTTGGGTTTAACGCTTGTTGTGCTGGCGGTACGGATGCGGCGGCTTGACCGGCGGCTCGGCGCCTTCCTTACTGGAAAAGACGCGAAAAGTCTGGAAGATGTATTTGTATTGTTGCGGAGGGAAGTTATGGATACGCGCCGGTCGCTGCAGGCGCTGGACGGGCGCATTGCGGAAGCGCGCGAGAAGCTGCGCGGCAGCGTGCAGAATGTGGGCATTGTGCGGTTTAATCCTTTTCGCGACGCGGGGGGAGATCAGAGCTTCTGTATCGCTCTTCTTGACGAAGCGCACAACGGCGTGGTTATATCAAGCCTCTACGCGCGCGATGGCGTGCGGATATATGGCAAGCCGGTACAGGCCGGCGCGTCCGCCTATCAGCTTTCAAAGGAAGAGATGGAAGCAATACAGCGGGCTATACAAGTAAGTTAATTTAAAATTCAAAAATCAAAATGTAAAATTATGGTATCGTGCTTTGCGCGATTATAAATAGTCCCGACCCGACACGGGTCGGGACACCAAAATTTTGCACTTTGCACTTTGCATTTTGAATTTATAAGGTTATGCAGAGTGCTAAAGAAAAAAAAGTAAAAGAAACTAATTCAGTGCCACGTCCTCCGGTGGTGGTTATTATGGGCCATATTGATCATGGTAAAACGACGCTGCTGGACTTTATCCGCTCGTCCAATGTTGCAGCGAAGGAATCCGGAAGCATCACGCAGCATATCGGCGCGTACGAAGTTGAGCATAACGGCAAGCGTATTACCTTTTTGGATACGCCGGGGCACGAGTCGTTTTCCCGCATGCGCGCGCGCGGGGCGCGCGTTGCCGATGTTGCCGTACTTGTTGTCGCGGCGGACGATGGGGTAAAACCTCAGACGACGGAAGCGGTCCGCGCGGCGCGGGATGTCGGCATACCGTTTTTGGTGGCAATAAATAAAATGGACAAACCCGAAGCCGATGCGAATCGGGTGAAGGGTGATCTTGCTGAACATGAAGTTCTGGTGGAGGGATGGGGCGGTAACGTGCCGGTCGCAGAGATTTCCGCGCGCACGGGCGCTGGAGTTCCAGAACTCATGGATCTTATTCTTTTGCAAGCTGATATGGAAGAGTTGGCAGCATCTCCTGATGTGCCGGGCAGCGGCGTGGTGATTGAGTCGTATCGCGACCGCCAGCGCGGGGTTGTGGCAACGCTGCTCATCAAAAACGGCACGGTGCGAAGAGGTGATTGGCTTGCAAGCGGTACCGTGGTAGGAAGCATACGCATTATGGAAGACAGCAGCGGAACTGCCGTGCCGCAAGCGTCGTTTGCAAGCCCGATCCGCGTGCTGGGATTTTCAAATCCTCCCCATATAGGAGATTTGTTTATGACATATCCGGACAAACAAGCAGCCCAAGCAGCGGCGCAGGTGGCAGATGCCGCGACAGACAGTATGGTTGCAGAACGTCCGGCGGATAGCATTGAAGTTTCTTTGATTATCAAAGCGGATGTTGCCGGTTCGCGCGAAGCATTGGAGCAGGAAATTGAGAAATTAGCCGTACTACCGCTTGCGGTTCGCATTCTGCGCAGCGACATTGGGGATATTTCCGAGGATGATATAAAAGCCGTTGCCGACGTGCCGAGCGCTTTGATAGTAGGGTTTCGCGTACGCGTGCACGCATCGGCGGCATTGCTTGCGGAGCGGTACGGCATCACTATTCATATATCAGAGATAATTTACGAGCTTCTGGACTGGCTTGAAGGCGAGTTCGTAAAACGCATACCGGTACAGACAGAGCGTATAGATGAAGGCAATTTGAAAATTCTCAAAGTATTCAAGCGTGACGGCAAAAAACATGTGTTCGGCGGTATCGTTACGCAGGGCGTCATAAAGAATGGCGCGCTGTTTGAAATTATGCGGGCGGGCGCCGTGGCGGGGAAAGGCGTTGTGACAAACTTGCAGGAGAATAAAATAGATGCCAACGAGGTTGGCGTCAATAAGCAATGCGGACTTGCGGCGGATGTGGAGGGTAAGCTGGACGTGGGAGATAGTATTGTGACATATTCAGAACATAAAGTTCGGTAAGTATTTTCGAATCCAACTCTTATGTCCCATCGCAATGAAAAAATTGAATCTCTCCTGTTGGAGGAAGCAGCTGATTTTCTTAAAAGCCATGCCGATATACCACCGGGCGTTCTTCTTACGGTAACGCATGCCATACTTTCCGAGGATCATCATCATGCCGATGTGTATATTTCCATTTTTCCAACGGATCGCATTGGCGCGCACCTTGCAAAATTCCGCCACCTCCAGCATGCATTTAACGCGCATGCCAAGGACGTGCTGCGGCTTAAACATATGCCGGCAGTGCGGTTTAAGTTGGATGACGCGGAACTGAAGCGCGAGCGGATAGAGAAACTCTTGGAAGAAGGCAGGGAATAATATATATTTAAGCTGTGGCGGGCAAGCAAGTGGCAAGGTCTGGTAGCCAAGTTGGCAAAAAAGCAAACATTTTTGCTTTTTTGCGGGTTGCTTCAATGTTTGTATAATGCAACCCTGGGTTTCAAAATTTTCAAGAATTGAAAATTTTGAAACGGCGGGGTCTGTCCCGTATAAACTTTTTGGCGTCGTAGCCAAGTGGCAAGGCAAGGGTCTGCAAAACCCTTATACGCGGGTTCGATTCCCGCCGACGCCTCAAAAAGTTCAAGTCTTAAGACGGAAGACGTAAAACATAACTGTTTGTATTGCGTCTTCCGTTTATGGTACACTATAAAATTATGTACCATATCAGAAAAAAGAGGTCGTGGAGTGAGGCACAGCTTCGCGACGCTGTAAAAAAATCTATAAGTTATAGGCAGGTCTTGATGAAACTGAATTTACGGGAAGCTGGGGGTAACTATGATCAGATAAAGAAATATATTAAGGAACTCAAGCTCAATATTTCTCATTTTAAAGGAAGAGGTTGGAATGCAGGACTCACTGGTTTAGGGAAGCCACAACTTTCATTAGAGCAAATTTTGGTAGAAGGCAGTTATTACCAGAGTTTTAAATTAAAACAAAGGCTGTTTAATGCTGATCTGAAACCTCAACACTGCGAAGAATGCAAATGGGCGAAGAGAACTGTTGATGGTTATCTTCCGTTGGAATTGGATCATATTAATGGCAATAGACACGACAATCGGATAGAGAACCTTCGCGTTTTGTGTCCCAATTGCCATAGCTTAACAACTAGCCATCGCGGGCGGAGCGGAAAGAATAAAACAAAAGCTGCTTGGTTAAAATTCAATGGGCATGTGGCGGAATAGGTATACGCGCGACACTTAAAATGTCGTGGTCTTATGACCATGTGGGTTCAACTCCCACCGTGCCCACAAAAACAAGTTTTTATTCTCCGGCGTTCTATTAATAGCTCTTCAAAAAGTTATTGTTTTTATGTGTATGACTGAGGACATTGAACGTATTGAATGCCATATTACCGGGCGCGTGCAGATGGTACTGTATCGGGATTTTGCACAGCGCAAAGCCCGCCGCTTGGGGCTTTTAGGTTTTGTTCGCAACAACACGGATGGCAGTGTTACCGTTGTTGCGGAAGGGGAACGCGTGAAGTTGGAAGTATTGATAGAAAAGCTGCGCAAAGGCCCCGTATTGGCACGCGTAGACGTTGTTGAAGCAGCATGGAAGGATGCAACAGGGGAATTTGAAGATTTTTCAATCACTTATTAAGCGATAGTAAAATGAAGTGTAAAATGTAAAGTTTAAAAATCAAAATGACAATGTAAAAATTTAAAATTTTGAATTGTCATTTTACATTTTGATATTTGTATTTTGTATTGTGTGGATATAATACATGTGTAACAAAAAAATAATAATGTCTCATGAAAATAAACCAAGGTGTATAGGTATAATAATGGACGGCAATCGCCGATGGGCGCGGAATAACGGTTTGCTGGCAGTTGAAGGCCATCGGCGCGGCTACGAGACGTTAAAAAAATGTTTAGGGTGGGCGCGGGAAGCGGGCGTTACGCGTGTGATAGTGTATGCGTTCTCCACGGAGAATTGGAGACGAAGCGAAAAAGAGGTCTCATATCTTTTAGAGCTTATGCGGACCGTCTTACAAAACGGGCTTCAAGATCTGCAAGCGCAGGGGATGCGCATTCTGTTTATCGGGGAAAAGTCAAAGTTCCCTGAGGATATAAGAAGTTCCATGGAAGCCATAGAAGCGGAAAGCGGCAATAACACAGCTGGTATGCTCGGCATCGCGTTGTCATACGGGGGAAGAGCGGAGATAGTTTCCGCCATTAAAAAAATTATGCCTGCCGCCATTGCCGCGCTGGATGAGATTGCGTTTTCAAATTATCTTTGGACGCGGGATTTCCCTGATGTTGACCTAATTATCCGTACGGGGGGCGCTAAGCGGCTCTCTAACTTTTTGCTGTGGCAGGCGGCATACGCCGAGCTGTATTTCACCGATGTGCTGTGGCCGGATTTTGGCAAAGAGGAATTCAATAAAGCACTGGAGTTTTTTGCGGAGGCGAAACGTAATTTCGGGACGTAATACATGAAAGAACCAAAGGAAGTATTGCATTTATTTGAACCATACGCGGCGCTGGTGGAGAAGGAAATCAGGCGTATTTTGGATGCGCAGCCGCGGCTTGCCATGTATGACATGATGCGATATTTTTTCGGGTTTGCCGATGAGCGGGGGAATCTCGTTTCCGTCTATGGCGGCAAGCGGTTTCGCTCCGGGTTATGCCTTCTTTTGGCGGATGCATTCGGCGTGTTGGATGAACAGGCGGTAAAGACAGCCGCAGCTCTGGAAGTATTCCATAATTTTACGCTTATTCACGATGATATAGAGGATCGTGATGAATACCGGCGGGGTCGCACCACCGTATGGAAGCTGTGGGGTATCAATCACGGCATCAATGCGGGAGACGGGCAGTTGATTCTGGCGCATATGCTGTTGAGTGACGCGGCGGCAGGGACAGATAGAGGCGCGGCGCTGGAGAAGTTTTTACAAGGAAAGTTTCTTGAGGTGATAGAAGGGCAGTTTCTGGATTTTACTCTTACAGAGGCGGGTTTGTCTGATGCTTTTGTGAACCAAGAATATTATATGAACATGGTTGCCAAAAAAACATCCGCGCTGGTCGGCGCTGCTTCAAAGGCGGCTGGTATATTGGCAAACGTTGGCGTCGAGGCGGAGCATGCGTTGTGGACATATGGTACGGAGCTTGGGTTTGCGTATCAGATATGCGATGATATGGTTTCCATCTGGGGCGACCGCGCGCTTACGGGAAAAACGGCGCACAATGATATGTATGAAAAGAAAAAAACGCCCCCGGTTTTATACGCGCGCGACCATGCTTCTCCGGAAGATAAAGCAACGCTCGCGGATATTTACAGTAAGAAGGGAAATTTATCACCGGAAGAAGTTTTGTGCGTGATTGAGCTTCTGGATAAAACAGGGTCTTACGAATACGCGCGTGAACATATTGAACAACACGCCAAGAATGCCAAAAACGCTTGCCGGAAATTAGCCATATCTTCAGAAAGCCAAGAGACGCTTTGCGCGGTAGTGGATGCGCTGCTGCCGGAGGTTAAAAAATAATATATGGTGCTGGGAGGGAGAGTCGAACTCCCACGGGATTTCTCCCACTAGCTCCTAAGGCTAGCGCGGCTTCCATTTCGCCACCCCAGCGTGTACTTGCAGGATATGTTAAAAACGTTATAATTCTACTGTACCATAGTAGGATAATCAAACTGCGGGTATCGTATATCGGTATTATGCCACCTTGCCATGGTGGAAAGACGGGTTCGACTCCCGTTACCCGCTCATAAAATTTCCACAACGTGGAAATTTTGAGTACTTGGTAATTTGTATTTAGTAATTGGGGCAAGGTAGATTATTATGTATAAACAAGGAAATTTTATCCCTAAATACCAATTACTCACACTAATTACTATCAATTATGCCGTTTGATTTTGAAAATCTGAACGTATACCACGATGCAAAAGAACTCAACAGAGAAATTTTGCATTTTGTGAAGAACAACAAGCATATTGATCCGTATCTCCGTGACCAATTGCGCAGAGCTTCCATAAGTATTGTTATTAATATCGCAGAGGGAAGCGGTATTTCTATACGATTGTAAGAGGTTCTACATACGAATGTGTTTCTGTGTTTGATATTATTCATGACGAGCAACAAATTACCGATGGAGAATATAAGAATTTCTATAAATGACTTCTGAAAAAATAAAACCCTCCCACGAAGTTCGCATTAGCAGAGTTGCCAGTTTTACGATAAAAGTTTCTTCGCTATTTTTCGCACATCCTCTTTCCATTTGTCGGTGGTTGTATCAATCATAGCAAGAACAGGGAATGGGAGCTTTTTGAGTGCCCATTTACCCCCACCAGTGTTTTCCCATTTGTAGTGATGCGGTGTTCTGCGCCACATCTCACGGGTTTTGACGATAGCACCTTTGGTTTTTGCATCGCCTTGATAAGGGGATGATGCTCCACCGAAGAAATCCTCGGGGGTATCCCGATAGTCAGCGGCTAACGCATACCCAACCATAATGTCCCAGTTTATGTGGGTACGAACAAAGTGTATTTGTGCCCCAAGCTTTTTTGTTTTCTCTCGTAAGCTTGCCCGTTTTTTAACGTCTATATGGTCGCTGTCCAAAATAATATTGCCACCTTGCCGTACAACTTCCTCCATAGCATTCTCGGCAATCTTTCGCATACCTTCGTATTTTTCATCTTCTTTACGAAGGAATACACGAACAACATCGCCTTCAATAACAGTAGCACAAAGGTGTTTTGCGAGCTCTTTTGCAACAGTACTTTTACCAGAACCCACTAATCCAACCATTGCTACCACGACAGGTTTCTTTGTTTTTCGTGGAGTAACTTCCAAGCTCTCCAAGAAAGCCTTTTGCGCTCGTTGCTCTTTAATAGTTAGTTTCTCAACTTTGTGCATAATACCAATGATAACCGGAAGAACAACTTCGCTCAATCGTGCGAACATCTTATTCCTTTCCTTTCTTTTTCAATTTACCTTCTCTGAATCCATCAATTTTGATGAACCAAGTCAAACTTGGCGGGCTCGGAGAAGGTGGGCAGGAGTAATGTGATTTCCTGCCCGATATGACTTATAAATCACGGATGGTAACCCCCATGAATTTAATGAGTTCCTCCGCATCAGCATTTACCGCCTTTGCAATGTTGTCAATGGAGCGCTGAAATTCCTCATGTTCTAGACGGTTTCTTTCCACGGGAATCCAGCGTATATTCTGTGATGCGTCGCGTTTTACAAAAACGGCTCAATGTCCACGCCGGGGATGGGTGGGAGTTCGGCGTCGCCGAAGACGGCATTCAAAAGTACATACACAAGCCCCCATACGGCCAGCATGGCCGCCAGCGCGATGATGCCCCAGATGACAATGTTGCGCGCTTCTCCGAGCCGCTTCTCGTCGCTGCCCGCGGTAATATATTTCACAATGCCCCAAATAAACACTACGGTGGCTACAAGCACTAAAAAGGGAATCACCAGATTTAGTATTTCCGTAAGCCGCTGAAAGATGCCGGAGATGGTAATGTCCGGCGATTGCTGCGAAGGGTCAATTTGCGCATGGGCGATGGGAAGTAATACATCGTTCATACGTTCATACTATCATAAACCATAGCAATTCGGCGAGTTTGCGGGCGGGCATACCAGTACAAGCGCAATATCGTCTTTGTAAACAAGTTCCCACCCGTATGCGGGAAGAACAGCGGACAAATTGGCGGTATGGTCATCGCCAAAAAGAGCGGCGGCAAGCCGGGATCCGATTGCGGTCCGCAATATGCTCTCGCGGAGCTTTGCGCGAAGAGTTACCGGAGGCATTTCGCTGTTCTTAAGCAGTACGGTATTGATTGCATATTTCTGAAACGGCTCTTGCCAGCCGGTTTCATCCCGCGTGATTGTTATATAGTCTTTCATGGCGCCGGTTCCGTCTTTGTATGCCCAGTGCGGCATGCGCCCGTCTATAAATACGGGAATGCCCGGCGCATTCGCAATAAGGTATCCACCCCATCCATATGGGTTAAAAAGGCGCATCTCCCGGGCATCGGCACGGGGGAATGCGCGCAAAAATTCAACCGCTTTTTCGGGATAGGGGGATCCTGCGTGCAAAGCCGTTCGGGTGAAAGAGACCAAAAGAGCGCCGTAGATGAACATGCCGGCTGTCCAAAATACGGCAAGCTCCTTTTTTCCAAAAGGATGATTTCGCCGGCTTGCGCGCATGGTTTGTACAGCCGCCGCCGCAGTTTTTTGCGCAATTGGCATAGCGGATACGAAAAAGAACGGCCCGTTCCGGACGGAGCGCATGAATACGGCGAGCGCTGCCAAAGCCGCGCCCAAAAGCGCGGGTGAGACGGCGTGATGTGCTCTGTTAAAAAAGAGAAGCACAAGGAAGCCGGCAAGAAAGAGGGGAATGGAGAGAGCGCCGGAAGAAAAAGCCGGCTGCCATTCGTTGATATGCGCCAGGGTATCCTGCGAGAGCGAGGCGGCAATGATCTCTTTATAGAGTTCCGTGTCATACGGATTTACGAGCGTGAGAGCGGCGCTTGTGAGAAACAAGGCTGCATCTATCCGCATGCATGAGAACGCCGCGCGCCATCCTTTGCGCCGCCATTGATCAATACCGTATGCGGCAAGCATAATGCCCCATATGCCAAGGCCGGCAATAAAGCCGCCATGCAGATTTGCCCACAGCAGAAAAAAGAGGGGTAGTATATATGCGTACCGCGACACCGCTGATTGGCGGCGTTCATGCTCTTCATATCCATACATGTGCCGCAGCAGTTCAAACAGGATGAAAAACAAAAAAAATGAAATCATCTGCGGGCGTATGCCGGCGACGCGCGCGAGAAACAGCGCCGCGAGAAGAATCATCCAAAGGTCCGCGTGGGACCGGGCAGTATAGATCCAATAGGCAGCCGGAATAAACGCGAAAAGGGTAAAGAGTAGAACGGCAACCCACCATGTATTGTGTGCCGAGAGCTGCCGAAGCGCGGCGTCCGCCAGCCATTCATGGTCAACACACGGGAACCCGGGCATGGTATAGCTGTACATATCCGCGTGCGGAACGCTTTTGTTTTCTACAATCCACTCTCCCACGCGAAGATGCCACCCTAAATCGGGATCTATGCGGTTCTGGGCAACGCTAAAAAAACCCGCCAAAAGAATGAGCGTTATACATAGTTTGAGAACGGCGAAAAAACGCATA
Organism: uncultured Candidatus Saccharibacteria bacterium; assembly: GCA_964479945.1. Classification (GTDB taxonomy): domain Bacteria; phylum Patescibacteriota; class Minisyncoccia; order Ryanbacterales; family 2-02-FULL-48-12; genus CAYZNS01. Next base: position 54,529 of record CAYZNS010000003.1, read on the forward strand.
TTTCACCCTACCAAAAACTCTCCCGTGTAAGCGAGAGAGTCTCGGTCATGGGTATATACTGCGCTAGAAATTTGCCTGTTGGGGACCTCGTGGTACGGGGTCAATCGTATCGGTATTTTGTTCCAGGATAAATTCCAGAAATACGTTCACAAATCCCCATACCGCTACCATTATGGCAAGGAATATAATGCCCCACGTTATCATATTCCGCGCTTCTGCTGTCTTCTCCTCATCCCCGCCTGCCGTGATGTACTTGACAATACCCCACAGAAAGAGCACGGTCGCCAAGAGAATCAGGAACGTGATGATGATATTAAGGAAGCCGGAGAGGTCGC
>CAYZNS010000003.1:54963-92104 GCA_964479945.1 uncultured Candidatus Saccharibacteria bacterium
GTCGCCAAGAGAATCAGGAACGTGATGATGATATTAAGGAAGCCGGAGAGGTCGCGAAAGATATCTTCAATTGATCTCTGCGCGGATGCGGCAAGCGGCGTTAGAGCTGCGGCAACAATAATGGCGATCTTATTTAATTTTGCTATGTAGGTTATAGGATGCTTCATTGCATTATAGTAACTACTCTTGTTGGGGGCCTTCGGGAATCGGGGTTGGCGTAGAGCTGTCTGTCTCAAGGATAAACTCTAGCAATACGTTCACAAATCCCCATACCGCTACCATTATGGCAAGGAACACTATGCCCCAGATGATCATGCCGCGCGCTTCTTTCGTCTTCTCCTCATCTCCGCCTGCCGTGATGTACTTGACAATACCCCACAGAAAGAGCACGGTCGCCAAGAGAATCAGGAACGTGATGATGATATTAAGGAAGCCGGAGAGGTCGCCAAAGATATCTTCAATTGATCTCTGCGCGGATGCGGCAAGGGGAGCTAGAGCCAAACTTGTGGCAATGAGCGTCCGCATAAATGAAGTATTCATTAGCTTGCGCAATTAGGTTGATAATATGTATAGATAGACCTTTATGTATAGTAGATAAGCTATTTTTATGGTATCATGGCTAAATCTTGTCAACAACATCTTCACCCGGAATGCTGGGGATAGTTTCTCCGCCGAAAATAAGATTGATAAGAACATTTACAAATCCCCATACGGCAACAATAACGGCTAATCCTATAATACCATATGTAATAAGCCGCCGCGCTTCCTCCACGCGGGTTTCATCCCCGCCGGCGGTGATGTACTTGACAATGCCCCACAAGAAAATCACGGTGCCCAACAGCACTAAAAACGTGATACTTTTATTTAGATTACAGGAGAGCGTTTTGAGAATGCTCTCCACGGTAAAATCTGCCGCCGGACAGGAGCCGCTAACCGGCCCACTCTGCGCGTATACTTCTACCGTAAGCGGCAGAAAAATTAAAAATGCAAAAATCAAAATGAAACATGACATATATAAAATGCCAAAATGATTTTGCAATTTTACATTGTCATTTTTCATTTTGCATTATGTAAACATAACGCCAAGCAAAATTAAAGCGATTTAAAAAAATTATCTATCACTGTCATAATGGCCCCGGTAGCCAGCATAATCGCCATGCCGACAATGCCCCAGATGATGTTTCGTTTGCCGCGCGTGCGGCCTTCTTCACTGTCGGCGCTAGAGATAAATTCAATAAGACCCCAAATAAAAACCACGGTTGCCAAGACGAAGAGAAAAATAATCGCGGGACGGATGGCTTCGTTCCATGTAACGCGAATAATGTCGCCCAGCGTTGGGCTTGCGGGGATTTGCGCTAGTTCATTCATGTTGTAGAACCATACTGTTATCCAAGTCCCTTGGCGAAGTTGACGATTGCTATTGCCAGCGCCCAGGCGCCGATAACCACCGCACCCCCGACCAGCGCCCAAAAGAGCGTGCTTTTGGCGCGTTTTAACTGCTCTTCGCTGCCGCGGGCGGTGACAAACAAAAAGCCCGCCCATACCAGGAAAATGGCAACCAGCGGTATGCCGATGGCGGTAATTGCTTTCGCGATTGCTTCTACGAGTTCAATAAAAGTACATGCTTTAATTGGGTTGGAAATACCGCTTCCAGTTTTTCCGCAGTCTGATGAGCTTGTTTGCGCAAGAGCCGTGGTGGCAAAAGAAAAAACAGCGATGCTTATTGTTCTTATGAAAGATGATGCAGATAGGAAGATAAATCTATGCATGGTTTTATTATAACTGTTTTCCCCAAGAACAAAAGCTCAACCCATAGCTCTGCCCGCCGTATTTTTCGCTTACATGGAGAGAGACGCCGACGGATATAATCAGCCGGCATATCTGCTGGGTTGAGATGCCAAGCAAGTCCGGCAAGTCGCTTTCGGCGACAGCGCGGCCCACGTGGACATTTGAGTTTCTGATGTTAATGAGAAACGAGCTGTCCTGCTCAAAAAAGAGAAATCGATAATCAGGCGTCTCTTCAATTACCACATATCCATATGGCGTTACTTCTGCCGCTTCTCGATAAAAGTTTTTGATGGTAAGATTTTTCCCGTCTCGCGTTTTTACGGAGAATGTGTTACCAGTGGGCGGTATGAAGGGCTTTGTATTGTCGGGTGGCTGTTCGGGGGTTATGTGGGGCGGCAGTGTGCCAGGAGGAATATCATTGCCGTTGGGCACGGGAACATCTTCGGCATTTCGGAAATACAGATAGGCGCTGCCCAAAGCAAGCGCTATGATTAGTAACGTAATACCATAATATTTGCCGTATGATGCGGGCATATAAATGTATTTTACCTGTGTTATAACATTTAATTCAAGCCACAGCTTCCGGCGGTGCTCCATTTGCTCCAACTATTGCTGTTTGCGGTATATATTTGACAGGCGGCATTGATATTTGTCGTCGGATTCTTTGCCGCTGCAAGACAGTCGTTGTAACGTTTCTGGTCTATAACTCGCAGCCTGTTTACACCATTAATATTGACTAACTCAAACACCTTCGTTCTGCATTCAATGCCTGGCAGATCATTATGCCAAAAGCTTACTTGGAACAGTCCGGCAGAAAAAGGGCAGTCATTTGGTGGAAAGGGCTCCGGACAGCCGCCCCCGGTGGCGCGATCCACTGTACTCTCTTCGTCGGGGTCGCCACCGCTTTCGGCGCCGCATATTTGAGATGCCTCGCTCGCTACGCCAAGAGTCGCGAAGCATTGGGTGGGAGGCGTGGAAAGAGATTCTACGGAACAAGGTCCACTTAGAACTTCTTTGCAGGTCCCGCCCGGAGGCTCTTTGCAACTCGGATCCACGGCGCATGCGCTCCAGAATGATGTACCGAATTCATCCGCTTGGCACTCGGTTATACCCGTGCAGTTGCCAACCTGACAATCTTTCTTAGTGCCTGCTTGCGCGCTATCGCACGTTTCACGGCATTCTTTTATTTTCTCATCAGCTCCGCAAAGCGCCTGACCGGCCGTTCCGCTTTTTGTAACGCAACCTTCAATATCCCCCGGCGTGCATTCCGGCCCGCTTGGCGTGGAGGGTGTTCCCGCCTGCGAGGGCTTGCATTCCGGAAACTCATACCAAGCCGGTGTAATCTTGCCGTCATACCCGAGCGTATTTACCACCGTAGCAATAATCAGCCACGCGGCAAACGCGATAACCACGCCGATAACCGTGTTGGCGATGGCACGCTTGCCGGTTTCCATCATCTGCGGGTTTCCGCGGGATGCTAACAGAAATATGCCGCCGATCAGAAGCGCAATCACCGCCACCGGCAGGGCAAAGCCGAATAGCATAAAATCAATGAGGTTATCGGCAAGGTTATAGAGATGGCAAAGAGTACAGCGCGGCAGACCTCCGTACCCGCAAGGGACAAGGTTAGTAGGAGTCGTACCACCGTCATCACCGTCATCATCACCATCACCATCATCACTATCATCACCACCGTCATCACCATCATCGCCACCATCCTCCTCACAATTCAGTCCAGGATCGGGTACGCATGTTTTCCCATCAAGCTCACAGGCGAAACAGAATGCCTCGGCGCACTCCGTGTCGCCTGTTTGGAAATCAAGGCAATAGCCAATTTCAAGATCGGGCAGTACCGGAAAATCGGCGCATGTTTTAGAGACTGGATCACAGTATCCTGATGCGCAAACAAAGTCGTTGTTACAGGAACAACCGTTTTCACGATTAGTGGTTCCATCGCATTGCTGTGCTTGGGCCGGAAGCGCAACCACGGCGAACATTGTTGCCAAAGATAGCGCAATGACAACAATTGAAATAAGAGAATTCGTTACTTTTTTAGAATTTTTAGAGCCCATCTCAAAAATAATGAGGAGTTGTAATGCTTAGAAAGTGTTTACAAACCCCTTCTACTGCAGCTTTCCTGCTTTGGCTGCTACGGTGTCAGGCTGCGTAAAACGGCATTTCACCGTAGCGTTGCTACGCCTTATGCCGTTTTACTTGCCTTCCTTGTATCAGCGCAAAGCAGGAAAGCTTCGCTACGAAGGGTTTGTAAACACTTTCTTAGATTTCATCACGAAAACGATAAACAAGTGAGGCGGCGTAGCTTGGCTACGCCAACGAGCTTTTTATCATTTGCAGTAGAACTATAAGCATTACAGCCCTCAAGTGTATTATATGTATAACTATAGCCCCCGCAAAACAAAATGATGGATTTTACCTTTTGGCCCTTTGCCATTAAAGTGGCTTAACAAAGGCAAGTTTCCCGTTTACGAGCATACAGAGAAAACGAACATTTTGTTTTGCGCTTGCTATATCAACGGTTATTTTTGAAATGGGCTCTAGTGAGAGTACTCATTAAAAAAGACTTTCAAGCCGCAGGCGGGCTTCGGTAGCCGCTGCTTTGGCATCACGACCCGCTGCTACGGATTCTATCATATTTTTTAAAATCGTGGTTGACTGCGCGGGGTCGGGATCATACCAAGAACGCGCGCGCAGCGTTTCCTCGTAAAACACCGAAAACGGCGGGTATTCATGCCCTTGTCCCAGAAGATCGCGGCGTGCAGGCGCGAGCCACATGCCGTTTGCAATCGCGCGCGCCCCTTGCGAGCTGGCTAAAAACGAAGCTACCCGCCATGCGGTGTCCCGCTTGCGTGATTGCAAGGGAACCACAAATGCCCATGTGCGCGCATACCCAATTTTAAGAGTGGCCTGCTGGTATTGAGGTACCGGCGAGACGCCAATGGCGCTATGAGGATTTGAACGCATAAGGGGTCCGAGTAAACTGGCATTGCCCAAAAACATCGCCAAGTCCTCGCGCGCAAAAGCTTCTTGTGGCGGTGGAAATGTATGATTCCACGCGTAAGATGTTTTTTCCCTGCGCGCGAAATCTGTATAGAATCGAAGCGCCGTTTCTGTCGGCGAGACCCTAATTTGATTTTGTAGAAACGTATCTCCCAATGTTATGCGATGCGTCTGCGGATCTATGATGCTCGCGCCGCCTTGCAGAATGAGCAAGCTTACAATATCAACGGCTTGCGGGATATTGCCGACGAGGCCCATAGCCGCTCCCGCCCGCGTAATAGTTCCGTCTGGAGTGCGTTTGGTAAGCTTTTGGGTGTCCATAAGAAACTCATCCCATGTCGTTGGCGGGAGAGCTATCGCTTCGCTGGCAAAAAAGTCGCGGTTCCAGTAAAGAACCATCGGATCTACCGCGAACGGGAATCCGTATATGAGGTTGTTTTGGAAAAATGCGTTGGCGGCAACGGATGTAAACGTTTCAAAAAATTCCCGCTGAGTCATAAAAAGCGCCGGCACGGGAGCTAATTTTCTTGCCATGCTATGAAGAAGGGAATCGGGCATCATTATCAGATCGGGCGTATTGCCGGTGGCAATTGCTTCCAGGAGGTCTGCGTGAAGATCGGAAGTATTTTTTTGCGCGTAGAGGAGCGTAATAGTTCTGTTTTCCGCACCCCACGCCTTAAAGGCGGCGTCGAATGCATTTTTGGGTTCAGTTCCCCATATCACTATTGTCGCTCGGAATGAAACTGTGCGCAGGCCGGGAATAATGCCCAAAAAAATGGCAGCCACAAAGAGGACGATAATTACCACGCCAATGTAAATCCCTGCCTGCAGTTTTGATGTATTTTGCATTATTTAAATATCTGAATGTCAAACACTTAGTGTTTGACATGTTGTTTTTATGATTTTCTAAACATAATTCCATAATGATGCGAGCCCGCCACAAATTCCTTTTCAAACCGCAACCCGAAACTCTCGAACATGTGCTCGGTGGTTTGCCGCGGTATCCGTTGGGATGCAGACGGCCCGACGCCTCCCTCAACTTCATCCCACTCAATAAGAAATACGCGGCCGTTTGGTTTTAGAATGCGCACGGCTTCCGCAACTACGTTTGTTTTCTCATCTGCTTGGAACAGCATGTTGGATATAAGAACGGCATCCACCGCGGCGTCTTTTAAGCTGGAAGCGCCGGGAATTTCCAGGTCGGCGCGGATTGTTTCAATATTTTCCAGATGGGCGCTTTTTGCCTGCGATCGCGTAGCCGACAAGGCGGTTTCCTGCACATCAATTGCAAACACCCTGCCGGAAGGCCCCACGGCACGGCTAAGAATAACCGCCCAATGCCCCGATCCGCAGCCGAAATCGGCAACGCGCATGCCAGGAAGAAGTTCCAAGAAGTTGACGGAAGTAGATGGTTGCAGAAAGGGCATATAATGTAATTGTACACTATCGCTTTCTAAAGCGCATAAGATGTTATCCCCAAGTTCTAAGAAAGTGTTTACAAACCCCTTCTACTGCAGCTTTTCTGCTTTGGCTGCTACGGTGTCAGGCTGCGTAAAACGGCATTTCACCGTAGCGTTGCTACGCCTTATGCCGTTTTACTTGCCTTCCTTGTATCAGCTCAAAGCAGGAAAGCTTCGCTACGAAGGGTTTGTAAACACTTTCTAATTAAACTCATTCATAGCCTTTGCAATGCCGTCCGTAACAACCGCCCCCAGCGCCTCCGCCGCTTTTTTGATGCCTTTTTGGAGAAGCGCTTTGTCTTCAAGGGAGAGCGTGCCTATCACAATTTTCTGCACCGTTGCGGTGGACTGTCTTTTTTTGATGTCAGATAGTTTTGCAATGCCGATGCGGATGCGGGTTATGTCTTTGGTTTTTGCGGCGTACAGAATATTTTCCACGCCCTTGTGCCCGGCGCTGCCGCGGTTCTTGGTTATTTTGATGCTCCCCAGGGGCAGGTCAAGATCATCGTGCAGCACTATCAGCTTTTCGGAGATTTGCTTCTTGCTTGGCAGTTTCAGCGCTCGCATTGTTATCCCGGATTTATTCATAAACGTCTCCGGCAGCGCCAAAAGAAGTTGTTGTTTACCGAATGTTCCATTGCTTGTAAGCGCCTTGAGACGACTCATTTCCGCAAAAGCGCTAAAACCGTTTATTTTGACGAACAACTGCACCGCGCTCCGGCCGGCATTATGCCGCGTGTGAGCGTATTCAGCCCCCGGATTACCCAGCCCCAAGATTATATGGTTGTATTTTGATACGTTCATGGGCAAGATTTATTATACAATAATTAGTATACATTGCATCTCTTGATTTCTCTCTTACGGTTATATATAATTATGCTATTGTTTGTATTTTTATATGCCGCAAGAGAGCGATACAACTAATCTTCAACAGGAAGCGGATACTATCATGCGGGATGAAAAGCGCAGACCGGGATTTTTTCGTTCGTTTTTTCGGGAGGTGTGGGAATTTGCCAAGATAGTTTTGATTTCGCTTGCCATCGTGCTGCCGGTACGGCTCTTTATTGCCCAGCCGTTTATTGTGCGCGGCGCGTCTATGGTGCCGAATTTTGAAGACGGGCAGTATCTTATTATTGATGAGCTGAGCTATCTGTTGCGCAATCCGCAGCGCGGGGAGGTTATTGTGTTCCGGTATCCGCAGGATCCGTCCCAGTTTTTTATTAAGCGGATCATCGGCTTGCCGGGCGAGACGGTCAGCATTCAGCAGGGAACCGTTACCATAATTACGGCTGCGGATACAGACGGTTTTGAGCTGGACGAAGCGTATCTGCCGCCGCATTTGGTGACGGCGCCAAATTCCCGGATAACGCTTGAGGGGAGCGAGTATTTTGTAATGGGAGATAACCGCCTGGAGAGTTCCGATTCGCGGCGTTGGGGCGCGTTGGAAAAGGAATTTCTCATCGGCCGCGCATTTTTGCGGTTATGGCCGGTAAATGAACTTGGGTTGGTAACAAATAAGAAATAATTCAAAATTCAAAGTTCAAAATGCAAAATTACAGTTTTCAGTTCAAAGTTTTAAAACGGTCTTTTTAACTTTGAATTTTGGACTGTAACTTTGAACTTTGCACTTTCAATTTTGCATTTATTTACATATGTCAAAAAAAACGCCCGGAGAAATTTTACAGACGCCCAAAGGCACGCACGACATTCTGCCGCCGGATGCGGTCTATTGGGATTATATCCGGCGCGCGGCGGAAGACATCGCCCGTTTTTATGGGTTTCGGCGCATTGAGACGCCGCATATTGAAAAGACGGACTTGTTTTTGCGCACGCTCGGCGAGACAACGGATGTTATTGAAAAGCAGATGTACAGCTTCAAGAGCCGCGGCGGCGATGCGCTGACGCTCCGGCCGGAAGGTACGGCTTCCATTGCGCGCGCGTACATCCAGCACGGCATGCATACGCTGCCGCAACCCGTACGGCTCTATTATACCGGTGCGTTTTTTCGGCACGAGAATCCTCAGCGTGGACGGTATCGGGAATTCCGGCAGTTCGGGCTGGAAATACTCGGGGAAGAGGATATGGCCACCGATGTGCTTGTTATCCGGCTGTTGTACACCATACTAAGCGAGCTTGGGTTTGAGAATATTGCCGTTCAGGTAAACAGCATCGGGGACGAGGAATCGCGCGCGGCATACCGCAAGGAGCTTGCCGCGTATTACAAGCGGCGGTTTAATGCGTTGTGCAAGGACTGTAAGCGGCGGCTCAAAGACAACCCCTTGCGCCTGCTTGATTGCAAGGAAGCCGTGTGTATTGAGCTTCGCGAAGACGCCCCGCAGATGATTAAATCCTTAAACGAGGGATCCAAGAAGCGCTTTAAGTCTATTCTGGAATTTCTGGACGAAGGTGGCATTCCGTATTTTATGAATCCGCATCTGGTGCGCGGGCTTGACTATTATACCGATACCGTCTTTGAGATATTCGTAAATTCCGAAGATGGCTTGCCGGAATCGGCAGCGGAAGAATTGGGGGATACGCCGAAGCCGCTTCCCATAGCGGTTGCCAGCGGCGGGCGGTACGACGGGCTCGTCAAAATGCTGGGTGGCAAGGCAACGCCGGGTGTAGGCGGGGCGCTGGGCATGGACCGGATTGTTATGGAGATGAAAGCGCAGAATTTCCGCCTGCCTCAAGAACCGAGGCCGCGCATCTTTTTGGTGCAATTGGGGCCGGCTGCCAAAAAGAAGGCATTTCAGTTGCTGGAAGAGTTCCGGAGGGCGGGTGTGGCGATTGCCGAGTCCATGGCGAAAGATTCCATAAAAAGCCAGCTTAAGATTGCCTCAAAAATTGAGGCGGCATACGCGCTGATCCTGGGCCAACGGGAAGCGTTGGACGGCACCGTAATTGTCCGCGCGATGGATACCGGCATACAGGAAACAGTGTTTATGAAGGACGCGGTGGAAACGGTTAAAGCGAAATTAAAAGGGAAGAAGTAACGGAACTATGCCTGAATGTATTTTTTGCCAAATAATCCATAAAACGCAGGCGGCAGATATCGTAATGGAGCGCGGGGATATTGTGGTATTCAAGGACATAAAGCCCAAGGCGCCGGTACATCTCTTGATTGTTCCAAAAAAACATGTAGAATCAGTTATAAGCCTAGGGAGAGAGGATAGGGAAATGGTTGCCGATCTTATCTATACAGCCAGGGATGCTGCAAGGGAATACGGCCTTACAGGATACCGGTTATCGTTCAATGTTGGCCGGGAAGGAGGGCAGATTGTGGATCATATTCATCTTCACCTTCTTGGTGGATGGCGAAACGGTTATGGTGATGAAATGCAAGTGAACAGGTAAATGCAAAATTAAAAGTGCAAAGTTCAAAGTTACAGTCCAAAATTCAAAGTTAAAAAGACTGCTTTAAAACTTTGAACTGAAAACTGCAATTTTGCATTTTGAACTTTAAACTTTGAATTATTTTATATGCCTTTAATAGTTACCAAGAAACAAAAAGAATCTACCGGGGCGTTCTTGCGCCGGTTTTCCCGCGTGGTACAGCAAAGCGGCGTTTTGATGCGTGCTCGCAACAACCAATACCGATCCCGTCCGAAAACGGAGCGCGCGCAGAAGAAAGATGCAATTCGGAGGATTGCCAAGCGCCGGGAAATGGATAAGTTGCGGAAGTTGGGGAAAATAGAATAAAAATGAAAACATAAAAACATGAAAGCATTAAAACAAGAAGTGTTTTCATGTTTTAATGAATTACTAACGTTTGGAAATTTTCGTCTATGCTGCTCCAAAAAATTTCAAATGACTTGCAGCAGGCAATGAAACAGAAGGATGCTCTTCGTGTTTCTGCTTTGCGCATGTTTATCGCCGCTATCCGCAACAAGGAAATAAGCCTGGAAAAAAAGGATGCCGGATTGTCAGAGGAAGAGATAATGCAGGTTATCCGTACCGAAGTAAAAAAACGCAAGGAGGCGGCACAAGAGTTTGAGAAAGGCGGACGGGCAGAGATGTCCGAAAAAGAACTCGGGGAAGCTCAAATTTTAGAGACATATCTTCCGGCTGAACTTTCGGCCGACGAACTTCAGCGCCTTGTCGCGACTGCGGCAGGGGAGGCAGGTGCGGCAGACGAACATGATTTTGGCGCCGTGATGAAGGCGGTAATGACTGCCGTAAAAGGCCGCGCGTCCGGGGAACGGGTTGCCGAAACTGTACGAAAAATACTCCGTGACAAGGGGAATTAGTATTGCAAACCGGACTCGGAAACATATCCCCCGTTCTTTAGTAGAGCGGGTCTTTTATGTTGCTTCCAAAAAGCATACTATGGATGTAAGTCTTGTGTTTTTGGGCGACCGCGCGATGAAAATGTTGAACAAGAAATGGCGCGGCAAAGACAAGCAGGCAAATGTTCTTGCGTTTCCGTTAGAATCGAACGGCGGGGAGATTGTAATAAATCCGTATCAAGCGCAACGAGAGGCGCGGGAGTATGGTATCGGGTACAATGAACGGATAGCATATCTTTTTGTTCATGGACTTTTGCATTTGCTTGGGTTAGATCATAAAACGGAGAAGGATGCGAAGAAGATGGAGAGAAGAGAGCAAAATATAATGCAAAATGTAAATATCAAAATGTAAAATTTTGGTGTTCGCCCCGCTCCGACGGTACCGTCGGAGCAAGCTCACAGATTTTATATAATGATTCCGGCACAGCCGGAATACCATAATTTTGCACTTTGCACTTTAAACTTTGAATTATTTTTTATGTCTCGTCATATAATAACCGGCATAGACGTTGGAACGGCTACAGTGCGTGTTGCCGTTGCGGAGCCGCGGCAGGAAAACGGGCAAGCGCCTTTTTCTCTGTTGGGGTATGGCGGCGCGCCGGCTCAAGGGATGCGCCGGGGCGCGGTGGTGGATGTGGAAGAAGCCGCGCGGAATATTCGCCTGGCGGTGAGCCGCGCGAGCCAGCACGCCGGCGTGCCGATTGACCGCGCATACATCGGGTTTGGCGGCGTGGGGTTTGGCAGTACTACGGCAAAAGGGATTGTGGCAGTCTCGCGGGCGGATGGCGAGATAAGCGAACAGGATGTGGAGCGGGCATCTGCCGCCGCGCGGGCAAATTTACCCACACTGAATAACAGGGAAATCATACACGAACTTGTGGTGCAATACACGGTGGACAAGGATACCGGCATAAAACAGCCCGTGGGAATGATCGGCAACCGGCTGGAGGCGCAGATGCTTTATATTACGGCTTTTACGCCGCATCTGCGTAACTTGGTGCGTGCCGTAGAGGCTGCCGGCATTACGGTGGAAGATGTTGTTGCCTCTCCGTTGGCATCCGCGTACGCAACGCTCTCAAAACATCAGCGCGAAATCGGTGTTTTACATCTTGACTTGGGCGGGGAGACGGCAATGTGCGCGGTGTTTGAAGAGGGATCTCTCATTTCAGCTCAAACGTTTCCGGTGGGCGTGGGGCACATGACGAATGACATTGCCATCAGGTTTCAGGTGCCGCTGGACGTTGCCGAGGCAGTAAAGATATCACACGGTACGGTAACGGCCGATGAAGCTGCGGCGCGCCGGGAAATAATCCGGTTGGCCGAGTTCGTGCCGGATATCCCGACTGTCATTACCCGTGCTGACTTGGTGGAAGTGATGGAAGCGCGCACGGCGGATATTTTTGAGTTGGTAGAGAAATATTTGCGCAAGATGGGGCGCGCGGGTCTTTTGCCGTCCGGCACGGTGCTTACCGGCGGGGGCGCGCACGTGCCCGGCATTTCGGAGTTTTCGCGCAGAGCATTGCGTCTGCCTGCCGAAAAGGGTGTAATCCGCGTACTGGACGCATCGCATGAGCTTAGCCAGGACCCCGCATGGGCGGTAGCGGTGGGGCTCGCATTGTGGGGGAGCACGGCGGAGCGGAAATCAAAATTTACGAATTTGTTCCGCAATAAACTTGGCGGGTCCATTATGCGGTTTATCCGGCCTTTGATTCCGTAAGCCTACGAAATTACGAAATAATACGAAAATACGAAATCATTTCATGTGTGGCGGTGGATTAGAAAGTGTTTACAAAACCTTCGTAGCGAAGGTTTTGTAAACACTTTCTTAGGAGTTTTTTTGGGAGGTGTTGTGATATTCAAATCAAAATCAAAACTTATCATCTACACTGACGGCGGATCACGAGGCAATCCGGGCCCCGCGGCTTTCGGATATGTTATTCAGGATGAGACGGGGCTGGTTATAAAACGGCAGGGCGCGGCGATCGGAATTAAAACGAACAACGAAGCTGAATACGCGGCGGTAATTGCCGCGCTCAAAAAAGCCAAGCAGATGCTGGGAAAAGAGAAGTTAAAGCATGCGATCATTGAGGTGCGTATGGATTCCGAGCTTGCGGTCCGCCAACTTTCCGGCGCGTACAAAATAGAAAACAAGGGTTTGCAGCCGCTTTTTATGGAACTATGGAATCTGCGCGTGGAGCTTGGCGGAACTATTGTTTTCAAACATATCCCCCGGGAAGAAAATAAAGAAGCGGACAGGATGGTAAATGAGGCATTGGACGCCGAACAGAACCGGTTGTTTTAAGGACTATTTTTCTGATAGAAATACAGAATGCACAAGTCTCGGGTATTTCTCTTTGCGCTTCTTTCTTTTGCCGCAGGCGTGGGTCTACGGTCATTTTTTGATATTGGCATATATGTGGTCGGCGTATTTGCGGCGGTCGGCGGTTTTTTGCTGTTTTTCTTTTTATGGGAACGCGAACGCAAGCTATTCGGCTTAATTGGTCTTCTTTTTGTTGCTTTCACATTCGGCATTATGCGGTTTTCATGGCATACAGCTGCCCAAGAGGACGCAACTATTCTATACTATGCAAACGAGGCGCGCATATCCGTACGGGGCGTGGTTGTTGATGAGCTGGATATTCGAGAAAAAAATACGCGGCTTGTGGTGGAAGTAGTGGAGGTGCTAAAGGAAGTCGGACTTCCTCACATGGAGGATAGTATAAAAACAGCAGAGCTGTTCCCATATGGGGGAAGTCCGACTTCCGCGGTTTCCATTGCGCGCGATGTGCGTGGGCGCGTGCTGATTTTTACAAACCGGTATCCGGCATTTTCTTATGGCGATGAGATTATTGTTGCGGGAGAGATTCAAAAACCGGAGCCATTCCAAGATGTTGATTATCCGGCGTACCTCGCGAAGGATCAGATATATGCGGTGATGTATTACCCCGATATGGAATTTGTATCGTCTGGAAAGGGAGACATACTGCACAGCACCTTGTTCCGTATAAAGCATGCATTTGAACGCCAATTGGAGCGTATTGTTCCCGAACCGCACGCGGCATTTTTGAAAGGCATTATCTTGGGCTCGCGCGCGAGTATGCCCGTATGGCTTTTGGAAGCGTTTCGCATTACGGGCGTGATACACATCATAGCGCTTTCCGGTTTTAATATCACCATTATCGCGGACAATCTTTCCCGTGTTTTGCGGCGGTGTACCTTGGGGCCGCAATGGTCCTTTTGGATTTCGCTTGTTGCCATAATTTTGTTTACGATAATGACGGGCGCTTCGCCGAGCATTGTGCGCGCGGCTCTCATGGGAGCTTTGGTACTGCTTGCGCGTAAAGAAGGGAGAATATATATAGGCGCTAATGCGCTGGTGTTTGCGGGTACCGTTATGGTATTGCATAATCCGGCGGTACTGCGATTTGATGTCGCATTTCAGCTTTCATTTTTTGCAACCGCGGGGCTATTGTTTCTCTCGCCGCATCTAGAAAGACATCTGCGTTTTGTGCCGAAAGGCATGGGGTTCCGTGGCAATCTTGCTTCCACGTTGAGTGCGCAAGCGGCAGTACTTCCGCTTATTTTGTTTTATTTCGGGACGTTTTCTTTTGTCAGTATTCCCGCAAACCTTCTTATACTAACAGCAATCCCGTATGCTATGTTTTTCGGATTTTTGTCGGTGCTTGCCGGATTCGCGAGTACGGCAGTCGGTATAGGGATTGGTTCAGTGGCGCACATATTATCGTTTTATATCATATCCGTTTCAACGTTTTTTTCGCGCGTTCCGCGCGCGGCATGGGAAATGGGACGTATTCCGCTTTGGACGGCTCTCACTATTGCAGTTGGCGTATGGGGCGGTATAATAGGGTTATTATGGAAACGAAAGGGAAAAAGATACTCATTGTAGATGATGAGCCGGTATTGCTGAACGTAGCATCCACGTTTTTTGAGCAGAGCGGGTACGACGTGAAAGGCGCCCCTGATCCAAAAACCGGGCTGGAACTCGTGGCGTCTTGGAAGCCGGATGTTATTTTGCTTGATATTATTATGCCGGATGTCAACGGATTGGAGGTACTGCGCCAGCTTAAAATAAATCCTGCGACTGCCTCAACTCCTGTGTTTATTTTCTCAAACCTTGACAGCGAGGAAGAGATAGCGCAAGCGTTGGAAAATGGCGCGGTAGGGTATTTGACGAAAGCGAATTACTCGCTGGAAGACGTGCAGAAAAAAGTGGAAGAGGTGCTGGCGAGAAAAAATAAGTAATTCGAGTAAACGCAAGGATTGTGCCGAGCCGAGCTCTATCCACGGTTGTACCGGGAGATAGCTCGGCTCGGCACATCCGGAAACGGAGAAAAGCCGTGATTATAAATGACGCTCTATGCAGTTTTTGTTTACAATCGGCGGTACGATTCTTGCATGGGTAATTGTGATGGGACAGTTTTACGTCTTCACTGGAATTCCAAGGTTCCTATTTTATCCGTGGTATTATACCCTGCATGTTTTTGCATTTGCTTTGATTGCGCAAGTTGCGCGAAAGGAAGGAATATCGTATTCAGCGGTTGGACTTGCGGTTATAATAACCGGCTTACGCGTTTCGCTTGATTTGTTCTACGGCGTGTTTATAAACCCTGCGTTTGGCAGAGACTATCTTACAACGGTACATTGGATTATCCCTGTCATACTATCCGCGTTTGCCATATATTTGACGGCGTTGTTTGCGCAGCTGAAAAAATTTTATGAACAACAGTAGGTATCAAACGGCAACCTTCGGCGCCGGATGTTTTTGGGGCGTGGAGGCGGCTTTTAGAAAAGTTGAGGGCGTAGCGGATGCCGCGGTTGGATATATGGGCGGTTCGGTGGAGAATCCGACATATGAGGACGTGTGTACTGATAAAACGGGGCATGCGGAGGTGGTGCAGGTAGTATATGATCCGGAGAAGGTTTCTTACAAAGAGTTGCTAGACGCATTTTGGTGCATCCATGATCCCACACAGGTAAATGCCCAAGGACCGGATATCGGCACGCAATATCGTTCGGTTATTTTTTATCACGCCGAGGAGCAGAGAAAAGAAGCGGAAGAATCCAAAGCGGCGCTGGAGGCATCCGGAGAATATAAAAAGCCGGTTGCAACTGCGATTGAACCGGCTTCAACGTTTTGGCGCGCGGAGGAGCATCATCAGCGGTACGCAGAAAAAAATCCAGGCATATGTCACGTCCCAAATTTATAGACATCCATTCCCATCTTAACTTCAACGCATTTAAGGATGATGCCGATGCGGTTATTGAACGCACGCTGGAAGACGGCGTGTGGACGATTTTAGTTGGCTCGCAAATTGATACATCGCGCCGCGCGCTGGCGTATGCGGAAAAATATCCGGAAGGTATCTATGCGGCGGTCGGCTTGCATCCGATCCACTTGGTAGAAATGGAAGTGGACAAAGCGGAAATAAACGCCGGGGAAAATGTTCCCGGATTCAAAACGCGCGTGGAAAAGTTTTCTTATGAAGCGTACAAACTGCTTGCGGAACATTCAAAGACAGTGGCGATAGGCGAGTGCGGGTTGGATTACTACCGCATACCAAACTTGGCGCCCGGGGCGCCAAGTGGTGGCGACCCGGGCGCCCTGAAGCATTTGCAAGCCGACACATTCCGGGAGCAGGTTGCACTGGCGCGGGAAGTAAAAAAGCCGCTGATGATTCATTGCAGAAACGCATACGAGGATTTACTGCAGATTTTTCGCGAAGAGCGGGCGCAAGAAATTGGCGGGGACGTGCATTTTTTCGCGGGGTCGTGGGATATTGCAAAGCAATTCCTTGATCTGGGGTTTTATCTTTCATTCACGGGCGTTATCACATTCGCGCGCGATTATGACGAAGTGGTAAAAAACATGCCGTTGGATCGCATCATGGTAGAAACCGATGCGCCGTATGTAACCCCTGTGCCATATCGCGGCAAACGCAACGAGCCGCTCTACGTAGAATATGTGGCAAAAAAAATTGCCGAAATAAAAAATCTGCCCGAAGATCAGGTCTTCGAGCAGTTGGTGGAGAATGCCAAGAGATGTTTTAGACTATGAGGAGTCAAAAATACACTTTTGTCAAGTCCCAAAAGGGCTTATTTTTTTGTATCATTTCCATATGTCTTCAAAATACAATCCTCAAAAAATAGAAAAAAAATGGCCCCGTACCAGTGCAAAGCACGCTACGGGGCAAGCAGGAAGAATGGGAAAATATAATCCGAGGCGTATTGAGAGAAAATGGCAGGCTGTTTGGGAAAAGCAAAAACTGTATCAGGCGAAATTTCCGTCTAAAAAGAAAAAGTATTACGCACTCATTGAGTTTCCGTATCCATCAGGCGATGGGTTGCATGTGGGGCATGTGCGAAGCTATACCGCTATGGACATTGTTGCCCGTAAGCGGCGCATGGAGGGGTATAATGTGCTTTACCCGATTGGTTGGGATGCGTTCGGACTTCCCACAGAGAACTACGCTATAAAAACCAAGACGTACCCAAAAGTCGTAACCAAAAAAAACACGGACAATTTCCGGCGCCAGTTGAAATTACTGGGATTTTCGTTTGATTGGGATCGGGAAATTAATACTACCGACCCGGTCTATTATAAATGGACGCAGTGGCTGTTTTTGAAATTTTTTGAGCAGGGCTTGGCATACAAAGCGAAAACTGAAATTAACTGGTGTCCGAAAGATAAAATCGGGCTTGCCAATGAGGAAGTCATCGGTGGCGCATGCGAGCGGTGCGGCACGGCCGTGGAGAAACGCGAGAAGGAGCAATGGATGCTCCGTATTACCGCGTATGCCGAGAAGTTGCTGGAGGGCTTGAAAGAGGTTGATTACATACCGCAGGCAAAGCTTCAGCAAGAAAATTGGATTGGCCGCTCCGAAGGAGCAGTCATTCAGTTTCCATTGAAACTGAATGCGCGGAACTACGCGGAACGAACGCGGAAAGACGCGGAAAAAGATTCATACGTTGAAGTTTTTACTACGCGGCCGGATACGATTTTTGGGGCGACGTTTTTGGTTTTGGGGCCGGAGCACGAGTTCGTTGCTTCGCTCCTCAAAGTCAAAAGTCAAAAGTCAAAAGTCAAAAATATTGAGGAGATTGGAAAATATATTGCTGTTGCGAAAGCAAAAACAAAAGAGGAACGGGTAGATGAAAAAGGAGAGAAGACAGGTGTGCAGTTGCATGGAATAATGGCCGTCAATCCGGCGACCGGCCAGGAAATTTCGGTGTGGGTTGCCGATTATGTTCTGGGGGATGTTGGCACGGGCGCTATTATGGCGGTTCCGGCTCATGACGAGCGGGATTTTGCGTTTGCCAAGAAATATTGGCTGGACATCGTGCCGGTAGTGGTGCCATCGAAAGCAAACGGCGATACGGCGAATCACATTACCGAACGGCTGCGCGGGTTTGTGGCGGAAGAAGTATATACGGGGCGCGGCACGCTCATGCATTCGGGCGCGTTTAACGGCATGGATTCCGAAGAGGCGAAATGGAAAATAGTTAAGAAATTGGGCGGAGAGAAGAAAATTCAATATCGCCTGCGTGATTGGGTGTTTTCACGCCAACGGTATTGGGGAGAACCGATTCCACTGATTTTTTGCATGGAATGCAAAAAATCAGTGGAAATGCAAAATTTTGGTGTCCCGCCAAAGCGGGACGATTATAGTAAGGGAGAATTGATGAATCTAGGATGGATACCTGTTCCAGAAAAAGATCTTCCAGTGGAACTGCCGGATGTTGCGTCGTATATTCCTACGGATACCGGCGAGTCGCCGCTTGCGAACATGGAAGATTGGGTACGCGTGAAATGTCCGCGGTGCGGCGGGGAGGCGCGGCGGGAAACGGACGTGATGCCCAACTGGGCGGGATCCAGCTGGTACTTTCTGCGGTACGCGGATCCGCATAACAAAAAAGAATTTGCCGCAAAGAAAAAACTTGAGCATTTTATGCCTGTCGATTGGTACAACGGTGGCATGGAGCACACGGTATTGCATCTTTTATACTCGCGATTTTGGAACCAGTTTTTATATGATATTGGTTTAGTACCCTCATCCGAACCATATATAAAGCGGACGTCCCACGGGCTTATTTTAGGCGAAGGCGGCATCAAAATGTCCAAGTCAAAAGGAAATGTGGTAAATCCTGACGAATTGATCAGCCAATTTGGCGCGGATGCATTACGACTGTATGAAATGTTTATCGGGCCGTTTAATCAACATGCAAGCTGGGATCCGCATGGAATTGTGGGGATGAGGAGGTTTCTTGAACGAGTGTGGAACATAAGTGCAAAGTGCAAAGTGCAAAGTGCAAAGTTACAATCTAAAAATATAAAATTAGAGACATTATTGCATAAAACAATAAAGAAAGTTTCTGAAGACATAGAAAATCTGCGGATGAATACGGCGGTAAGCGCGCTTATGGTATTGCTTAATGAAATGGAGGCGGATGCCGAAGAGATTTCAAATGAAGTTATAAAAATATTTTTGCGCTTGCTTGCGCCATTCACGCCGCATATTGCAGAAGAATTATGGCATTCATTAGGAGAAAAAAAGAGCATTCACGTATATTCGTGGCCGCAGTATGATGAGGAAAAAATAAAGGAGGATATGTTTCAACTCGTGATTCAGGTAAACGGCAAAGTGCGGGCAACGATGGAAGCCGCTGCCGGCATATCAAAAGAAGAAGCGGAACAGCTTGCGCTTGCGCACGAGCGTGTTATAAAGGCATTGGACGGCAAGAAACCAGAAAAGGTAATTTATGTTGCGGGGCGGCTGGTGAATATTGTTGTTTGAAAGGAGAAACCTATGCCGGAACTTATGAATCTCGTTATCGCGGCTCTCATTGTGTCGGTTGTGGCGCTGTTCGGATTGTACCTACGTGGAAGGTAATTGTTTGATGCGAGGAGATTTAATTCTCCTCTTTTTTTATCCAAATTAGTGTTGAGATACGTTATATTTTTGTAATATAAGTCCTGCATTAAATTGTCATTCCCGTGAAGGCCGAAGGTGCTGTAAGTGCGGGAATCCAGTTTTATAAAATAATTCAAAGTTCAAAGTTCAAAATGCAAAGTTGCAGTTTTCAGTTCAAAGTTTTCAAACGGCTTTTTTGCTTTTATTGTTGTTTTTCATAACTTTTAACTTTGGACTGTAACTTTGCACTTTGCACTTTTAATTTTAAATTGCATTTCAAAGGTAATGGATCCCGCGTCATCCGCCAGCTGGCGGAGCGGGATGACAAAAATGTGCGGCATTATCTCATATATTGGCAAACAGGAGGCGTTACCCATTTTATTGGACGGGTTGCGGCGGCTTGAGTATCGCGGGTATGATTCAGCGGGTGTCGCCATTCTGGATCCGCGCGGCAAACTGCGATCATACCGTGCGGCGGGGCGCGTTGCGGATCTGGAAGAATCTCTTGGGCAAAAAAGTATTGCCGGCACGGTTGGCATCGCGCATACGCGGTGGGCGACGCACGGGAAACCATCCGTTCAAAATGCGCATCCGCATCTGGACTGCACCGGCACAGTTGCCGTGGTACATAACGGCATTATTGAAAACCATGCGCATCTGCGGGAGGCGCTGCTGCGGGAAGGGCACGTGTTCTCTTCCGATACGGATAGCGAAGTGTTGAGCCATCTTATAGAACGGTCGTTGAGCAGAACGAAGACGCCACCACCGCTGGCGGAAGCGGTAACGGAGGCGCTTCTTCATGTGCAGGGGACGTACGGCATTGCCGTTACAAGCGCGCACCATCCGGATTCCATAGTGGCGGCCCGCCGCGGATCTCCGCTGCTTATAGGAGTGGGTGAAGGCGCCTTTTTTGCGGCTTCCGACAGCGCGGCCCTGGTACAGCATACGCGGCAGATTATATACCTGGACGATAATGAGCTCGGTATTCTCTCGCCGCAGGGGTACGAAGTATGCAACCTCAAACGCAAGCGCGTGGCGAAGCCCATTGAAACTGTTACGGGCACAATTGAAGAAGTACAGAAAGGCGGATTTGATCATTTTATGGCAAAAGAGATCCACGAAGCGCCGGAAGTTATCCGTAACGCACTTCGCGGACGCGTGCTCTTTCAAGAGGGTACCGCAAAGTTTCAGGCGCTTGATGATGCCTCCAATCGTTTGCACGGCATTTCGCGCATTATAATTCCTTCCTGCGGCACGTCGTATTACGCGGGCATTGTCGGAAAATACGTAATAGAAGAGCTCGCCGGCATCCCAGTAGAAACAGTACACGCTTCCGAGTTTCGCTATGCGGCGCCCCCGCTGGATAGGCACGCGCTTGTGATTGCCGTCTCGCAATCGGGAGAGACGGCGGATACGCTGGAAGCGCTGCGCGAGGCAAAGCGTAAGGGCGCGCAGACGCTCGCGATTGTCAACGTGGTTGGTTCCACTATTGCGCGCGAGGCCGGCATGGGCATCTATAACCATGCCGGGCCGGAGATAGGCGTTGCTTCCACCAAGTCATTTATTTCGCAGCTTGCTGTGCTGGTTTTGCTAGGACTTTGGTTCGGGCGCTGGCGGCATGTCTCGCTGTTGTACGGCAGACGCCTTTTACAGGAATTTAGCCGTCTTCCGCAGAAAGCGGAACAAACACTTGCTGCGGCTCCGCAAGTGGCTGCTCTTGCGCGCGTGTATGCGCGGCACGAACATTTTTTGTATCTGGGAAGAAAATATAATTGGCCTACGGCTCTGGAGGGCGCCTTGAAACTTAAAGAGATTTCTTACGCTCATGCGGAAGGATACGCGGCAGGTGAGATGAAACACGGGCCCATCGCGCTTATAGACAAGGCGTTTCCGTCGGTGGTTATAGCGTTGTCGGACAGCGTGTATGAAAAATCCGTTTCCAGCATTCAGGAGATCAAAGCCCGGGGCGGGAACGTGCTTGCCATTGCCACGGAAGGAAACAAGGAAATCAGCTCGCTTGCGGACCATATACTGTACGTGCCACGTACGCTGGAGTGCTTGTCGCCGATGCTTGCCGTAATACCATTGCAGTTGTTTGCGTATTATGTGGCGCGCGAGCGCGAATGCGATATTGATAAACCAAGGAACCTTGCGAAAAGTGTAACGGTGGAATAACTGTTCAAAGCTTAGCTTTGAACATTATGAACATGGCGAATAGGCGTAAAAAAATTGTAGTAATAGGCGGCGGGACGGGAACGTTTACGGTGCTTTCAGGCCTTAAAAAATATCCTGTTGACCTTTCCGCCGTCGTTTCCATGGCGGATGATGGTGGATCAACCGGCGTATTGCGTGAGGAATTCGGCATGTTGCCGACGGGTGATGTGCGTCGGGCTCTTGTTGCGCTTTCGTCGCATTCGAGCAAGCTCCTTGCGGATCTTTTTTCGTACCGTTTTCGGGAAGGCAGTGTTAATGGACACAGCTTTGGGAATCTGATGTTAACGGCGCTTGAACGGGTTACCGGCAGTTTTGAAGAAGCGATTGCTGTTGCATCCCGCTTGCTTAATGTGCAAGGGAATGTAATACCGGTAACGTATTCAAATGTACGATTGTATGCCGAGCTTGCAGACGGCGCGGTCATAAGAGGAGAGACAAATATTGATATACCAAAACATGACGGTACGGTATCCGTAAAGCGCGTGTGGCTGCATCCAAAAGCGCGTGCCAATCCAAAAGCAATCCATGCAATACGAAACGCAGATCTCATTATTGTTGGTCCGGGAGATCTTTATACCAGCATTATTCCTAACATTGTTGTAAGCGGCATTAGAAATGCTATTTGCCAAAGCCGTGCTAAAAAAGGATATATTACGAATCTTATGACAAAATACGGCGAGACGCATGGATTTTCGGGAAATGACTTTCTGATGGAATTAGAAAAGTATCTTGCCCCCGGCGTATTTGATACAATACTAATTAACACGACAAAACCATCCGCGCAGATACTCAAACGATACAAACGAGAACGCGCCCAATGGATTGATTATGGTGATATAACGGGAACCGTTGCTGTGCGTACACCTTTGCTTCGGGGAGGCAATCTCGTTCGTCATGATCCCGCGAAGCTTGCCAAAGCGCTGATGAATATGGTATAAGTAAAGGCGTTTGTATTTATGAAAGCAGTTATTTTGGCCGCCGGCGAAGGGCTTCGTATGCGGCCGCTTACAGAGTCAACACCAAAACAGCTTCTTCGCGTTCATGGAAAGACGCTTCTTGAATATGTATTAGAAACGCTGCCGTCTGATATTTCAGAGATTGTTATGGTCATCGGATATAAGGGAGAACAGATACAAAAGTTTTTGGGGAACATATGGCGGGAGAAGCCGGTAACGTACGTATGGCAAGAAAAGAAAGAGGGAACCGCGCGAGCATTGTCACTTTGCAAAGACGTATTGAAGGACGAAACATTGTTTATGACGGTATATGCTGATGATATTCACGGCGCCGCGGGTGTTGCGGCATGCATAGCGCGACAACAGCCCTGTTTGTTATTATCCAAAGTAGAAGACCCGCGCCGATTTGGCGTTGTGGAAATAGATATGGAGGGAAGAATAACCGGTATCGTAGAGAAGCCGGATGATCCTAAATCAAATTTTGTATCAAACGGCGTCTTAGTGCTTCCAGCGGATATTTTAAATTACGCGACTCCACTTCGAGACAACGGGGAAGAATACATTTCGGATCGTATTGCAAAGATGATAGCCGACGGCCACGAGTTCTATACGGCGCACGCAACATTCTGGCACCCCATCGGCTATCCGGAAGATTTGCAAAAAGCGGAGGAAATTCTGGCAAAACAAATAGCATAAAAAATATTCCTTGTCAATAATAGTGCGATCTGCTATTCTTTTCTCATGCGTATAATTCCTTTAGGAACCGACCACGGCGTGGGCGCTACGCTGGAGGCCATCAAGGTGCTTAAACTTGGCGGCGTGGTGGCAATTCCTACCGATACGGCGTATGGCTTGGCGGCGGACGCCATAAGCGAGAAAGCTATCGCAAAAGTATTCACCATCAAAATGCGGGAAGGCTCGAAGCCGCTTCCCGTTTTTGTTGCGGATTTTGAGATGATGGACAACGTTGCATTGGCAAACGCCGAGCTTAAAGAACGCATCCGCCAGTGCGGATCGGTAACAGCCGTGCTTCCTTCGCGCGGGTGGGTGCCGCTTTCGGTGCGCGGCGGCCAACTCTCAATAGGCGTACGCATTCCGGAACATCCGTTTGTCCAGCGGCTTATCAAAGGCTTTGGCGGGCCGATCACGGGAACCAGCGCCAACGTTACCGGCCGCGGTCCGCATTATGCCATTCGGGATGTGATTGACGAGTTTGAAGGCGGCGTGGAGCCGGATTTGGTGATAGACGCCGGCGACTTGCCGCATAATCCCGTCTCTGCGGTAATTGACTTCACCAAAAACCCGCCGATGGTTTTGCGCACGGGTCCGTTGCCGAAGGAAGTTTTGATGGGGTTGTTGGGGGGGATAGGTAAAGTGTTCAAGCCGGAACAGGAACTTTAATACTTTTGCCGCTTGATTCATTCTTGAAAATAAATTGAGAGCCGCGCATAAGCGAGAGTTGCTCTTTTGCATTAAGTTTAGGACTTACGCGTTTGCCCTCGATTTTTGATTCTGGGTAGTGGTCATGAGATAATGGTTCTATTAGGGGAATAACTCACTATCACTATTACGTAGACTTTCTTATTGGAAGTCAAAAGCAATATTCTGCCTTGGAATTCTCAAAAGTATCTTCTGATCCTATGGCGCACGATTCCATAAGCCGCTGGCTTTCGCAGGAGAAGCTTACACCGAAAGTTTTATGGCAGGAAAGTCAGTACCTGATCAACAAGGAAGGTGGATACCTCTCGATTGACGACAGCGTTCTCGATAAACCATACGCCCGTGAGATTCCTCTGGTAAAGAAACAGTATTCAGGCAAGCACCATCGTCCAGTGAAAGGCATTGATATTGTAAACGCCGTCTGGACAAATGGCAACAAAATCATACCTGTTGACTACCGCATATATGATCCAACACATGATGGAAAGACCAAGAACGATCATGCACGGGAGATGCTTCATATGGCTAAAAAGCGAGCATTAGAGCCATCATATGTGCTGATTGACGCGTGGTTTACCTCGATTGGGAATCTGAAAGCGATCGCTTCCTATGACTGGAATTGGATCGGTGAATTAAAAAGCAATCGTCTTGTTTCTTCCGTGAAAGGAATATACGTCCATGTCGAGAACTTGGATTGGACTTCCAAACAAGTCCACAAAGTCTGGTTGAAGGCATATGGTTTTATCATGGTCAGCAAGATTGTCGCCCCAAACGGCGACATTGCCTACATCGCCACGAATGATCTGTCTCTGGAAGATACAGAGACGATCAAAAACCATTTTGCCCATCGATGGACGATTGAAACCTTTCATAGAGGCATCAAACAGTGTTGTGGTATTGAAAGGTGCTACTCCACGCTGGAACGATCCCAACGAAACCATATTCTGTGCGCGTTCCTTGCGTTCCTTAAGTTGGAGTGGGAACGTATCCAGAATTCGATTTCGTGGTACGAACAGAAGTGGTCTATCCCACGGATGGCAGTAACCACCTACCTCTCGGGGTCAAACGCGTAAGTCCTAAATAGTATATTCTACGGCCTACAAAGGCCGTTTTTATTGTTTATCGGGTATGAAGTAGGTCGGCGTTGGCAAAAAAAGAGGGCCGGTTGAGCGGCCTTTTGCTTGTTTATATGGGTATTGTTATTTTCCTAGTATCCCAAGTTTTTTACGAATCGCCTCCGCGCGATCCTGGCAACTGGCATAGCGTTTCACGCGAGTATTCTCCATTGCTTCTGTTATTTCGGAAGATGTGCGGAACTCGGCAAGTTCAGCAAGGAGGTTTTTAGGAAATGTTTCCTCCTCACTGCTAGTAAATCTGCGGCCATCGGTGTTACTTTGGCGGCCGGAACTCCTTTCCAGAGTGGGGAAAAAGATTGTTCCTACAAACCAATCTGCCGTATCTTTTTCACGCGCTATCCGCTCAATGGAACGAAGACAGGAATCGATCTGCGCGTTGCGTGTTTCTACCAGGGCCCGGGTAAGAATAGGCATCGTTGCGGGAAGAAGATGCGCAAGAATTATATTTACATATACCAATCCTCCCCATGTTTTCGCGGTGGTATCAAGCAGATAGCGTTCTGGGGCATTGGGTAGTTTTTGTTGCAATGGATCAAGAATGTGAATGAGAGCATCTCGGAATTCTATTTTGTCAAACATACGGGCTGGACCTCCTATAGTATTTGGATATAGTATATCATATATTCCATGGAACCGCTTGCCTCAAAAATACGGCCGAAAACGCTGGATGAATTTGTGGGGCAGGATCATCTGGCCGGTCAGGGAAAACCTATCCGCGTCGCTATTGAACAGCATCATCTCTTCTCGTTTATTCTCTGGGGACCGCCCGGGGTAGGAAAAACCACGCTTGCGCGGATTTATGCAAGAGCGCTTGACGCGGAATTGTTTGAACTTTCGGCGGTATCAGCCGGTAAAGACGACATAAAAAAACTACTTGGACGTCCGGTTTCCAAGTTGCAAAAAGTGTTGTTTTTGGATGAGATTCACCGCTTCAACAAGGTCCAGCAGGATTTTCTCTTGCCCTTTGTGGAGTCCGGTGAAATAACGCTGATAGGCGCTACTACTGAAAACCCGAGTTTTGAAGTTATCGCACCCTTGCTCTCGCGGTGCCGCGTGTTCCTGTTGGAACCGCTGACTAACGCGGAAATGACGCAGATACTGCGCAGAACAAATTTAAAAATTCCAAAAAATGCGGAGGATTGGCTGATTCAGATGGCCAATGGAGATGCGCGGCAGGCCATTAGCATGCTGGAGAACGCGCAAAATCTGTACGGCACGATAACGGTTGAGGCTTTGAAAGATACACTGCAATCAAAATATCTGCGATACGACAAGCAAGGCGAGGAGCATTATAATAGCATAAGCGCGTTCATAAAAAGCATGCGGGCGGGGCAGCCGGATGCCGCGCTGTATTATCTGGCGCGCATGGTAGATGCGGGGGAGGATCCGAAATTCATCGCGCGGCGGATGGTGATATTTGCCAGCGAGGACATCGGATTGGTGCAGCCCACGGCGCTTGTAGTGGCGAACGCCGTTTTCCGCGCGGTGGAAACTATCGGCTACCCGGAAGCGGCGATAAACCTGGCACACGGCGCGGCATATTTGGCAGGCCAGAAGAAAGATCGCCGCGCGTATAACGGGCTTATGGCGGCCCTGGCGGACGTGAAAGAATATGGCAACCTTCCCATCCCGCTTAAAATCCGCAACGCGCCGACAAAGCTTATGAAAAACATCGGCTACGGCAAGGGATACGAAAAATACGATACGGAAAGCTATCTGCCGGAGGAGTTGAAAAGGAAGAAGTATTTGCCGGATTCCTAAAAGTATGTCCGGTCGGACGTATCGTTAGGAATTATTCTATTCTTACCAAATATATGCAATTGCATTTTTTTGATAGAATAGAGTTTGTAGAAGATTTTAAAGAAAAAAGCGCCCGGCGGGGGCGCTATGCTATCAATTATATTTTAAACCCAATCGCTTTTTGCGCTTGTTCCTCCAGCGCAATCATATTCCAGACGCGCTTCATGGCCTCATCCGCGCGGTCAATTTCCGCCTGGTAGTTTAATCGTGCTTGTTTCATGGCAACAAGAGCCGCGGCAAGGTATGGTGTGAACCAGATAAGATTTTTTTCCAGCATTACTTTTTCAATGGCGGCTACAAGCTTGGGTATTTCGGTGTCTGTCAGTGACCGCCCTTCAGTGTTGCCGAACGTGCGGCGGGATTCCATCTCCAGTATTTTAAAATAGACAGGGTAATATTCATCAAATGACCAAGGACGCGGCAGCCGCTCCGTAATTACCTGCGCACGTAGTTCTGGATCACCGATATGTTTCGTTTTAAGAAATGCCTGATACAGGCCGTTCGTGCCGTGCATAATGGGCAGCACCCATCCGTAGTAAATTAATTTACAGAGCAGAACGGCGTCCATGTCGTCATAAAAGAATGTCCCGTTGTTATGTTTTCTGATTTCCTCAACCAACCCACGCACTGATTTGTCAAATGCTTTGTTTGCCACAATGAATACCTCCTGGCGGCGTTTTCTATTTCCATAGTACCATATTTTTGAAAAGAAAAAAGCGCCCGGGGCGATGGGCGTTTGTGGGAGGGTACGGGTGAAGCCAGCGGTGGCGCTATAGATAATCCAACAAGCGGTCGTATTCAATGAAATTAAACAGCCGGTAGCCGTATTGAATGAGGAGGCCGAAGTTGTTTGTCATGAGGAGAATGCCCAGAAAGATAAGAAATATGCCGCCGATTATGGATACGGCGTTGAGATATTTGCTGCTTGCGGCAATGTATGCCGATGCGCGGGAGTAGCCCGCGGCAAGCAGGAGGAACGGCACGGCAAGGCCGGCGGAAAATACCGCGAGCATCAGCGATCCTTTGAGTGCGGTGGCGGACGTGGTGGCAAGCAGAAGAATGGAGCCCAGGATGGGTCCTACGCAGGGCGTCCAGCCGAAGGCGAACATGCCGCCAATGGCGAGCGAGCTTGCCGGTGTGCCGAGATTTATCCAAGAAGGGATCAGCAGGCGTTTTTCCGTCTCAAAAAACCGTACTTTGACGGCGCCTAGCATAAACAGGCCGAATAGAATCACTAAAGCGCCGCCGATGCGGGTGAGCCATATACGCACGGGTACCAATGCCTGCCCCAAGAAACCAGCCAGCGTGCCGAATAAAATAAAGACGACCGAAAAACCGACGATAAACAGCACGCCGTTGAGGAAGATTTTCCTGCGCGCGGCAGCCGCCGTTTCCGGATTTTGAAGATCCCGCTGGTTGACGCCGCTGATGAAACCGAGATACGCAGGCACGAGCGGAAGCGTGCAGGGAGCCAAAAACGTGAGAATGCCGGCTATGAAGGATGAGATTATGAAGCCAATGCTTATTTCCATACTTTTGTACGAGTTACGGATTACGAGTTACGAGTCCCTTAAAATTGTATGTACTTTCTCTCTCATCTCTTCCAATTCCATAGGCGCTCTTTTGTGTATCCGAATGTTTCCCTCGTCGTCTATGAACAATGTTTCCGGCATACTGAAGCCGCCAATGGATTGATAAAACGAATCGTTCGGGTCAAGAAGAAAAATCATGCTGTCGGTAATGCCGGCGTTGTCGGTATATCCTTTTGCTGTTGCCAGCGATTCCTGCCGGTTGATGGCTATGACGGCAATTTCATCTTTAAATTCCCGCTGGAGCGCCGCGAAGGCAGGCAGCTCATTCACGCAAAACGGGCACCATGATGCCCACGCGTTTACCACGACGATTTTCCCGGCAAAATCGGAGAGGGAGACGGTGTTGCCGTTGTAATCTTTGAGCGAAAAGGCCGGCGCTTTTTGGAAGTTTTTCTGCGGTGCGTTCGTTTCTGAATTTATTTCCGGATTGGTACTGCTTCGGGAAAGATAAACGCCGCCGATGACCGCAGATGCCGCGAGAAGAATTATAATGAGTTTATTCATAATAACTTCTTTTGTCATTTCCGCCTCGGGCGGAAAGCAGTTTTACTTAAAAATCCTAATACTCAAGCACGAATTCCGAAAAAATACACAAGCTCCAATAATCAAAAGAAATTATTCGGGATTCTGGTTTGGAATTTGGTGATTTATTTCGTTATGGTAATAGATCATCGCACACAGTACCTTCGGCACTTACAGTACCTTCGACCTGCGCGAGGATGACAAATAGGTACTATATTCCCAGCAGCGCCCGTATGCGTGCTTCGTCAAAGCCGATGATCATCTCGCCGTCAATCTTAATTACCGGAACGCCCATCTGCCCGCTTTGCTCAATGAGTTCGTTCCTGCGCGCCGCGTCTTCGGCCACGTTATATTCCGCGTATTCAATGGTATGTTCTTTAAACAACTCCTTTGCCATTTTGCAATAAACGCAGGAAGGAGTAGTATATATCTCTACTTTTTTCATATTACATCTTAATATCTAATAATAAATTTCAACGATTTTGACGTAACTAAAAACTCAAATATCAAAACTCAAAACTGAAACTCAAAACCGTAAAACTGTTTTAGTTTTGAGTTTTACGTTGTAGTTTTGACCTTTGACTTTTGCGTTTTGAGTTATACATGCATGTAAGGCCATGGAAAAAAGATTATGAATAAGATGCGGCTTGTCACTTGAACAGTTCGGTGGTGGGGTGGACCGCTAACCACGAGAACCAGAATCCGCCGATGTACGGGAGCGGTTCTTTCGCGGGGCTGATGAACATGCGCACTTCGCCGATTTCGCCTTTTACTATGGTTATCTGCCTGCCGGCAAAGGCGTCTGCCGTTACTCCAGTCGGAAGAACGTCTTTGTGATATGCTTTGTATTGCCCATTAACCTCAATGCCAAGCACAAACGCTTTGGGGTGCAGGCGCGTGTCATTGAAACTTGCACCGAAGGAGACGGATTCACTGGTATAATAATCTCCATATGGATCTGCGCCATAGCTGCGCGCGGCGCCGGTATCGCGTGAGAGTACGCTCGTCTGCGGATGCTGCCGTTTCCATTCCCCATATTGTACCGTGTCGGAAGGTATGATGTGAAGTTTCGTTCCGGTCAGTGGTCCCAGCACCGCCTCGCCCAGAACTTGCGACCAGAGCGATTCCGTGTCGGGGTTGCTGGTACGGTTGTACATCAGCAAATTGGATTGCCACAACTTGCCGGAGACGCCGAATTCGTAACGGGCGCTATTCACAACAGGGTCAAACGCGATGCCTGTCGCACACAGCGGGCAGTAGGTTACGAGCGCCGGTTTGCCATTAAACGAGTCATTTACAATTTCATGCCATACGAGGATTTGATACGGATAAAATTTTGTCTCGCCGTTGTAGGCAATGCTAAGTCCGACGTCGTCATTTTTCAGAAAGCCGTCTGCCTCAGCAGTTGAGACAAACTTTGGATTGTCAATGGAAGGAATACCGTCTTTGCCGGGCCCGCCGGAGAGAATTTCGTTTAGCGGAATAGAATGTTTCGTGTCGTTTGTGACGAATATTGGCCGATTGGCGGCCGGCGCGCCCTCATTTTTTTGCGGGGCTTCCGCCACAGATTCTTCCGGAAATTTGCCTGATTCAGCTTGCTCATTGAGCGGCATAGGTTCTCCTTGCGGCAGGGGAAACTGCCCGGTATTCCGGTACCACAGCATGCCTCCTGCCATAGCTAAAAGTATAATAATAAAGATAATTGATTTTGTCATGGACAAGCTTATGCTTCAAATTGGCCAATAATGCGCCGCAGCGCGCGGGTATGAGGCGTCTCCACGGCGGCATAGCAGATAGTCTGGCCTTCACGCCAACAACGCACAATACCTTTGTCTTCCAGGCGCGCGAGCTGGTGAGACGCCGCAGAGTGCGATATGCCGATTTTGTCCGCTATTTCTTTCACGCATAATTCAGCATTCTTCCGAAAGAGGAGGCGCAGCATATCATACCGTGTAGGATCGCAGAGAATTTTTAAGATTTCCGCCGGATGTTCGTTCATAATATATCATTATATGAACATATATTCATATTATAACAACACGTGAGGCAGTATCAAGTTTCGGGATATTGTGCTTGTGGATAACTTTTTTGTAAAGGCGGAGGAACTATGTGATTCTAAAATAGTAGATTATTAGTTTAACTGATTTTTTATGGAACATCATGTATGCAAAGGCACCTGCGGGCATGTTTCCAATACGCCCGGCACGTGCGGCACGGAGGGGTGTACGAACAAAGGTCAGGCATTTGAAGAATGCGGCTGTGGGGATAAAGAGTCTCATAAGATGCCCATGGATGAAGACGACAAAGAGGCGTAGGAATTTTTGTATCTATTTGCGCAGGTTTAGCGTTATGATACTATAACGCCATTGTATGCGTACGCGTCTTTATACGGTAGAATCCGTAACCTGCGGACATCCGGACAAAGTCTGTGATCAGGTTTCGGATGCCGTTTTAGATGAATGTTTGCGGCAGGACAGCATGAGCCGCGTTGCCATGGAAACGTTCGGCAGCCACGGCTTGTTGGTGGTTGCCGGAGAAGTTACCACGAAAGCAGCGTTTGACGCCGAAGCCATCGCGCGCCGCGTGTATCGCGATATCGGCTATACGGATGATTTGCAGGTGATGACGAATATCATTCGCCAGTCGCCGGATATCGCGCAGGGCGTGGACACGGGTGGCGCGGGGGACCAGGGAATTATGTATGGATACGCCACTGACGAGACGGACGCGTTTATGCCCAAAGGCGTGGTGTTGGCGCATGCGCTAACGCAGGGTTTGGAGAAACTGCGCCGCAACGCGACAATTCCATGGCTCGGACCAGACGGCAAAGCACAGGTTACCATGGAAGGAGCTCGCGTGCGCACGGTACTGGTAAGCACGCAACATGCCGCGGATGTGCCGCACGAAGAAGTGCGCGCCACTATTATAAAGCAGCTCATACTGCCGACGCTTGAGCGACAAGCGGGGGGAGTGTCGTCGGTCGCGGAATTTTTTGTTAACCCTACCGGCGCTTTTACGGTGGGCGGGTTTACGGCGGATACAGGGCTTACGGGCCGCAAGCTAATGGTGGATACGTACGGTGGCATATTGCCGCACGGCGGCGGCTGTTTTTCGGGGAAGGATCCCACCAAGGTGGATCGCTCGGCGGCGTATATGGCGCGGTTTGCGGCAAAAAACATGGTAGCGAACGGATACGCAAAACGAAGTCTTGTTTCCGTTGCGTACGCCATCGGCAAAGCCGAGCCGCTGATGGTACATGCCATTGACGAAGAGGGGCGGGATATCGGCGACGTGGTGCGCAAGCATTTCGATTTCCGTCCGCGCGCTATCATTGAGCGTTTATGCCTGCGTGAACCCCGATACCAACGCACTGCCGCGTACGGTCATTTCGGCAGAAATGAGTTTCCATGGGAGGATATCGTGAAGATATAAGCGGGATAAACTTTGGAAGCTCTTGTTTTTGGCGCTTACATATAGTACTATGGAGAATGTATATATATGAAGGATTACTATCAAATTCTCGGCGTTCCGCGGAATGCTTCACAGGATGATGTTAAAAAAGCGTACCGGAAGTTGGCGCACCAATTTCATCCGGACAAGACTGCCGGCAATGAAGATAAGTTTAAAGAAGTGAGCGAGGCGTACCAGGTGCTTGGTGATGAACGCAGGCGCGCGCAGTATGACCGTTTCGGCTCTGATGGCTTTGGATCGGCTGGGCCTGGTTTCGGCGGCGGCCCGCAGGGCGGCGTTGAGTGGGATTTCTCCGGCTTCGGCCAGGATTTTGAAGGCGTTGATTTGGGCGACATTTTTGGCGATATGTTCGGCTTTGGCGGGGCCGCTCGATCGCGTACGCCCCGGGGCCGCGATATAGCCATTGATATTGAGCTTTCATTTAAGGAAGCGGCATTTGGCGTTGAGCGGTCCGTGTTGTTGCGGAAAGCGGCAGTTTGCGCGTCCTGCAAAGGGGAAGGAAAAGAGCCGGGGACTTCTGCAAACCCATGCGCGAGCTGTAATGGATCCGGGTCGGTGCACGAGACGCGGCGTTCCATGTTCGGATCGGTAACAAAACTGCGCACCTGTACTGTCTGCCATGGGAAGGGTGAAGTGCCGAAAGAGCCATGCAAGGCGTGTCGGGGAGATGGTGTTGTGCAGGCATCGGAAGAGATTGTACTTGCGGTACCGTCCGGCATTGATAACGGCGAGATGATAAAACTTGTCGGCAAAGGTGAGGCAATTGCCGGCGGTATAGCGGGAGATTTGTACGTGAAAGTTCATGTACATCCGGACAAGCGCTTCAGCCGCGCCGGGTACGATGTGGCAACTTCTCTTGAGGTATCCGTTACGGAAGCTCTGCTAGGCGCGTCAAAACAGGTGGAAACGCTGGACGGATCCATACAGGTGCAGATACCGGCGGGTACGGCATCCGGCGATATGCTGCGCATCCGCGGCAAAGGAATACCGCGCGCGCGCGGCGGCCGTGGAGATTTGCTTATAAAAACAATCATAAAGCCCCCGCGCAAACTCTCAAAGAAAGCGCGCCAGCTGTTGGAGGAATTGCAGAAGGAGGGGTTATAAATGTCCGCCCGGCAGGGATCGAACCTGCGACCATCTCCTTAAAAGGGAGCTGCTCTACCAGCTGAGCTACGGGCGGAGGACATTATTCTAACACGAATTCAATTATTATTCAACTTTTCTACTGGCGAGGAGCATTGCCATAAGAGGCAGAATGAGCCATATGCCATACGCCGCGTCTGAAAGAAACGCGGTTTTTGTTATGTCTGTAAACATGGTTTGCATATGCGCGGGAAGCAATCGCGCCAAGGTGCTTGCGATGAGGCCCATGGAAAGAAAGCTCAACACGAACATCTGCCACCATTTTTCCTGGGTCCAGCGGCGTCCCCGCAAGAGGGATATATATAGTATGATGTGCGCTAACACCAAGCTTATAATAAAAATACTTGCCTTGATGGCTGGTGATGAGTTGTCTAAGAAAGGGAGTGAGCTGGCGGTGAATGCAGATAAAAAAGCTATGCCGATATATATGCTGGCGGTGAGCGCTAACATGCGGGCTCTGCCAAAAAATATGCCATAAAAAAAACCTGATACCATGAATACAAATACGAGAAGCACGTCCCATGCGGGAATGATGGAGGGCACTTTAAAAATAGTGAAAAGGTTGTCCATTTTTATAGCATAACACTTTTTATATTTATCAACAGCTTACTGGCGTTTTTTGTCCCTACTGCGCGCATTTACGCTATAATGGAGAAGTTCTCCTAACCGAGAGGTGTTTTAATATATGGAGCAAACACTCGTTACATTGGAAACGCGCGCACTGCGCCAGATGCTGGCGGTTGTTGTTGGCGTTCTTGCAGTCAGTTCTCTTGTTGCCGCTCCTAAAGTAGTAGGCCAGCAAATAAGCGCGGAAACAATCAGTTCCAACTTTAAGGGAACGATCGGCGTGCCGGTGCGCATAGAAGGTACCAATATAAAAATAGGGGACATCATCAGCCTGGCGGACGGCCGTTATGTTTTGAGTGACGAGCCGTATGATCCTTCCATTGCCGGCGTGGTGGTGAATGATCCTACATTGGTAGTTGGAAACCTGCGTGATGAGCAGAGTTACACCATCGTCTCGAGCGGCATAGTGTTGGTGCGCGTTTCCACCATAAACGGCCCCATTACCGCGGGTGATTATATAACCACATCGGCGATTCCCGGCATAGGCGCCAAAGCTGACCAGTTTGGCATTATTATCGGCACGGCGCTGGAGAGCTACGCGGATTCTGACGTAGGCCGCATTGCTTCTATTCCTATAAATTTGGATATCGGCACGTATGGCCTTTTGAAAAATCTTACTTCAAACCCGCGCGTGGCGTTCCGGTACGTGCTTGCGTTCGTGGTTGCCGCCGCGTCAGTTGTTGCTGGCTTTATATATTTTGGGAAAGTTGCCCGTACGGGCGTTGAGTCGTTGGGGAGAAATCCGCTTGCCGCGCGGCTGATTTATTTTAGCGTCTTTTTCCATTTGTTGTTGACAGTCGGCATCATGGCAGTTGGTATTCTCATTGCATACATTATTATTGTAATATGAATGTATAGTAGTTAGAGCATTAGAGCATTAGGTGGTAGGTTATGGATGTTCCCCCCTAATGCTCTATGACCTAATGCTCTAACACCCAAACTATGGATCTCTCACTCTTCTATCAATCAAGCCCTTTTTTACTCGCATTGAGTATTGGCATTCTTGTCATCAATATCGCACTGGCGCTTGTGCTTGTCGGCATTGGCTGGTATGCATGGCGGCACTTGCAAAAATTGGAAAAACATGCGCATGGGGAAGAGGCGGATGCCGGATTGCAAGCGCAGCGCGTGCTAGCCGACGCGCAGCGCCAGGCAACAAAGACGGTACGCGAAGCGTCGCTTGAGGCGCAGGAAATCTTAAAAAGCGCCGCTGCGGTAAAAGGCGACACCCTGCGTACCCTTACGCAGGAAATTGTCGCTATCTCCGAACAGCATCAGCGGTATCTGAAAGACGCCTCTCTGAAATATGTGGAGACGTATGAGCACATGGCTGAGAGCGCGCAGGAAGAATATTTGAGCACGTTGCACGCCGCTTCGCAGGGCATGGCGCAGGATGCCAAACAAACGCTTGGCATGTTTGAAGCATATCTGAAAGAACAGACTGTGGGTTACAAGCAGGCGATGGAGAAGAAAATAGAAGAACTGCGCGAAGAGACAAACGAATATGTGAATGAATATAAAAAAGATAAATTGAAACGTGTGGATAAAGCGATTGATGAAATTATTGTCTCCGTGGCGAAACATATTATCGGGCATTCCATTACCGTAAAAGAGCATAATGAGCTCATTCTCAAGGCGTTGGACCAGGCGAAGAAGGAGAGTTTTTTTAGCCATCTTGATCTTTAGGAATTAGGAACTAGGAATTAGCTTGTAGAAAAAATAAAGCAAAGCTACAAGCTACAAGCTATTTCCTTTTGTGAGTGCATGAACAAAAATCAACCATCTGACATTACAGAATATGAAGACATCTACGCCAATATCCGCACCGTAGAAGAACGGGGAGCGATACTGGCCGGTATAGAATCTATTCTTGATGCGCTCTACCGGAAAGACAAGGATGTGCCGTCTCTCATTGAAACAAACATGCCGCGCGCCGTCGTCGTGCCGTTAAAGCGGAATCTTTTAGCGAACGATGCATCTCTGGATGTACGTAAGGAATACCTCGAAGGACTTCAAAACGCTCTTCAAAAGTTGCAGGTCCTTTCTCTTGAAATTGCATTTGATCCTACGGAAGAAACCATTACGACTCTTATCAACTGGGTCCGTAAAAATATTGGCAGCACGGTTATTATGGATATATCACTAGACCGCACGTTGCTTGCGGGCGGGCGCATTTCCTATGAGGGCCGGTACAAGGAAATAAATCTTGCGCGGTTGGTTGAGGAAGTAGTGCGCAAACAACGGAATATGATAACGCAGTTGTTAGGAAATAGGAATTAAGGTCTTTGAGAATGTGCCGAGTCGAGCTATCCACATTTCCTCCGCCAGCTGGCGGATACACCGGAATGTGTAGAGCTCGGCTAGCCACATCATGAACGAAGAATTCGCTTCTTATCTAAATACCACAGGAGAGGTAGGATACGTGCGCCGCGTCATCTCTTCTTTGGCGTTTGTGGAAGGATTGCCGGCGGTAAAACCGTATGAACGGGTTATGTACGAAAATGGCGCGTATGGGTATGTAAACTCTTTTTCAGATGATCTTATAGAGACAATTAGTTTTTCAGAATTGCCGCTTACGGTCGGTATGCGAGCGGCGCGCATGGGTGAGCAGATAACCGTGCCGGTTGGGGAGGAATTGCTTGGCACGCTTATTAACCCGTTAGGGCAGGTATTGCGCAAAGATTCCAGCCGCGCCACGCCTTCATCGCGCCGCGCCATAGATACCGATCCGTTGCCTATCCGCGCGCGCGCGCGGATA
>CAYZNS010000004.1:0-85485 GCA_964479945.1 uncultured Candidatus Saccharibacteria bacterium
ACAAAAACATTAAAAAATCTTATCCACAGGTTGCACTTGTAAATTGAATGTGGGATACCAAAATTTTGCATTTTAAATTTCTTGTATGCTAGACATATCTTTCATCCGGGAAAATCCCGATCTAATCAAGGAGGCCGCGCGCAAAAAGCGCGTGTCTGTTGATATTGACCGGCTGCTGGAACTAGATGGCAAACGCCGCACTCGTATAAAAGAAGTGGATGATTTGCGCGCCGCGCAAAATACGGCAGGCCAACAAATCGCGCAGATGGCGGAGGACGAACGCGTGCAGGCAATTGAACGTATGCGCGCGCTCAAGGAGAACTTGTCCAGCAAGGAGGAGGAACTAAAAACGATAGAAGACGAATATATGCGCCTTATGCTTATGGTTCCAAACGTGCCGGATCTCTCTGTGCCGGAAGGGGAGTCAGACGCCGACAATACGGAAATCCGCAAGGAAGGTACTATTCCGCAATTTGATTTTGAACCGAAAGACCATATTGCGCTTTTGAAAGAATTGGATCTGGCGGACTTTGAGCGGGGTACCAAGGTATCCGGCTTCCGCGGCTATTTCCTGAAAGGGGATGCGGTTTTGCTATGTGTTGCGCTCTGGCAGTTTGCGTTTGAAATGCTTACCCGGAAAGGTTTTACGTTGCATATGGTGCCTTCCCTTGTCCGTGGAATAACGCTTGTTGGCACGGGCTGGCTTCCGCAGGGGAAAGACGAGGTGTATAAAGTGGGAGAGGATTTATTTCTGGCGGGCACGGCGGAGGTGCCCATGATGGGCATGTTTGAAGACGAAGTGCTGGAGGAAGGCGTGCTTCCATTGAAAACTGCCGCGTTCTCACCTTGTTACCGGAGCGAAGCGGGAAGCTACGGGAAAGATACCAAGGGTCTCTATCGCCTGCATGAATTTATGAAAGTGGAGCAGGTGATGTTGTGTCGTGCGGATCACGAAGAATCCGTGCGTTGGCACGAGGAGCTTACCAAAAATGCTGAAGAAATAGTGCAGGTATTGCAGGTACCCTATCGGGTGGTGGTAAACTGCGGGGCCGATTTGGGACTGGGACAGGTAAAAAAATATGATATTGAAACATGGATCCCTTCTCAGAAGAAATACGGCGAGACGCATTCATCTTCGTATTTTCATGATTTCCAAACCCGTCGCTTAAATATCCGTTACCGCGACGGCGAAGGAAAGCTTCGGTTCGCGCACTCTCTGAACAATACTATGATTGCCACTCCGCGGATATTAATCTCGCTGTTGGAAAATAATCAGCAGGCGGATGGGTCTCTAGTGGTACCGGAAGTATTGCGGAAATGGGTAGGGAAGGAGAAGATCGCAAAGCGTGGAGCGTAAAGCTTAAAACGTAAAACGTGGAGCGTTAAAAAAGAAAAGGCCGCGTACAAGCGGCTGCGGTGGGAGGAGTTATTCTGTGTCTTTAAAATATTTTTTGTTGAGAGCGCGAAGCGTGGCCATGCTAATCGGTTGAGCGATTATTAAATCAACAAAACAGCGGGGGCATATGGCTGTTTTTTCTTCCTTTTTTTCATTCAGACAGTACTGGCTGATTTCTGTGGCAGGCATAAATTCAACACAGTAATAACAAGCCACAAATCCGTCCAATTGTTGCTGTTTTTCAACCGCGTCGCGGTTATTGAGCGAATCTTTAAACAACTGCTCCAGTTTTCCCTCTTTCATAACGCATTCTCCTTCTTTAAAACAACGTTAGTTACAGTATATTAAAATGAAGTCCAAAAGTAAAACTAATAATTACAAAACATGGATTGAGGTGGACAGCCACGCTATTTTGCACAATCTCCGCGCGGTGCAAAAACATGTCGGCAAGGATGTTACGATAATGTGTATTATGAAGTCCAATGCCTACGGCCACGGTTTGAAGGAAGTTGTACGACTGTTCCAAACCTCCGGAAGGTTACCTTCCGTATATACGGAAGGTAACCTTCCGGAGGTTTGGTTTGGAGTTGATTCGGTAGACGAAGCGTTGACACTCAAAAAAACCGGCGTTAAAAACTCTGTTCTTATTTTGGGTTATATTCCGATACCCCGTCTTGCAGAGGCCATTAAAAACGGTTTTCGATTCGCGTTGTATGATACTGATGTTCTAAAAGAAAGTGTGCGTATTGCAAAAAAACTTCGGAAAAAGGCGCATGTGCACATAAAAGTGGAGACGGGCACGTACCGCCAGGGCATTGTATGCGCGCATATTCCGGTATTTGCAAGTTTTTTACGCAAACATGCCCGGTATATTATATCAGAAGGCATCTACACGCATTTTGCCGATACAGAAAATGAAGCCTCTCTTTTTTACAAGGAGCAGTTACAGGCGTTTCAAGAATGCGTTTCGTTATTTGCCGAACTTGGCATCGTACCGCCGTACCGCCATGAGGCGGCGAGCGCGGCAATTCTGACATATGCCGACACGCATGCAACTATGGTGCGTCTTGGCATCAGTTTGTATGGCATGTATCCGTCCGAAGATGTCAAACACTTAGTGTCTGACAAATTGCGGCTGCAGCCGGCGCTTACTTGGAAGACGCGGGTTGCGCAGGTAAAGGATGTGCCGAAGGGTGCAACTATCGGATATGACCGCGCGTTTACGGCGCTCAAGCCCATGAAGCTCGCGGTACTGCCGGTCGGGTATTGGGACGGATACGATCGGAAGCAATCCAATAAAGGCAGTGTGCTTATAGGCGGCAAAAAATGTTCCGTGGTTGGGAATATATGCATGAACATCATAATGGCGGATGTTACCGGCGTGCCGCGCGTGGCGGCGGGGGATGAAGCAGTGCTGTTGGGGCGGCAGGGTTCCGCCGAGATAACTGCGGAAGAATTCGCCGCAAAAATTGGCACTATTAATTATGAAGTTACCACACGTATAAATCCGCTATTGCCGCGCATAGTCGTATGAAGCCGATATTGCAGCAGCATAAAATTCACAAACGCCATCTTCGGCGCAAGAAGACGTTGCTGCGCTTTGTGGTATCCTTTTTCCTATTGGGTTCGGCTGTTGCAGTGCTTTTATTATTGCCGCAACTTTTTCTAATAGGTGTCTCGGTAGAGGGTAGTGATGCAATACCTGCCGAAGACATAGCCGGCATTGCAAACGCGTTTCTTGAGGAAAAAGTTGCCGGCATGTTCCCGCGCCGCAACATAGTTCTGTTCCGTGCCGCGGTATTGGAAATGCGTATTCTTGCAGTATTTCCTGCTGTACGGGAGGTTGTCGTATCACGCTCATTGCGGGAGGGGGTTTTTATTGAAGTCGCAGAACGGGATTTATGGGGAGTGTATTGCGCAGGAGCAAACAATGAGGTGGATACGCCGCATGACGCATGTTTTTATATCGCAACAGACGGCACGCTGATGGATGCCGCCCCCCGGCTTACCGGAAACAGTATTGCGCGTATAATCGATATGCGCGCGGATGCCGGGCCCAGCGCGGCGGGGGATCATTCGGTTGATCGAGAAACGGCGGAACGTGTTCACCAGGTCAGCGCGTGGCTCTCGGCGCATTACGCCATCGCGGTGCGGGAGGTGCTGCTTGGGCGCCTGTTTGAAGATACCGTTGATGTGGTAACAGAAGAAGGATGGTATATTGTATTTGATGAAAAGACGGATATACCTCGCGCGTTAGAGAATCTCACGTTGGTGCTTGAGAAGCACATTACGGATCGGCAGAGTCTTGAGTACGTAGATATCCGGTTTGAAGGGAAAGTGTTTTATAAATAATTCAAAATGCAAAATTTAGGTATCGCTTCGTGATAATTATATTCTGTGAGATTACTTCGCTGAAAACTTGTAAATAAAGATCGACTCTCCGACGCGGGCGACGGGTTCTTTTTCTCGGAGCCAAAGGTAACGGTCTTGCGGGAGCGGCTGCTGGCTCGGAAGCCTGTTTGTCCATATACCAAAGGCGCCCTGCCGGAAGGTTGCAGATATGGCGAAATAGCCCTCCGGCGCGCCGCGGCTAGACCACCATGGTTCAAAAGCGTCTCCCAGATAATATGCGGGCGAGCCGCCGCCGAAATAGTCAACTGCCATGCGTTCTATGCCGTGCGCATGCGTAAAATCCCGCAAGCGCTTTAAATCCTGACCCCAATCGTAGTTGGAATCCACTACCAGGCGATAGGCGGTTTCGCTGCCGCCCGCAAATTCGTTAAAGTAGCTTAGATAATGCGGGAAGGCGGAGAACACGGAAAACGCGGACCAAAACATAAAGAACGCAACGGCAAAGTATTTCCAAAGATTTCCCACATGCATGCGGTATAACTGATGAAATGTCTCGGCGAGCGTTTTCGGATCGGGCTTATTGATGCCATGGAGCCAGCGTGTAATTTCCCTGGAAACCAATATATATATGAAAGGAAATGTCGGCAGCACGTGCCGCACGCCGATATTAAGCGTGCTTGTAATGGAGTACCACCAATATACGGCGATGAATATCAGCATGGATGCTTCCGCAAGATGTGTCCGGAACCAATTGCTTATGTGCCGTAAAGGCACAAAACGCAAAATAGAAAAAACTGTGGTAGTGGCGGGGTTTAGGGCGACAGTTTTTTCTGTTTTGCGTTTTGTGCGTAATCGTATAGCAGCAAGCCCCGCCGCAAGCGCTGTAAGCATATGCAAAACCGCTGTTTCTTTCAACAGATACAGAAGCGGGAAATAATACCACCAGCCGCCGTTGGAAACTTCGCCCAGGAAATACGTGGTGTTTCCGCCCGCCGCGCGCTGTACTACCATAAGCACGCCGAGCATGTATTGGCCGAGCGCGCGCGTGGCATCATGCTGAATAAGCCAGAGATCCATATCCACGAGTCCTCGCTTGCTGAAAGATGACAACAATGCGGTTGCGTCTGCGAGCTGCCGTTCCGGCGGGTAATTCCATACATGCAATTGGTATACTGCCACGATTACTACCACGGCTATTATTCCTATGAGAAGCATCTTTCCTATAAGCGGCATGCTGTAGCGGATAACATGTTTGAGCCGCATAATGCGTGATATGTTTGGTGAGAGATGATTGCTATGCGAGGCGAATATCCATAACAGCGTGATAATGCCATACACGGGGAGTAACAGCACTACGGAGAATTTAAGAAGCTGCGCTACGCCTAAAGCAATGCCGGCAATGATAATATTTTTGCGCGTCGGCTGTTCTAGGAAATCTATGAATGTAAGAAGACCTATCAAAAACCCAAATGCGGCGGCAATGTCTGTAGTAACATACCGTGAATGCGCAATGAACGTGGGCGAGAATGCGAAGAGAAAAAGGGCAAGGAGAGCAGTTTCATCCCCGAAGCGTCGGCGCGTCCAGGAAAAAAGAATCCAGCCGAAGAGTATCGCAAGGAGCATCATGGGCACGCGCGACCACCAAAGAATCTGATCGGCGTCGTTGCCGGCTTCATACAAAAACATGCGCCCCATATCCCATTGGCCGTTTAGGTATTCGGTCCATGCTGGCACGTCGGTAGGGAACGCAAGGTCCAAAAAAAGCAGGGGAATGCCTGCCAAATCTTTAATAAGCGGCGGGTGCTCGGGGTTCAGTCGCATGTCTTTTAAAGCGACATACGAATAGCCGGAAGGAATGTGCGCCAGCTCGTCCATTATGGCCGAATCATTCCGAACGGAGCTCGCCATAAGAACAAACATTATCCCTAGGAGCGTGATGGCGAGGGTATTGACTTTATTTAAAAAATAAGGCATATTTATATGTAAATCTCAATCTAAAGGGGGTAGCAGCTATGCGTAGGCATGGACACCTGCCGGTGGATTATCCTCAAGGGATATCTTCGGTTACATGGATCGGTATCTTCTCTTTTGTTGGCATTATATCGGCATTGCAATGGCTGACCGTAGGGGGCAGCCAACTTGCACAACTGCTGATGGGGGGTTTCTAATGGCTAAACAAGGGCCGAGTCAACGTGAGAAGCGGTGGATGATGGCTTTTTTGGCAGCAGTTGTTGCTGCTTTTGTTGCCATGTACCTTTTCAGTTAGTTCCACCACCCACCGCGCAGGGCAACTCTTCGGAGTTGCTCTTTTTTATTTCGGATTCAGAGAAACGGCAATGAACGGTTCCGTGAGTGAATCTAACATTGGTTCATCTTCCGGCAGAATGTAAATAATATTTTTAGGCGTAGGGACGCCGCGTGTTGCGATTCCTCCTTCTGCAAAAAACATTACGGTCTGCGCCGGCATAGGGATGCCGC
This sequence comes from uncultured Candidatus Saccharibacteria bacterium, assembly GCA_964479945.1. Lineage (GTDB taxonomy): Bacteria > Patescibacteriota > Minisyncoccia > Ryanbacterales > 2-02-FULL-48-12 > CAYZNS01. The sequence continues at coordinate 6,227 of CAYZNS010000004.1, forward strand.
GCGCCAACACGCCGTCTGCATTTACTATAACATATTTGGGAATATCTGCGGGCAATTCGGCAAGCATCCGGCCCAGCTCCGCATGGCGCGCGTTAAACGCTCCCTGCGTTTCTTCGTGCAACGCCCAGTCAATAAAATATTTTTTTGCCGTGAAAACGGGAAGCATGAGCAATATCACAATGGCAAGAATGCTCAACTCCCAGCTGATGCGATTGATCTGATGAGCTTTTTCCGGCCAGGCAGTTTTTTGATTTCTGAGCCATGCGGCCACGTGATCCGTTATCCATACCAGTCCCATTGCGGCCAGTATCATGGCGGGAGGAATCATGCCGATGGTACGGAGCGCATGGGGGATGCCTTCGTTGGAAATGACGGCGGGGAGGGACATGACGGTTAGCCATATCATTAGAAAGCTGAAAGGAGTGCCTAATGAATTCAAAGTGCAAAGTGCAAAGTGCAAAGTTGCAGTTACAAGTTTAAAATTTTTCAACTTTGGATTGTAATTTTGAACTTTGAACTTTGAACTTTGAATTATTTTTTTTGTGGCAACGAGGAGTCCAATAGCAAACAATATTCCAACGGGCCACCAGAGTTGTGGTGCCCCTGCCAGATTGTGTCGCCAATTATAATCGCCTGTCCAGAAGAACTGGCCGATTGTTTTTATGACATTGCCGCCAATTACGCGGAGTGGCGAATCCGCCGCGAATGCGGATACCTGGCTCGTTCTGCCCGCGAAATCTTCCGGATGCTCTAGGAAGTAGTACCCCATGGGAAGGGCGGCAACGAATGCGGCAAAGAGAAACAAAACTACTAAGCAGGGAGAGCATTTTCCACTTGGATGTCCGGTTTCCAAGTTACTTGGAAACCGGACGTCCAAGTTTTTGCTCAACGCGAGAAGAAATGGCGGTATAAGTAAAAGAGGGGCGAGGCGATACGCGATATAGGTATGGAAGCCAAGGCCGAACAGGATGCCGCCCATGACGGCGTAAAGTTCTGGCAGGAATGTGGCTAGCCGGGCTCTACACAGCTCGCTGTAAGAAGTAGTGGATCCTATATTTGCATTCGACATGTCGGAAGGCTCTTCCCGCATGGCACGAATAAGCCGGTACAAGAAATAAAAACTCCACACTAGAAAAAACGGCACCATAATGGCGCGGAAGCCGATTCGGGAGAAGTTTATATGCCAAAATGAAGTTGCCAGGAAGAATGCGGAAAGTAATGCTAACAGCTCGTTTTTTGGCAACGTAGTGATTTGTTGTACTGAACGCAAAACGCAAAACGCAAAACGCAAAACTGAAACTGGAAACTTAAAACTTTTGACTTTTGACTTTTGACTTTTGACTTTTGACTTTTGAGTTTGCGGGCTTGTTTCGTAAAAGAGTTCTCTACATAAAAAGAAAATCCCCAATACGGTGAGTGTTCCAAAGAACGCACTAACTACCCGCAACGCCCACACTTCCTTCCTGAATACCCAAACCGACAGCGCCTGCATATTGATAAACAGCCCTTCGCGTCCGTTATTCTCCGGATAGAATACCTTAAACTCTCCGGTACGAAGCGCCTCAATGGCATCGTTCCCATTCATTGCTTCGTCGTGGTACAGTCCCGGCGGAATATTGGCAATTTGCCAGAAGCGCAAGAAGGCGGCGAGTGCAAGGATAAAAAAGAGAAGCAGCAAGACGAGTTTTTTGTTTTGCATAGTTCAAGTGTACCGCAACACCCTTCATTTACAAGTCTGTTTTTTCATGGTATAAATTCTTAAAACACATTGACAAGAAGGAGGGCTGTATGGAAGGACAATCATTCGACCTTAAGAAATATGTAACCCATCTGACCACGCAAGAACGGGAACAAATTATCCATGAGCTTTCCCGGAGCGGGGAGCTGACGCAACGGGATATCCAGTGGATCATGAACAAGACAGTGGAGACAAACCTGCCCTACTATAAAAGCGTTATTGAACGAAGCGCGCTTCTCCGGTTCATTTGGGCGCTTTTCCAGGATCGGCCTGATTATCTGGCGCGAGCATTGGCACAAGCTCATCCGGAGGTGTTCTACAGCGATGGTGTTGCTTCGCGTGTAGTTGTCAAGCTGCATACATATCTCGGGCATACCACAAAAAACTGGAAAGGAGGGGCAAAAGGCTGCAGTCGGCACGTAGTTTATATGAAAGATCTGCCGAAGGCAGTACGGCGGAACATTACCAATCTCTACCGCGAAGCGCGCTTTCTTGATTTCATCTACCTCATGAGCCGTGATCCGCAGATGGGTTTTCAGGTGTTGAAAGACGAGATGGCTGCCGCTACTACCGAATTCGAACGCAAGGCGTTGAGAGGCGTCCGAAAGTATTGCCAGATATTGCTAAGAATGCGCTTTCCGGGTGTAATACCTGATATTGAGGGGAGATTATTTCCATCGTTCCACGTACGCTGGTGGATAGAGCGGATCAGGAACGTGCATCGCGTGCTGAACGTAGGAGGCACAAGCACCCACAAGACGTCCTTTGCTGTCGTCGGCATGCATTACTACGGATGCAGAAAGGTGTTGTACATATGCCCCGCGCACGCCCGGACGGAGATGGCACAAAAGATATCTGCTTACTTTAAAAACCCTCGTGATAAAGTTTTTATTATCTGGGGTATGGGGGATCTTGAGAATGCCATCCGTTCCGCGGCAGAGTTTACTATTGTTGCATACTCTACGCTCATCCGGCGTGATGCAAATGGGGAATGGGTGGTCGTCAATGCATTGGGTCGCTTGCCGTACGACGGCCTGGTATTGGACGAGTGTCACTATATCAATCACGTCGACGGTTCCAGCCCGGCACAGCGGGCGCAAGCATGCCATACGTTGCGCGAGAAGCTCAAGCCCAAACGCTTCATGGAGCTCTCGGCAACGCCATGGGAAAACGATCCGCGAGAGATGGGAGAAACAGTCTCCGCGATCATGCCGGAGGTTATTCCGGATGCGGTCTCTTTCAGAAAATGGGGCATACGCAATGAACAATTCCTGCGCGAACTCCTCGCTCATCGGGTTCTGGGCATAGATCTGCGTGATATAGCAGACCTCCCGGATATTAAGCCCAAGCCATGGGAAAACCCTTTTGGCGTCGAAAAGATACCGGTAGGGAAACACCACCAGAAACTGTATGATTTCGTGCTCCATGATACAAAGAAGCTCGACCCTATGAAAAAAGTAGGGCGGCTTATTACAGCAGTGGTGCAGCCGCATCTCCTGCGAGATGCGTACAAATGGCCTGTGGGATGGGAGAAACGCTTCAAGCGATGGCAGCTTTCCAGCAAGCTGGTATGGCTTCGTAAATACCTTACGGAGGCGCATCAGATGCGGGCAAAAGTAGCCATAGGAACCGGCATGTATGTAGAAGGCATTACACGCACTACTCTCTACAAGCAGGATGAGATAGTATGGGTAGGCCGGCTGTTGCAAAAATGGTTCGGAAAGAAGCACGTGCTTATCCTGGATGGTTCTGTCTCGCCAATGGCAGGCAAATCGAGAATTAGTCCTCGTGACCGCATTATAGAGGCGTGGCGGACGGATCCGGATGCCTGGATCCTGTTGATCTCAATGAGAGCATGCCCTGATTCGATTGATCTGACTCTCAAAAAGATGAAAGGCATACGGAAATTACGTTTGACTGCCATAGGATTCGGGTGGAAGCCGTGGACGCAGTTTCGGTCACGGTTTTACCGGGAAGGGCAGGCATATCCCATAGAATACAAGGTCCCCATTCTCAAAGGGACAATTGATGAGGATGTGCTCAAGCTCAACGAAGCAAAACAGGAGTCGATGGAGAGGTTTCTTGCCAGATCGCCCATTACGGCCGATACGTTTTTTGAACTCCTTGATAAATATGAGGCGGCACGGACGTCCGGTCTCGTGCTTACTGCGTAGTGAACAAGCTATATATTCTCAAACTAAAGAGTGGTTGCAGGACCACTCTTTTTCTTGACCATTTTATGCATAAATAGTATACTATTTACCGATAAAGTACGAACGTTGAGAGGTGTGGAATGATGTCAAAAAAAACAGTAGGCGAGAAAACGTTGGCTCAATATAACTCGTTATTGCTGGCAAGATACCAAAAACAGAACAGGAAGGGATATAAGACATTCCGGGAATTCATGCAGTGGGTCAAAACAGTTTTTTCAAATGAAGTTTTCCTGAGGAATTGGCTCGGTCTCAAGGGTGGTCGAATAGCTGATTATCCTGAATTAGCAAGGGAATACTCGGATCGGAATAAATTGCCTGCCACACAGGTTTTAGCCGGAACAAACAGGTCTCTTTGGTGGAAATGTTCGAAGAAGAGAAAGAATGGAAAGAAATGTGGCTGGGAATGGCTTGCGAGAGGTAGCCATAGAGTAAGAGGTGTTGGTTGTCCCGCGTGTAAAAATCTAGTCGTCACACCCTGGAACAATCTTGCCGCCACGCATCCGGAGCTTGCACGGGAATATTCGGAAAAAAATAAGATTCCGGCTGATCAAGTTACTTTGGGAACGAAGAAATCCCTGTGGTGGAAGTGCAGTAAGAAAAGAAAGGATGGAAAAGCGTGTGCATGGTTGTGGAAAACAACAGCTGATAATCGTGTCCGTCACGGTCATGGCTGCCCTGCGTGCAGCGGAAGAGTCGCTACCCCCTGGAACAATCTTGCCGCCACGCATCCGAAACTGGCAGGAGAGTATTCTATAAGAAACAGATTGCCTGCTACTCATGTTGTTGCAGGAACGGGAAAAGTCCTCTGGTGGAAGTGTCACAACAGAACAGAAAATGGAAGAATTTGCGGCTGGGAATGGCAAGCGACAGGTAATAATAGAGTAAGAGGCCTTGGTTGTCCCGCATGCAGCAGAAGTGTCGTAACCCCCTGGAACAATCTTGCCGCCACGCATCCGGAGCTTGCATGGGAATATTCGGAAAAGAATAAGATTCCGGCAACCCAGGTCATGGCGGGAACAAACAAGACATTATGGTGGAAGTGTGGAAAATGCAGATTTGAATGGCAAACTACGGGACATAACAGGGTAAGAAATCATGGCGGATGTCCTGCATGCCGAAATAGGACTGTTACTTCCTGGAACAATCTTGCCGCCACGCATCCGGAGCTTGCGCGGGAATATTCACCACGAAACGAGTTACCGGTAGACAAAGTAGTTGCAGGTACCGGGAAGCTCTTGTGGTGGGTTTGTGGCATGTGTAAACATGAGTGGAGAACTACGGGGAATAACAGAGTACGTGGAACTGGTTGCCCGATGGGATGCCGCAGAAAAAGAAAGAGTTAGATATTTTTGAAGGATTACGCGCAGAGCTTTGTTCGGAGTGTGCGTATAGCGAAAGTTTCTTGGTTTATCATAGCGCCTTAGCTCATAGAGTGAGCAAGGCGCTTTTTTCTTTCTTTTCCCTGATAAACCCCTTTATTTATGGGACGGCCTGACAAAATGAAATAGAATAGATGGGATTTACTCCTGTTTTTATTTTTCTTCTGCTATAATCCAGATAGATCACTTGAATGAGAGGTGGTTTTACGCTTACGTGGCGAACGATAATCTGGGTTGGCGCACTATACGCGGCAAAGACCTTGTTTTTCTATGTGTTGTACGTTTTCGGAATTCTAACGATGCTGCGGCAGTTCTTTATGCGTATGGGGGAGTAAAAGCAGTAAACATGCTATCATTAAAAACAGAAGTTTCCGAGGAGGATACTATGCCGCAAGAAGAGCCGCGCGGGTCTATGGGGCTGGTTGTTTGGGGAGTTGTTATATTGATATTATTTGTTTGGTTTTTAAAAGGTTGCCCACTGGCAGGATGACAAGTCATAGGAGCAGATTGCCGCTGCTCCTTTTTCTTTTTTCTGTGCTATTGTATATACTATATGTATGCCCGACCAGGAATCCATAAAATCTTTGGAAGAAGAAATCCGCCTTTTGGAGGAGAAGCTTGCCGCGCGCAAAACGGAAGGCGCGCCGCGCGAGGAAAAGGAAGTATTCCGCGAGGTTTTGAGGGAGCACGTGGAAGACGCGAAGGATGCCGTGGCGCGGAAGCCACTTTCGGAAAAACCGGATGTATCTTCCATACCGGGCGCTTCACTGCACGATTATGCTGCGCAGATTACACAAAAGAAGGATGAAACGGAAGATGAGCATAAGCAGCAGGTGGATGCCTTGGTGGAAATTGCGCTTACGAAAGGCGTACTAGAGGCGGTAAACGTAGCGCGGCATTTGGAAAACCCGCATCTGTTGGATGACTTTCATGATGCATTGGTGGATGAGTATTATGAAAAATTAGTGCAAGCGCGGGAAATATCATGACGGTGAATATTGTCTGGAATGTGCCGAGCCGAACTATCCACAATCCCGCTTACAGCGGGATGTGTAGAGCTCAGCTAGTCACATTCCCTACAGCATTTGGTAATTCAAAGTCATGTCATCAACTTTCTTTTACTTCTTGATAGCAGTACTCGCGCTCGCCGGAGCGGGTGCGGCGGTTTGGTTTTTTATGCGGCGCGCCGGGGTGCGCCGGCGCATTTCCGGCTCTTTGCAGTTGGTGCTGTATGCCATACTTTTGCCACAGGAGTTTGACGCGGCGGAACACGATCGTAAGGAACCCAAAGATTTAATTTCTATAATGGAGCAGTTTTACGCGGGCTTGGCATCGCGGGAAGAGGTCCGCACGCTGGGATTTTTGACCGATAAGTCTTCGTTCGCGCTTGAGATCGCGCTGCCATCCGTGGGGGAAGAGACCGCCTTTTACGCGGCTGTTCCGCGCAAATGGGGCAGCGTTTTTGAGAAAAAGGTGCACGCGTTGTTCCCGCACGCCCGCGTGGAGCAAGTAAAGGACTATAATATTTTCAATGAAGGAGGGGCGACGGTCGGATCCGTACTGCGCTTGAAGCGCGCGGGATTTTTCCCCGTGCGCACCTATCGGCACTTGGAAGCGGATCCGCTGGAGGTTATTACCACTGCATTTTCCAAATTAAAAAAAGAAGGCGATGGCGCGGCATTTCAATTGGTAGTCCGGCCGGCAGGGCACGAGTGGCAGCAGCGGGGCAGGGAAGCCGCGCGATTTTTGAAGAAGGGCAAAAGCGTCAAGGAAGTGAGTAAGGGCGGCACGTGGCAAGGCGTTGCATCGGAGGTCATGAGCGGCGTTGTGCGCGGCTCCAAAGCAAAGCCGAAGGAGGAAGGTAATCTTGCGCGCGAGGAGCCGTATAACGAAGAGCTGGTAAAGATGATTGAGGAGAAAGCGGGGCGGGCCGGCTTTGAGGTGAACATCAGGCTTTTGGCATCCGCGGCTACCCATGAGGAAGCATTGGACGTGCTGCAGGCGCTGGAGGACGCGTTTTTACAATTTGCCGATCCGCAGGCGAATAGTTTTATCATAGAGCGCAAAAGCGGCAGCGCGTTGGAGGAGCTGGTATATAAATTTTCATTTCGCCTGTTTGATGGGCAGCGGGCGGCATATCTGGGTACGGAAGAGCTTACCAGTTTGTATCATTTTCCATCAGGATTTTTATCTGCCCCGAAAGTAAAATACTTAAAAGCCCGTGAGGCGCCCCCGCCCGCGAATTTGCCGGAGAGCGGCATTCTTTTGGGCGAAAACGTATTCCGCGGTGATCGTTCTCTGATACACATTCAACCGGATGACCGTCGTCGCCATCTTTATACTATCGGGCAGACAGGTACTGGGAAAACTAATTTCATGAAGAGTATGATCCATCAGGATATTATGGCGGGTCAGGGCGTATGTTTTATAGATCCGCATGGTGAGACAACAGAAGAACTTCTAGAGCTTATTCCCAAAGAGCGCGTGGACGACGTAATTTATTTTAATCCGGGCGACGTGGCGCGCCCGCTGGGCCTCAACATGCTGGAATACGATGCGCGGTTTCCGGAGCAGAAAACGTTTGTGGTAAACGAGATGTTCAGCATTTTCCAGAAGCTCTACGGCGCGGTACCCGAATCCATGGGACCTATGTTTGAGCAGTATTTCCGCAACGCCACCATGCTGGTGATGGACGATCCTGCATCCGGCAGCACGCTTATGGAAATTGAGCGCGTACTTTCTGACAAGGACTTCCGCGCGTATAAACTCTCACGCACGAAAAACGTAGTAGTGCGCACGTTTTGGGAAGACGTAGCGGAGAAAGCGGGCGGGGAAGCCGCGCTTCAGAATATCGTCCCCTATATTACATCCAAGTTTGACATTTTTCTTGCCAATGAAATCATGCGGCCTATTGTAGGGCAGGAGGCGTCCGCGTTTAATTTCCGTGAAGTAATGGATGCGCAAAAAATTCTTCTGGTGAATCTTTCCAAAGGGCGGCTTGGCGACATTAACTCCCATCTTTTGGGGCTTATTATAGTAGGCAAACTTCTTATGGCGGCCCTTTCGCGCGGGGAGATGCCGCAACTGGAACGCAGGGATTTTTATCTCTATATTGACGAGTTTCAGAATGTTACCACGAAATCCATAGAGACGATTCTTTCCGAAGCCCGCAAGTACCGCCTGAACTTGACCGTTGCGCACCAGTTCATCGGGCAGTTGGAAGAGAATATAAAGAAAGCGGTGTTCGGCAACGTGGGGTCCATGGTTTCATTTCGCATCGGCGCGGATGATGCGGAATATATAGAAGATCAATTCGCGCCGGTGTTCAACGCGCATGATCTTATGAACATAGACAACTACAATGCGTATGTGAAATTATTAATAAATGGGCAAACGTCGCGTCCGTTCAACATCCGCACGTTCGCCGTGCCGGAAGGGAACAAGGCGGTGGCGGAGGCGGTAAAGGAATTATCAAGCATAAAATACGGCAAGCCGCGCGAAGAGGTGGAGTGGAAAATAGCATCGCGCTTCCGCGCGTAGGATAGTAACCCGTAAACCGTAACTCGTACAAAAAATTACGGATTACGAGTTATGAGTTACGTTTATGATTTTTCAAGATATCATAATAGGTTTTTCTGATATCGCAAGTGCATTAACTTCCGATTTGGGGGTGTGGTGGCTCTTGACTCCCATTATTTTTTTGTGGCTTGCCATGGAAGTGTATTTCGGCGAATATAAACAAGAGCAGTTGGGATTTTCCAGCACGCTTGCTAATGGGTTTTCTCTGTTCTGGATTTCCATTATGTCATTTCGCGTGTTCTTGTTATTTGAGCGCGCGTACGCGAACGGCGCGTATCGCGATATGCGGGTATATATTCTCGGCTTTCTTGTGCTGTATGCCCTTGCTATAATTTATTTTTCCTTTTCGCACCGGTTAAGCGCTGCTATTGTGCAAGTGCTTGCCGGCCCGTCGCTCACGTATTTCTTTTCCATCCTTTCCGTATTGTGGGGACAACGCCTGTTGAATGTTTCGTTGCCTATCATATACGCTTTATGTATATCCTTCGGCATTCTTATCTTTATATTTTCCTTATTGCGCCATCAATTGGGATTACGGGGAGAAGTGGAACGCATCCGGCAGTTGGATGGTAATAATATGAATCATGCGTGACGGAGATTACCGCATAGCAGCCATTGCCGGATTCTTCACCGGTGTTTTCATGTTGCCGGTGCTTTATAACCTTGCCATTGCATTCCCGTTTGGCTTGCCGTACGTGAGCATCGTTTTTATCATCCCTGTTTTCTGGGTAATTGGCATCTGGCTGGGAAAGGTTCTTTCCCGCTGGCTGGGCATCATGCCGCAGTTTTCGCGGTATGCGGCCGCCGGATTTTTGAGCTTCGCCATTGATTTCGGCATTACCAATACGCTTATATTCTTTACCGGCATTGCATCCGGGAGATGGTTTGCCGTATTTAAGGCGGCGGGTTATGTAGTGGCAAATGTTAACGCATATATATGGAACAAATATTGGGTATTCCGCCAATATACGCCGGACGAGCGTGTATCACTGCGCACAGTCGCGCGCGAATACGGCAAATTCCTGACGGTGAGCGTTATCGGTTTTGTTATCAATGTCTCCGTGGCGTCGCTGGTGGTGGATGTTATCCGGCCGCAGTTCGGTTTTGCGGAAAAAGCATGGGCAAATATTGCCCTTATAATAGCAACGGCAATAACCATCATTTGGAATTTCGCGGGGTATAAATTGTTTGTTTTTAGAAAATCTGTGAATCAGCAAAACAATAATGGCAATGATGAGAGTACGGGTATTGATAATGAAATTCAAAAATCAATATTCAAAAATCAAAATTACAATTCAAAATTTTAAATTTTACACTGTAATTTTTCATTTTGCACTTTTAATTTTGCATTTCATAAGGTCTGGAATACCTGCATTTTTCGTGTTATCATGTCCTTATGCAGAATCAAGTTTTATATAGAAAATACCGTCCCCAGAGCTTTGGCGACGTGGTGGGGCAGGCGCATGTTACAACCCTTCTAAAAAATGCCGTCAAGCTGAACCGGGTGGCGCACGCGTTTTTGTTTTCCGGTCCGCGCGGCACGGGAAAAACTACCGTCGCGCGGCTCTTGGCGAAAGCGGCAAGTTGCGAGAAGCCCAAAGACGGCGAGCCATGCAACACATGCGGCATATGCAAAGAATTTTCTTCCGGCGCCTCGCTTGATCTTATTGAAATAGACGCGGCCTCTTCCCGCGGCATTGACGATATTCGCGAACTGCGGGAGTCTGTGCGCTTGGCGCCCAGCCGCGGCAGGTATAAGGCGTACATCATCGACGAGGTGCATATGTTGACAAAAGAAGCATTTAATGCTCTCCTCAAAACTTTGGAAGAGCCGCCGGCGCACGCGATGTTCATTCTTGCGACCACGGAGTTTCAAAAAATGCCGGAGACCATTGTATCCCGCACGCAGCATTATGAATTCCGTAAAATCGCAACGCTCGCCATTGTGGACCGCCTCTCCATGTTGGCAGAGAAGGAGGGGATCAGCGCCGAAAAAGATGCGTTGCGCCTTATAGGCATATTTGCAGACGGCGGCTTGCGCGACGCCGAGAGCATGCTGGGGCAGGTGGCAAGCGGCCGCGATAAGCTCACGGCGGAAGACGTGCGGCTGGTGCTGGGCGCGCCCAAGGAAGAACACGTACACGCGTTTATTGTCGCACTCTTTGCCAAAGACGCGGGAACGGCGGCGCGCATTGCGAACGCCGCGATTGATGAAGGAACGGATCCGCAGATGTATCTTAAAATGAATATCCGCAATGTGCGGCATGTATTATTGCAACGGCTTGACGCGAGCGCTGCGGTTCGTCTCAAGGACGATCTTACCGAAGCCGAACAGAAGTTTCTGGGTGCCGTGCCTGTAACGTTGAGTGTTCCGCAGTTGGAACACATGTTAAAATCCTTGATCGACGCCTACTGGATGAGTTATCGCGCTGTCTTCCCCCAGTTGCCGCTGGAGCTTGCCATTGTGGAAATTTTGCGGGATAGTTTTGGGGAGGAGAAAAAAGCAGTAAATCATATTGGGGAGTAGTGAAACGGTATCACGCGGGACTTTGGATCCCTAATTCCAGGTTCGAATCCTGGCTCCCCAGCCGCTAATATTGTTTACGTACAAACGTTCCAACTTTCCCCAAGCATAATCCTCGCGGTTACCATTAGCACTCTTGACACAAGAGTGCTAATTTTTTATTATTGATACTATAAATGCTTACGGCACGAGAACAGCATATATTAGAGCATGTAGTGCGGGAGTACATTGCAAACGCTACGCCCGTTTCATCAAAATGTGTTGCGGATAGCGGTATGATTGAGGCAAGTCCGGCCACTATACGCGCGGTGATGATGTATCTGGAAGACAAGGGGTTTCTGCGCCAGCCGCATACGTCTGCCGGCCGTCTGCCAACGCAGCGCGGCTATCGGTATTTTGTGGATCACTGCCTGATACAGGAAGATGAAGCGCATGAGTTTGTAGATTTGCATGAAGCGCTACGTTTTGTAAGCGGGCGTTCGCGGCTCTTTACAGCCATGGTCAATCAGCGGGCGCATACGGTGGCATATTATGGCGTTGAGACAGTCCTACAGAGTCCTGAATTTACAGATCCGCACTGCCTGCGCATGTTTGGGCGCCTGGTGGATGCGTTGTATTCGTTTGCCGAATACTACGAGGAAGAATTGGAAGATGCGGAACAGACGCCGCGCGTATTTATTGAGCGTGAAAACCCGGCGCGGGAAGCGCAGTCGCTAGGCGTGGTAACGGCGCCGCTGCAGGATGAAGCCACATTGTTTTTCGCCATAGGGCCGTCGCGCATGGATTACGGATCTGCCATATCGGCCGTGCGAGCCATTGCGGAAAATCCTATGTGGCACTAACATTTGTATATGAATAACGAAGGACAAGAAAATGAGAAAGAACAGTATGAACCGGAAGAGGGAGGATTGGACGCAACAAACTTATCAGCCAGAGAGGTAGGGCTTCGGCGGGACCTTGCACAGTGCCGCAAGGAGAAGCAGGAGTATCTGCAAGGCTGGCAGCGGTGCCAAGCGGATGCGGTAAATTTCCGGCAGGAAGAAGAGAGGCGGCGCAAAGAATACGCGCTGTTTGCGGCGGAAGGCATTATACGGGATATTCTGAACGTACTTGCCACATTTCATCACGCGTTTACAGGAAAGGATGATAAGGATCCTTATACCCGCGGCTTTCGGCACATATATGCGCAACTGGAAGCAGTGCTCCAGAGGCATGGGGTTGAGCAAATCATGACAAACGAGGAGCCGTTTAATGCGCTGCTTCACGAAGCTGTTGAAAATGTGCCGGTAGAAGATGCGGAGCAAGACAATATGGTTATGGAAGAAGTGGAAAAAGGATATATGCTGCATGGGAAGGTTATAAAGCCGGCAAAAGTGAAGGTGGGACAGTACAAAGAAAATTAAAAATGCAAAAATAAAAATGAAAAATTACAAATCAAAATGTGAAAATGGAAAAAGAGGAATAGCGGCAATTTTACAACTTTAACATTGTAAAATAAGATTACAGGTTTATAAATAAAAAAATATGTCAAAGATACTAGGAATTGACCTCGGTACCACCAACTCCGCCATGGCGGTGATGCAGGCGGGGCAGCCGAAAATAATAGAAAACAAAGAAGGGAACCGCACCACGCCGTCCATGGTAGCGGTCTCTAAAACGGCCGAGCGCCTGGCCGGTTTGCTTGCCAAGCGTCAGGCAATTACGAATCCTAAAAACACCATTTATTCCGCGAAGCGTCTGATCGGGCGCACGTTCACGGACGCGCAGCTGGATAAGGACAAAGAAACCCTGCCATATGACATCCGCGCGTCGGCAAGCGGCGGCGTTGAGATTCGCATGGCGGATAAATGGTATAGGCCGGAGGAGATCTCTGCTATGGTTCTCCAGAAACTCAAGCATGATGCCGAAGAATACTTGGGCGAGAAAATAACGGAAGCGATTATAACCGTTCCTGCGTATTTTGACGACGATCAGCGGCAGGCAACCAAAAATGCGGGTGAGATAGCGGGCCTTACCGTGCGCCGAATTATCAACGAGCCCACGGCGGCCGCGCTTGCGTACGGGTTTGATAAAAAGAAGAACGAAAAGATAGTAGTGTATGATTTCGGCGGCGGCACGTTTGACGTATCAGTGCTGGAAATCGGCGACAATACCATTGAGGTGCGCGCCACAGGCGGAGATACGCATTTGGGAGGGGATGATTTTGATCAGAAAATTATTGATCACCTTGTCGTGGAATTCAAGAAGGAATCCGGCATAGATATCTCAAAGGACGGCCTTGCCCTTCAGCGTCTTAAAGAAGCGGCGGAGAAAGCAAAACATGAATTATCTACTACGGTAGAGACGGAAATAAATATTCCCTTTATAACTTCCGGCGCGGACGGGCCGCAGCATCTCCTAATCAAGCTCGCGCGCGCCAAGTTGGAATCCCTGGTGAGTGAATATGTCTTACGCTCCGTGGAAATAACCAGGCAGGTAGTGCGCGATGCAAAATTTGAACTACACGCGATAGACGAAGTCATTTTGGTGGGCGGACAAACGCGCATGCCAGCCATTGTAAATGCGGTGAAGGAACTGTTCGGCAAAGAGCCGAACAAGTCCATCAACCCGGATGAAGTGGTGGCGGTTGGAGCAGCTATTCAGGGCGGCATTATGCAGGGAGACGTAAAGGATGTTCTCCTTCTGGATGTAACACCGCTTTCGTTTGGCATTGAAACATTAGGGGGGGTATTTACGCGCCTTATAGAAAAAAATACCACCATTCCCACGGCCAAAAGCCAGATATTTTCCACCGCCGCGGACAATCAAACGTCCGTGGAAGTGCACGTGCTGCAAGGGGAGCGGGAATTCGCGCGGGACAACAAAAGCTTGGGCCGGTTTATATTGGACGGTATCCCGCCTGCCCCCCGCGGCATGCCGCAAGTGGAGGTTACGTTTGACATTGATGCGAACGGCATCCTCAATGTGAAAGCAAAAGACAAAGCGTCCGGCAAAGAACAATCCATTCGTATTGAAGCGTCTACCGGACTCTCCAAGGAAGAGATAGAGCGCATGAAGCAGGATGCGGCCGCGCATGCCGAGGAAGACAAGAAACGCAAAGAGACTGTGGAAATGAAAAATACGGCAGACGCGCTTATCTACACGGCGGAGAAGTCTCTCCGCGACGCGGGCGACAAAGCGCCGGAAGATATCCGCAAAGACGTGGAGACGAAAATAGAGGATCTCAAAAAAGCGAAGGAAGGGGATGACGCGCAGCAGATTCAAAACGTGTCCAGCGCGCTGCAAGCATCGCTTTCAAAGATAGGCGAGTATCTCTACAAGCAGCAGCCGCAAGAGAACAAAGGCACGCAATCAACTGATGATAAGAAAGACAATGTGAAAGATGCGGAGTTCAAGGATGTAGAAGATAAGAATAAAGAATCATGAATCATGAATCATGAATTATGAAATATGGAAAACGTAAAACTCTAAACTCTAAGTCCTAAACAAGTCTCAAGTTCAAAGTGCAAAGTTCAAAAAGAGGTTTTTATGCTTTATGTTTTTATCTTCGAGTTTGTTTAGAGTTTAGGGTTTGGAACTTAGAATTTTTGTCCTTGATTCATAATTCTTACTTCATAATTCAAAATGCTTTATACTGAAAGCATTATGACGAATGTTAAATCTTTCATTGTCGGCATAATCATAGTTGCGTCTTCTGTCCCTTTTTGGTTTTTCTATCGCGAGGCAATCGGCCTCAATGCAGGTAACGGCCTTGCCGTGTCTTACGCGCTGATATTGCTGACAATTAATCTTGCCGCAACGGCGCTTTTGCTTCTGTTCGCGGAACGCGCGCGCATACTTATTGTGGTGGCCGTGCTGAACGCGTTTTCGTTTCTTTATTTTTTTGGCGCTTCCGTAATTACGGGCATAGGTGCGTTTTTTCTTTTGGCGGCCGTGTGGTACGCGTACGAGCGGGTGCATGCGGAGATTGAAAGCCGTATTACATTTAACGTGTCCATTCTGTTGCGGCAGGGCATGCCTTCCGTTCTTACGGCGCTTGCCATAGCGCTTGCATTGGGATATTTTGTGCAAACCGCGAAAACGCCCGAGCGCATTACCATACGCGATATTATTCCCCGCGCGGTGTTTGAGGCCGTATTTGAGAATACCGTTCCCTATATTGGCACTGCGGCGCTTGAGGGTTTTAGCGCCAATCTCACGGTTGACGAATACATAGAGCGGCAGCTTACAAAAGGCGGGCTGGATATAACACAGCTCCCCGCCGGCGAGCGGGAACAAGTTTTTGCCCGCGCCCGGGAAGAGCTGTTTCGGCAGGTTTCCGACACGCTGCCGGAAACTTCCATTCAGGGTGATACGCGCATCGGCGACGTATTGTATGACATTATTATTGCGCGAAGCGAGCAGGTACTCGCACCCTATCAGCAGTTTATCCCTTTTGCGTTTGCATTCGGACTCTTTTTATTTCTTCGTACGGTTGCGCTGCCATATGGGTGGGCAATTTCATGGATTATCCGCGGCGCCATAGCGCTGCTTCGGCGCGGAGGAGTGGTGGTGCGAACGGAGGAACAGGCTGTGAAAGAACGCATGTCTTGGGCATGAAGGGGAGGGATATCCACAGGATTTTGGTTACGA
The DNA here is from genome assembly GCA_964479945.1 of uncultured Candidatus Saccharibacteria bacterium. GTDB lineage: Bacteria > Patescibacteriota > Minisyncoccia > Ryanbacterales > 2-02-FULL-48-12 > CAYZNS01. The sequence goes on from CAYZNS010000004.1 coordinate 22,292, forward strand.
GGCGCTTGACAAGCCAGACGCATTTTTGATACATAAGAAAGTAACATGAATACGATAGGTCGCAGCTATTACATGGGCAGGGAGGCAAGCGCTCTCCTCTTTTGGGGCGTGCTTTTTATTACTCTCTTTGCCATCGTAACGGGGCGGCTTCAGGTGTTTTCCTAAAACAAAAGGAGGCAGAAAAAGGAAAACAAAAACAAGAGTATATCAAGCAGCCGATCCCGCAAAAACGGGATCGGTTTTTTTGTTCTTTAACAACAACATAGGAGGGTGTATGCAGAAATGCGTAGATTGCGGAGCATTCACGGATGTTGTGGAAGGCGGTTTCCAGTGTCCGGCTTGCGGGTTGTTTTTCCAGCGAAGCGCCGGAAACCGTATTCGTATTTCCGGAAATGAATTACGGCGTATTGCGTCCAAAGCTATGAAAACAGAAGAATGGAGGTGTCCTGTGCAGTGTAAATGCGGATCAGATATGGCGCCTATAGATCAGGGAGTATTTTTATGCCATGCATGCGGTATAACGCGGGAAGTGAAAAACAACGAATGGAAAGAGAATGACCTGATCGCCCGCATGGACAAGCGGTTTAAGGGATTTCGCGATCATGTAAACACATTTTTTTACCTGCTGCGGCAATCGCCGTTCTAGAGGAGGTCTGTCATGAGTGATGTTATGTTTCTATTGTTGCAGGTTGGTGATTTGCAGTTAACTGGTTACTGGGTGAGGCAATATGATATAAGCTGTCCATTTCGCGACTGCAAGTCAGATGATGTGTATGTTTTGTTCGATGGCCAAAGCCGCACCAGTACGTATCCTTACCGCTGCTGGAAGTGTGAGCAGGTGTGGTATTTTGCATATTCCCAATTCCCCATACCGGATTTCTTTAGCTTAAAGCGGGAAGGGAAAGACACGCGCATACCACAAGTTAACGTAAAGAAATAACAATCATGTATCAGGATTGCTTGGCAAAGAGCAATCCTTTTTTCTTGAAAATATGCATGGAGTATAGTAGCTTTATGAAGTGCTGCAAAAAATACTCAAAAGGCTCATCTCCTTTCACTCCCTAAGCGGCGATCATGAGGCAAACGCGCGGCTTTTGGATTTTGCGGAAGATATTCTTGGGCAACATCTTTTTGTGAGGCGGTTTTCTTCAAACGGTCATCCTTCACTAGTGGCAACCGTGCGGCGAACAAAGAAACCGAAGATGTTGCTGGTGGGACATACGGATGTGGTGCCGGGTCCGGAGAAATTATTTCGGTTACAGATGCGCGGTGGAAAACTTTTTGGCCGTGGAGTATTGGATATGAAGTTTGCAATAGCATGCTACTTGCGGCTTGTGCAAGAGCTTGGTTCCGACATCAAAAAATATGATCTGGGCGTTATACTTACGTCCGATGAAGAAATAGGCGGTTTCAATGGCGTTGAGTATTTGTTGAAAAAAGGATACGGTGCGGAGTTTGCGTTTCTTCCCGACGGCGGCATAAATTGGCAGATTGAGCGCGGATCCAAAGGCATGTGGCATGTGGACTTTGAAGTTCATGGCAAAACGGCGCATGCGGCGCATCCGTGGGAAGGGGAGAGCGCGATTATGACATTTTTCAGGTTTCTGCAAGAATTGGAAAAGGAGTTTGCGCCAAATTTACCCTGTGACGGCAGGCATTACCATGACACCTTGACTATCACGCGCATTGCCGGCGGCGAGACGCCCAATCAGGTGCCGGGGTATTTGAGCGCCTCCGTAAATATCCGCTATGTGCCGGAGACGACAAAAAAAGAATTGGAGCAGCGCATATTGCGCGCGGCGAAAAAATTTCCGGCAATTTCATTCAAAGAGCGCGTGCATGGCCATGCATGGGTGACGAATCTTGCGCATCCGGTTATACGCGAGTATATTGCAGCGGCGCAAAAACAAGGTGTAGATGTAGGCGACACATTTTCGCACGGCTCATCCGACGCGCGGTTCTTCGCCGAACGCGGTATTCCGGTTCTTACCGTCTGGCCTCGCGGCGGGGGGCATCACAGCGATGAAGAGTGGATAGAGAAGCAGGATTTTGAGAAATATTACCGTATTTTAAAGGAGTTGATAACGGGAGTTGCAAAAAGATAATGTGGTGGTATAATAAGGATAATTTTATATTGGAGGTGTCCTTATGCAGCAGGTAGATTGGAAACGAGTCCAGTCTTGCAGCGGTTTTGGCGAGAAGGTAATGATGCTGCGTCATCTCACCGGTATTTCGGTGTACGCGGCAATGTTGGAGGTTGATAACCTGCTAAAAAGGAAAAAGGGAGGGAAAGTATTTAAAAAAGAAGGACACTAGGTAGTTTAAAGGAGGCACTAAAAATGCCTCCTTCAACTTTTTTGATCCATGTTCTAATATGTATGTAATTGGTGTGAGTAATTAGTAGTTAGGAAAATTTTTGCAGTGAAATATATCAACTAGTCCTAAATACTAAATACCAGTTACTAAGGACTCAAATTTTTGTGAGAGCAAAAATTTATGACCCGCACGGAACTTCTACAAAAATTAAAAGCAAAACGCAAAGAACTTGCTGACCGGGAAGGTATTGAGCTGTTTATGGTATGTACCAACAAGGCGCTGGAGGAGACGGTAAAAGCAATGCCGGCGACGCTTGCGGATCTGGCGTTGGTAAAAGGTTGGGGGAAGACAAAGATTGCGAAGTACGGCACAGATGTATTGGATATCATCGTGCATGGCAATTTGGAAGATCAATCGCCAAGTTCACTTGGACGTCCGGTTTCCAAGTCAGAGGGGGCGGTGTTTTCTGTTGCAGAATTTTTGGATGCCGTCAATATTACACTCGCGCGGTTGGGGGCCGTGCGCGTGCAGGGAGAGGTCAGCGAGCTTAAAACGAGAGGGGCCGCCGTGTATTTTACGCTCAAAGACACTGAAGGAGAGGCAAGCGTGAAGTGTGTATTGTGGGCCTGGAAATTTGAACGCGAGTACAGCTATTTGGAAGACGGCATGGAAATAGTGGTGGACGCGCTGCCGGAAGTATATGCAAAATTTGGAACGTTTGACCTCAAGGTGGAGCGGGTGGAGCCAGTTGGCGAAGGGGCGCTGCAAAAAGCGTTTGAAGCATTGAAGAAAAAATTGGAAGCAAAAGGATATTTTAATGCTGCTCGCAAACGCCCTATTCCCGCCATAGTGCGGCGTATCGGGGTTATTACATCCGAGAAAGGGGAAGCCATAAACGATTTTCTAAAAAACATCGGGGCATACGGATTTGAAATTGTCCTCACTGATGTGCGTGTGGAAGGAGCACAGGCGGAAGATACGATAGTATCCGCATTCCATCGCATGAATAAGGAACGCCACGACCTAGACGTAATCTGCCTTATTCGTGGCGGCGGCGGGCTCGAGAATTTAAAAGCATTTAATACGGAGCGTGTTGCGGAAGCGGTGGCAACATCGCGCATCCCCGTGATGACTGGCATCGGCCATGAGCGCGATGTAACCATTGCGAGCTTGTCGTCCGATGCGGATTTTTCCACGCCTACGAAGGTGGCGGACGCAATACGAAGAGGCAGAGAGGACATGTTGCGCGCTATAGAAAGGCAGGCGCAAGATGCGTCTCAATGTGTAAAAGAATTGTTGCGGGAAGCCCTGCAAGCAGCCGCACTTCTGGCAGGCGAGCTGCAGCGCACGCCGGATAGGGTACTGGAACGCGCGCGCGTGCGTATAAGCGGCGCGGCTCATAGAATGGAGTCCGCATTAGGGCGCGTTTTTGCGGCCTTTAACCTTCTGGAGCGCAGGATCCGGGATGGCATGCATAGATACACCCGCATGCTTCAAGAAGCGCAGCACCTCATATCCCGCGAGGCCGCGGGTATGCGCGAATACATGCAGGGCGCGCTGCAAACTATGGGGAAACGTATTGCAGTGGCTTCAGCCGCTCTTGTGCCGTTGAATCCAGCCGCCCCGTTACAGCGCGGGTATAGTATTGTGTATGGACCGGATGGGAAGGTGGTAAAAGATTCTGAATGTGTTACTATTGGTGAATATGTTACCGTACGGCTCTATAAGGGAAAGATCAAATCAAAAGTTGAAGGCATAGATTTAAATGAAAACATTAAAGCATGAAAACATAAAAACAAAACAACTTGTTTTTATGCTTTTGTGTTTTCATGTTTTAATGAATTACATATGTCTTCCCAAAAACAAACAATAGAACAATCCCTTAAACGCCTCGAAAAGATCGTGGAAGAACTTAACGCACGCGACGTGGATGTTGAGGAAGGGCTTGCCAAATTCAAAGAAGGCGTGGAATTAATAAAGGCGTGCCGCAGCCAGCTGGGTCAGGCGGAAAATGAGTTTAAGAAATTACAAAAGGAGTTAGATGCTGATGATAAAAGTACTTTTTTTGAAGGAGGAGAAAATAATAGTGATGAATTATGAAGCATGAATTATGAATTACGGAGAAAAAAGAATTGCGAGTTTTATAATACTTTTCCATAATTCCATATTCATGATTCATGTAAATAGATGAGTAATCGTATTGATAGAAAATAATGGTAGAAAAAGTAGTTAATTCTCTCGGCAACCTGCCCTCCTGGGATCTCTCCGCTTTTTTCAGCGGCAAGGGCGATCCGCGCATAGCAGAAGTGTTGGCGGAGACACTGGCCCGCGCGGAGCGGTTTGAAAAAACTTGGCGCGGAACGGTAACTGATGCGTCTTCCGGCGAAGATATTCTTGCCGCTTTACAGGAATACGAAGCAATAATTCAGGAAGCGCAGAAACCGCAGCATTATGCGCATCTTCTGCAGACGGCGGATAGCACGGACGCGGAACATGGGGCGCTGGTGCAAAAAACAAGCGCGGGGTTTTTAGATATATACCGGCATCTGGTCTTTTTTGAGCTGGAACTGCTCCAGATTTCTCCTGATACGCCTCATCCAAATTATCGCCATTTTCTAGCAAATCTCCTCAAAACAAAACCCCATCGCTTGTCCGAATCCGAGGAACAGATCATGAACGATCTTTCTCTTACGGGACCGGCCGCGTTTACGCGGTTGTTTGACGAAGAGTTGTCGCAGAAAAAATTTATGGTTGCAGGGGAAGGCGGTACGGAAGAATGGCCGGAAGAAAAAGTGCTTAACTTGCTGTACGATTCTGACCGGGAACGGCGCAAAGCCGGCGCGGATGCAATGACGCGGGGTCTTTCAGCAGACTTGAGGCGCTTTACGTTTATTTTCAATACGCTGGGTGAAGATAAACATATCCGCGATCGGTATCAAAAGTTCGCCACACCGGAAGCATCCCGCCATCTTTTCAACGAGGTTACGCAGGAGATGGTGGACACCATGAGTGAAGCCGTACACGAGAGCCGCGGCGTAGTCGCTGATTACTATAATCTGAAACGCGAAGTCCTGGGCCTCACAGAGCTGTATGATTATGACAGGTATGCTCCCGTTTTGGAGACGCAGCGCCTGTATGCGTTTGATGAAGCCCGGGAGATGATGCTTGGTGCGTATGGCCGGTTTACGCCGGTGATGCGCGATGCGGCGCAGGAATTCTTCCGGGAAAGCTGGATAGACGCGGAGACGCGGCATGGTAAACGCGGCGGCGCTTTTTGCTCGTTCGGCACGCCCGATACGCATCCGGTGGTGTTTTTAAATTATCTTGGCACGGTAAAGCATGTTATGACGCTTGCGCATGAGCTGGGGCATGGCGTGCATGCGTCACTCATGCGGAAGCAAACAATGCTTAATTTTGATACGCCCCTGACTATAGCGGAGACTGCAAGCGTGTTCGGTGAGATGCTGGTATTTGACAGTTTGCGTTCCACCATGACAGGCCGCGATCTTCTGGCGCTTACCATGGGTAAAATTGAAGAGATTTTCGCCACCATTTTCCGCCAGCATGCAATGTATCAATTTGAACGCGATTTTCATGCAGCTCGTAGAAGTGAAGGCGAGCTGAAACCCGAGCGTATTAACGAGATGTGGATGAATCGCCAGAAAGAGATGTTCGGGGATTCCGTGATACTGCGCGACGATTACCGCATCTGGTGGAGCTATATTCCGCATTTTCTCCATACGCCATTTTACGTATATGCATATGTGTTCGGTGAGTTGTTGACGCTTTCATTTTATGATATGTATCAGAAAACCGCCGACAAAGCGGCATTCGCGGAACAATATCTAGCCATGCTGGAGGCGGGAGGCACTAAAACGCCGGAAGAGCTGATGGAGCCGTTCGGTATAGATTTAAATCGTAAAGAGTTTTGGCAGGGAGGCCTTTGTGTGATACAAGATCTTGTAAAGGAGGCAAAACAGCTATATATAATTCATAATTCTTAAAGATATATGGCCTTGTTTTACGTTTCCGTATTTCTTCTCTCAAGCATTATGCTCGCCATCGCGGGCGACTGGTTGGTGCGCTCGCTTGCCCGTATTGCGCGCTATTTCGGCTGGCAGGAATTTATTGCGGCATTTTTTATTATGTCTGTTGCCGTCTCCGTGCCGGAGTTGTTTATCGGCATTACCGCCGCCGCGGAAGGCATTCCGGAGCTTTCATTCGGCAATATTGTGGGCGCTAATATTATCCACTTCACGCTTGCCCTCGCATTGGCAACCATTGTGTTGGGCGAGCTAAAGTTTGAAAGCGTGCAAATACGCACCAGCGTCAATTTTACCTTTCTTTTTGCGCTTCTGCCGTTTTTACTCATGATTGACGGCGACTTGTCGCGCGCGGATGGGGTTATTCTTATGAGTTCTTTTTTTATCTATGTGCTGTGGGTTTTCTCCAAACGCGAGCGCTTTAGCCAACAGTACCAGCCATTGGCGTTAAACGGTCATCAACTGCTCTCGCCGTTGGAAAAATTTCGGCAATTCATGAAAGACGTGGGGCTGTTCGTGGCCGGCATTAGCGTGCTTATCGCGGCATCCCAGGGCATCGTAAATTCAGCTGCGTTTTTCGCTGACATATTCAATATACCTCTTGTGGTAGTTGGCGTATTTATCGTGGGTTTGGGCACGGCGTTGCCGGAGACGTATTTTGCGGTTGCCTCTGCCCGCCGCGGCAACGCATGGATGGTAGTGGGAAATTTACTTGGATCAACCGTGCTCACCGCAAGTTTTGTGCTTGGCCTGGTCGCATTTATCCACCCCATTGTCATCGTGGATTTTTCGCCGTATGTCGTTGCGCGCGCGTTTCTCGTGATGTCTGCGGTAGCGCTTCTGTTATTTTCGCGTACGGAACATAAAATTACATCCCGCGAGGCATTTGCGATGCTGACGTTGTATATTCTCTTTGCAGTCGCGCAAGCAGCCGCGAAATAAAATGTGGAAACGTATCTATACCATCAGGCAAGAAACAATTGAGCGGCGCCTATTCCCCCTTATGATACTATGTTTATTATAAACGGTTATTTTTAAGATAGGCTCTATTTACTTTATATAAAAAATAAGGTAGTGTCTAGACAAGTTTGAAATTCATGTCTTATATAGTAAGGAGAGCGTATGAGTTATTTGGATCAAGAAGGTGTAAGCGGCATATTTCTGTCGGAAATCATCATTCAAGCAACACCAGGGTACGCGTCGTGGGAGCTCGTCAAGAAAAATATACAGCATTCAGGCGAAACGCGGCTCATCTGGGCAGTTTTTTATGAAGCCGTTGGGTATCTTCTAAAACACTATCAAGAACATGTCTGCAATGCCGCCGTAAAGCGGGAGATCAAAGATGTGGAAGATTGGATTAACAACAATGATGATGCTTGGCCATTTAGTTTTATAAATATTTGCAGAAATCTTGGATTAGATCCTGACTATGTTCGGAGCGGGATCGCGCGCAAAAAGCGAGTCCTTTCTGGACTAGTACCCCATTAAATTAATTTTGTCGTTGTTTTTCTGCGTTTTTCTGCGTAAAGTCTGCGAATTTCTGCGAGTACTTCCGACAAATTTATTTTAAGGAAGTACTAGAGGTGTCACATGGGTGTCAATGATTCATGGAAGGGCGCTAATACATTAGGAAACTGCACAATCTTGCCGGAACAATTTTTTCCGGTGCAAAGCCACAAATTCACGCCTGAGATGAGATTGTTGGTCGCCATCCTTGAAGATGCTCTTCACATTTTTCAACGATGTGCGCATGCAAGAACAAGGCGTGAACGGCGCCTTTGGGAGGAAGTACGGGATTGGTTCTGGGATAAGGAGGAGTCAATATGGTTGTGTAATTTTGAAAATATTTGCGGCATATTGGGGTTGGAACCCGGGTATCTCCGATGCGGGCTAACCGCATGGCTAGAAAAGGCAAAACAAGATCCTCAACTTAAAATACCTCTCCGGCAGCGCGTAAATAGATGCGGCAGTCATCGCGTCTCTGATGAATAAACTGTCCCATATGACCCTGAATTTCGGGGTCATTTTTTTGTGCAACACCGAATGCCGCACAGGTACCGGCACGGGACTTGACTTTTATTTTTCAATTTGCTAGCATTTTTAAAGCTGTGGATAACTTTTTTGGCAGGGCTTTGCCAAAAGGCATCCTGTGTGTTACTATATTAATACAAGCTAATCAACGTTGGTTTTTTGAATACAAAAGGGGTATATTGCTAAAAGTCCGAGAAGTCCTGTCGTTGGAAGGGGATAGGGCTTTTTGATGTTTTCATTATAATCTCCTTATCATAAAGCCCCTGCTTTAACCCCTGTTTTGCATAGGGGAGGGGCGCTCACATTCAAACATAATGCAAAAGAAATATTTTTCGCGGTATAAAGAGCCGCTTATGCCGCTGCCTGACTTGGTGGATATGCAGGTCAGCTCTTTTCGGTGGATGCTGGAGAAAGGTATGCATGAGCTTTTTAGCGATTTCTTTCCGGTAGAGGACTACTCGGGCGGCCTTCGGTTGGAATTTGCCGAATTTGCCCTGGAAGACCCGAAACACGATGAATACCACGCGCGCGATCACAATCTTTCTTATGAAGCTCCGTTGCGGCTTCGCTTGCGGCTGGTAAACAAAAAAACAGGAGAGTTAAAAGAGCAGGAAGTTTTTTTGGGGGATTTTCCCCTGATGACGAAACGCGGCACCTTTGTTATAAACGGCGTTGAGCGGGTTATAGTTTCGCAGCTTGCCCGTTCATTCGGCGTATACTTTACGGAATATTATCTCCGCGGCAAAAAGTTTTTTGGCGCAAAAATTGTGCCTTCGCGCGGCGCATGGCTGGAGTTTGAGACGGATATTGACGGCGCCATTTATGTAAAAATAGACCGCAAGCGGCGCATACCCGTCTCTTCACTGCTGCGGATACTTGGCCTTCATACGGATGATGAAATAAAAAACGCGTTTGGAACGGTAGACAACACGGACGTATCGTATATCGGCCGCACGTTGGAAAAAGATACGGCGCGCACTCTGGATGAAGCATATGTGGAGCTCTACAAGCGCATTCGGCCGGGGGATCTTGCCACGGTGGATAATGCGCGCGAACTTTTGCAGAGCATGTTCGGCTCGGATCGGTACGATCTTTCCCTGGTGGGGCGGTATAAGTTTAATCAGCGCTTGCAGTTGGAAAGCGGGACAAAAGCAGGGACCCGCGTTTTAGACGCGCAAGATATAACGGCGGTTGTATCGGAGATTATCCGCATGAACCAGAATCCGCATCTAACGGCAGACGATATTGACCATCTTGGAAACCGGCGGGTTCGCGGCATCGGCGAGATGCTGCAAAGCAGGCTTCGTATTGGCTTGGCGCGCATGGAGCGCATTATCAAAGACCGCATGTCAACGCTAGATGCAAGCTTGCTCACGCCGGTTCAACTGGTAAACGCGCGGCCGTTTATGGCGGCTATGAAAGAATTTTTCACCACGAACCAACTGTCCCAATTCATGGACCAGACAAATATCTTAGCCGAGTTGGAACACAAGCGGCGCGTATCTGCCCTTGGTCCCGGCGGGCTTACGCGGGAGCGCGCTGGTTTTGAAGTGCGCGACGTGCATCCGTCCCACTATGGCCGCATCTGTCCCATTCAGACGCCGGAAGGCCCGAACATCGGGTTGGTAGGCCACCTTGCCAGCTACGCGCGCATAAGCGAATACGGCATTATTGAAACGCCATATCGCAAGGTTGAAGACGGAAAGCTTACCAGTGAAATTCAATATCTGACGGCATTTGAGGAAGCGCGGTTTAATATTGCGCATGCGGGCGTTCCGTATCTCTCTGATGGCACTATTGCCGAGGATCTGGTGGAAGCGCGCGTCAAAGGCCAGCCGGGCGTTGTCTCAAAGAGCGACATACAATATATGGATATCTCGCCCCAGCAGGCAATCAGTATTGCCACGTCCCTTATTCCGTTTCTGGAGCACGATGACGCAAACCGTGCCTTGATGGGCTCCAACATGCAGCGCCAGGCCGTTCCCAATATTTTGCCGCAAGCGCCGTTGGTGGCGACTGGCGTAGAAGGCCGCGTGGCGCGCGACTCGGGCTTGGTGGTGGTAGCTGAAGAAGCGGGAACGGTAACCGCCGTGGACGCGCGGGAAATCATCGTAAAAGAAAGCAAGCAGGAGCGTACATATCAACTTATCACGTATCTGCGTTCAAACAATGCCACGGCTTTGCATCACCGGCCACTGGTGCACGTGGGCGAAAAGATAGAAAAAGGCCAAGTGCTTGCCGATAATCTCTCTACGAACAACGGCCAGCTGGCGCTGGGGCAGAATATATTGGTATCGTTTCTTTCCTGGGGCGGATCAAACTATGAAGACGCTATTATCTTGTCGGAGCGGTTGGTGCAGCGGGACGCCTTCAGCACGGTACACATTGAAGATTTTACCATCAACGTGCGCGACACAAAGCTTGGTCCGGAAGTAACCACCCACGATATTCCGAACGTGGGCGAAGACAAGTTAAAGGACCTTGACGAAGAAGGAATTGTGCGTATTGGTGCGGAAGTGCGGCCGGGAGACATTTTGGTAGGAAAAATATCGCCGAAGGGCGAGTCTGACTTAACGCCGGAGGAGCGGCTCTTGCGCGCGATTTTCGGTGAGAAAGCGCGGGACGTAAAAGACTCTTCGCTGCGCATGCCGATCGGCAAACAGGGGCGCGTGGTAGGGGTGAAAGTGTTCTCGCGCGATCAGGGCGACCGTTTGGAGTCGGGTGTAATTAAAAGCGTGCGCGTGGAAGTGGCACAGCTTCGTAAAGTTCTGGTGGGCGATAAGCTTGCAGGGCGGCACGGAAACAAAGGCGTTATTTCAAGAATTCTGCCGGTGGAAGATATGCCGCATCTCAAGGACGGCACGCCGGTTGACATTATATTAAATCCGCTGGGCGTGGCATCGCGCATGAATATCGGTCAGATTTTAGAGACGCATCTTGGCTGGGCGGCGGGCACGGCGGGATATCAAGCTATAACGCCGTCGCTTCTGGGCGCTTCGGACGAAGAAATTCACGCGGAGCTTGAAGCGGCCGGCTTGCCGGAGGATGGCAAGGTGGAACTGTACGACGGCCGCAGCGGCGAGCTCTTCGGCCAGCGCGTAACCGTAGGCATTATTTATATGATGAAGCTCACACACATGGTGGAAGACAAAATCCACATGCGCTCCATCGGGCCGTATTCACTTATTACTCAGCAGCCGCTCGGCGGAAAAGCGCAAGGCGGCGGGCAGCGGTTCGGCGAGATGGAAGTATGGGCGCTGGAAGGATTCGGCGCCGCACACACGCTGCAGGAGATGCTTACCATAAAATCTGACGACGTTGCCGGGCGCGTGTCCACATATGACGCCATTGTGCGCGGGGAGCCGTTTAAGAATCCAAATATTCCGGCGTCATTTCATGTGCTTGTAAATGAACTTAAAGGATTAGCTTTAGACGTGGATCTTGTACATGAAGCCAAGCATGAACTTGAGAGAGAATAACACAATTTACCATGAATCAAGAATTATGAATTATGGGATTTGAAAGTAATAAGAGCCTATCTCAAAAATAATGAGGAGCTGAAATCCTTAAAATTCGTTGCGAAAATTGCAAAAAATGAGGAGGCATAGCGAGCTATGGCGACGAGTTTTTTGCAATTTGCAGCCGAATTTTAAAGATTTCAGCCCTCAAGTGCCATAATTTGTTATATTTGCACGGTTATTTTTGAGATAGGCTCAAGTTAATGCTTCTTTTTTCCTTAATTCATAATTCAAGATTCATAATTCATATTTCATGAACACTTTAGAAAAAGACAACATAATAGTAGATCAGAATTTTGACGCAATTGCCTTGCGGCTGGCTTCGCCCGCGCGCATGTTGGAGTGGTCGCATGGGGAAGTCTTGAAACCGGAAACCATCAACTACCGCACCCAGCGGCCGGAGCGCGACGGTTTGTTTTGCGAGCGCATATTCGGGCCAGAGAAGGATTACGAGTGTTACTGCGGAAAATACCGCCGCATCCGTTTTAAAGGCATCATCTGCGACAAATGCGGCGTTGAAGTTACGCGCGCGGTGGTGCGAAGAGAACGCATGGGGCATATTGCGCTGGCGTCTCCCGTTTCGCACATTTGGTTCTTACGCGGCGTGCCTTCCAAAATGAGCTTGCTCTTGGGCGTCTCCGTCAGCGATCTGGAGAAAGTAATTTATTTCGCGGGCTATATTGTACAGCATGTGGACGAGGATCGGCGCCGGGAGGTTTTGTCAGAGATTGAGCGCGAGTATAAATTGAAATTGAAAGCGGGCGTGCGGGACAAAGACACGCTGAAAGAGGCGGCTGACCAGGCAAAGTCGGAAGTAAAAAGCATCACGCGCATGCAGGTGCTCTCGGAAGTGGAATATCACCACATCAGCATGAAATACGCCAATCTCTTCCGCGCGGGCATAGGTGCCGAAGCGTTGTACGATATTTGCACGGGTGTTGATTTTACCGTGTTGGAATCAAGCTTGAATGAAGAAGCGGAGCGCTCTTCAAATCCGGTGCAGAAGCGAAAAATATTAAAACGCTTGCAGCTTGTCCGGGCCATGCAGACTACCGGCATACGTCCCGAATGGATGTTTCTTACCATTATTCCAGTTATTCCGCCGGCGCTGCGGCCCATGGTTCCCCTTGATGGCGGGCGGCACGCAACCAGCGATGTCAACGATTTATACCGGAGAGTAATCAACCGGAACAACCGCTTGAAACGCCTCTATGAACTCAAAGCGCCTGAAGTAATATGCCGCAATGAAAAGCGCATGCTGCAGGAAGCGGTGGACGCGTTGATAGACAACTCTATCCGGCGGGGACAGGCAGTGGTAACGTCGCAGGCGCAAAAGCGCCCGCTGCGTTCTCTCGCCGACATGCTCAAAGGCAAGCAAGGGCGGTTCCGGCAAAATTTGCTGGGCAAGCGCGTGGATTACTCCGGGCGTTCCGTTATTGTGGTAGGGCCTGACTTGAAACTGCATCAGTGCGGCTTGCCGAAGCATATGGCATTAGAGTTGTTTCGTCCATTCGTAATCCGAAAAATCATTGAGCGCGGGCTTGCGTTTAACATCCGCGGCGCCGGACGCCTTATTGAAGACGCGACCCCCGACGTATGGGCGATTTTGGAAGAGGTGGTGGATGGCAAATACGTGCTCTTAAATCGCGCGCCCACGCTGCATCGCTTGGGAATCCAGGCATTCCAGCCGAAACTTATTGAAGGCCGCGCTATACAGCTGCATCCGCTCTCGTGCGAAGCGTTTAATGCCGATTTCGACGGCGACCAGATGGCGGTGCACGTGCCGCTTACGAAAGAAGCGCAGTATGAGGCGCGTGAAATTATGGCGGCGGAAAAAAATTTGCTCAAACCCGGCACGGGCGATGCCATCGCGCGGCCGCAGCAAGATATCGTGCTTGGCTGCTACTGGCTGACGCAAGTAAAGGATGGCGCGCAAGGGGAGGGCAAAATATTTTCCGACCGCCAAGAAGCGTTGATGGCGCTGGAACACGGCGCGGTGAGTCTGCAGGCGAAGATTAAAGTGCGGTTAACCGAGAATGAATTGGAGCTTACGGAAACAACCCCCGGTCGCATTATTTTCAATAACGCCCTGCCGGATGGATTTGAGTTTGTTAATAACGGGCTCAATAAAAAATTTCTCACGGCGCTTACGAGTAAAATCGTACGCCAGTACGGCGCGGAGGGATCGGCCCCCATTCTGGACAGCATAAAAGATATTGGTTTCGAGTATGCCACGCGTTCGGGTATAAGCTGGGGCATCAGCGATCTGCCGGAGTTGACCCGCAAGAAAGAGATTATTGATCAAGCGCTCGCGGATGCGCAAGTGGTTCGCGATCAGTTTGAGCGCGGACTGCTTACGGACACAGAGCGCTATGCCAAGGTGGTGGAAATTTGGAATACGAAAGTAAAGCCTCAAATAGACAAAGAGGTGCGGGAATCTTTGGATAAGGCAGGCCCTATTTTCTCCATGATCGATTCCGCCGCGCGCGGCTCTTGGGTACAGGTAAACCAAATGGCGGGCATGAAAGGCATGGTCGTCAATCCATCCGGCCGGATTATTGAGCTTCCCATTGTTTCCAGTTATAAAGAAGGCCTCAATGTGCTTGAATATTTCATATCTACGCACGGCGCGCGTAAAGGCACGGCGGATACGGCATTAAAAACCGCGGCGGCCGGCTATTTGACGCGGCGTTTGGTTGATGTGGCCCAGGATGTGGTGGTAACGGAGGAAGATTGCAATGATGATAACGGCCTCATTGCGTACCGGAAGGATGTGGAAGAGGTAAATAAAAGTTTCGCTTCGCGCATATTCGGGCGCACGCTGCTGGCCGATGCGCGGCATCCGGAAACAAAGAAGGCGCTTGCGCGCGCCGGCGAAATAATTACCATTGACATGGCGGAACTTATTGATAAGTCCGGGCTTTCTACGGTGCATCTGCGCTCTCCCGTAACGTGCAAGACGCGCCGCGGCGTGTGCCAGGCATGTTATGGCTATGATTTGGGGACAAATTCGCAAGTGCGTATCGGCGAGGCGGTTGGCATTGTAGCGGCCCAGGCGATCGGCGAGCCCGGCACCCAGCTTACCATGCGCACATTCCATATCGGCGGCGTGGCGGGCGGCGGCGATATCACGCTTGGCTTGCCCCGCGTGGAAGAAATATTTGAAATACGCACGCCGAAGACGAAGGCGATTATTTCCGAGGTAAACGGAAAGGTGTTGGAGATTAAGGATGAAAACCGCGACCGCATCGTACGCGTTCTTCCCGATGACGACGACGGCACAAAGCGCGATGTGCAGGAATATACGATTCCGTTCGGCAAGGGTGTGGTGGTAAGCGAACATGATGTGATAACAAAAGGCCAGCCGGTCTCTGACGGCATTGTGGATACGAAAGATCTCTTTAAGGTGGCCGGCATAGCCGAAGCGCAGAATTATATTATTCGGGAAATCGGCAAAGTATACGCGCTGCAGGGCTCTCCTATTAACGAAAAGCATATTGAAGTCATTGTGCGCCAGATGTTTTCGCGCATACGGGTGAAGACCGCGGGTTCCACGCGTTTCAGCGAAGACGAAATAGTGGAGCGCGACCGCTTTCTGGAAGAAAATGACCGCGCGCTTGCCGCGAACGGCGATCCCGCAAAAGGCGTGCGGCTTTTGATAGGCATTTCCAAGACGGCGCTTTCGGTTTCCAGCTTCCTCTCGGCCGCAAGCTTCCAGGAGACCACGCGTGTTCTTATTAATGCGGCCATAGAAGGGCAGGTTGATCATCTGCGGGGCCTTAAGGAAAACGTAATAATCGGGCGCCTGATACCGGCTGGCACGGGATACCGCAAAGACATTCCAAAAACGATCGGACCGACCTACACCGAAGACGAAGAAGCGGAGGTGGAGATAGAAGAGATGGCAATGGAAGAACAGGTGTAAGCAGTTGTAAGTAGTAAGTTGTAAGTTCTAAATAAAAAAACTGATAAATAAACAGTAAAAACCCCCTTCTCTGACCCCACCGTAATCCTCCCCTTATGAAGGGAAGGAAAGAGGAGGGGTTTTTTGTTTTGAATAATGGGACTGTTGCCGAATGGCACTTTTAGCGATTTTTGCCCGAAAATATCCTTATTTTTCAACAGGCAAATTTAAAAAAACGGCATTCGGCAACAGTCCCATAATACAAGAGCTCATAAACATTTGCGAATTACGAAACTCCACCAACGTTGTCATTGCGAGGGCTATCCGCGCCTAGGCGGATCCGCCTTGGGCGGAAAATTCGTACGTTTTTATTCCCAATTTATCCAAATGAAAACCGCCCGACCAATGCCAGACGGTTTAATGGCAAGAACTCGCAAATCAGAGCAAGTGCCAGGATTGTGATCAGTTAGAAAGTGTTTACAAACCCTTCGTAGCGAAGCTTTCCTGCTTTGAGCTGATACAAGGAAGGCAAGTAAAACGGCATAAGGCGTAGCAACGCTACGGTGAAATGCTGTTTTACGCAGCCTGACGCCGTAGCAGCCAAAGCAGGAAAGCTGCAGTAGAAGGGGTTTGTAAACACTTTCTTAGTGACTTACAACTTACAACTTTTTTTGCTATACTATACTCATGTTTTGGAGCAGGAAAAAGGCAAAAAAGAAGCGGCGGGAGCAACGGCGGGAAATTGAGGAAGAAGAGGAGGAGCGTGCGCCCTGGCATGCTGATTTGCATACGGAGACGAAGCGGTCGGTATGGGCGGTTCTTTCGTTTTGCATGGCGCTTATATTTCTTCTGGCATGGTTTGGAAAAGCGGGGCTTGCGGGGGAGCGCATCTCGTCGTTTTTCACGCTCTTGTTCGGCAACGCTTTTCTCGTAGTGCCGATTATGTTTCTTCTTGCAGGCATATCTTTTTTGTTTGGCATGCGCCAACGCGTGATGGGGGGTACCTTTTTCGGAGCGCTTCTGTTTTTAGTAAGCGTGCTGGGATTAGGCGAGATTATCGGCGGCCCGGAGACAAGCGGCTATGTGGGGCTTGGCATTGCGTTGGCGCCCCTGAAATTTTTTGACGTTGCCGCAAGCAGTATAATATTCGGTACCATTCTTTTAATATCGCTTCTCCTCATGTTTAACAAAGCGCTGGTGCCGCGGCGGATAGAGAAGGAAGAACCGCAGAAAGAGATGCCGGTAAACGAAATGAATACCACAGATGAGGAGCATGCTGCCACAGAGAAGAGAGGACTCTTCGCGCGCATGGTACGTTTTTTGTTTGGCAAACGGCAGTTTCAAGCAGATATGCCCGCCGCGCTGGAACCTGTTGCAACGAGTGAAGAGATGGCGCCGGCATCTGCGGCAATAGAACCGGCGCTGCAGGAGATGCCGGCCCCGTTGGATGATGGGGTGCTGCCGATAAAAGATGATAAGCCGGTTGCCTATCGGCGCGTTCCCTCAAGCTATAAGCCGCCGCCGCTGAATCTGTTGGAAGAGGATCGCGGCAAGCCATCATCGGGCGATGTGCGTGCGAATGCGAATATCATCCAGCGCACGCTTCAGAACTTTGACATTGACGTGGACATGGGAGAGGTGAATATAGGTCCCTCGGTAACACAATATACCTTAAAGCCCGCCGAAGGCATAAAACTTGAGCGCATTACAAATCTTGCCAGCAACCTTGGCATGGCGTTGGCAGCTCATCCGTTACGCATTGAAGCGCCTATTCCCGGCAGATCGCTCGTGGGTGTTGAAGTACCGAATAAATCTATCTCATTTGTGGGACTGCGAAGGCTGATGGCAGAATTTACCGCGAAAAAACGTGAAATGGTACTCGGATTCGCGTTGGGACGGGATGTTACGGGCACCGCCGTGTTTACAGATATTGCGCGTATGCCGCATCTGCTCATCGCCGGCAGCACGGGATCTGGTAAATCTGTTACCATTCATTCTTTACTCTTAAGTCTTTTATTTTCTAATCCGCCGGAGATGCTGCGGTTTATTATGATAGATCCAAAGCGCGTGGAGATGGTGTATTACAGCGATATTCCGCATTTGCTCACGCCCGTGGTAACGGAAGCCAAGAAAGCGATTGTCGCGCTTCGGTGGGCAGTCAGGGAAATGGAACAGCGGTACAAAATGCTCCAGGATGCGCGTGCCCGCGATATTGTTTCTTACAACAGCGATGCCGCCAATGCTGATATATTGCCGCATGTTGTGATAATAGTAGACGAGCTTGCGGAGTTGATGGCAATCTATCCGCGGGAAGTGGAAGCAAACATCACGCGGTTGAGTTCAATGGCGCGCGCGGTAGGAATTCACCTTGTGGTTTCCACGCAGCGGCCATCGGTGAATGTTATAACCGGCCTTATCAAAGCGAATATCACCACGCGCATTGCGCTTCAAGTGGCGTCCCAGATAGATTCGCGGACCATTCTGGGCGCCGCGGGCGCCGAGAAGCTTTTGGGGAAAGGGGATATGTTGTATCAACAGGGCGATGGCGCCAAACCGCGGCGCATCCAAGGCGTGTTTGTATCGGAATCGGAAGTAAAGCGTGTTACGCAATATTTGCAGCAATTGGCAGGAGATGTGTATCCGGCTGCCGTAGATGATCAGGACGTTATTTTCGGCGGGCAGAGCTCGGAGGAAATTAAACTTGAAGGTGAAGAAGCAGACGATGAAAAATATGAAGAAGCGCGAGAGCTTGTAATTGCCGCGGGGAAGGCGTCTATTTCCATGCTTCAACGGCGGCTTGGACTAGGGTATGCGCGGGCCGGGAAACTTATTGATATGCTTGAAGACCGCGGCGTGGTTGGGCCGGGCGATGGAGCTAAGCCGCGGGATGTGCTGGTAAGCCGTGAGGCGGAGAACGTGCTTGAGCGGGATTTGCATGAAGCGTAGATATAAGTAGATATAATATGATTTTAACTTCCGACTATCTTAAAGAATCACGCAGGACGCTCCTTAAAAAACGGGTGCGGCTGTTCGTTGCAATAAGTACTATTTTCTTGGTGGGCGCCTATTTTGCTTATCAGACGAGCGACGCCATGCGTCCGCCGGAACTTGAGATAGCGCAGCCCGCCGACGGCGCCACGCTTGACGGGCCGGTAGTTGTGGTGGAAGGTTTTGTCACGCCCGGCATCCGATTGACAGTGTATGGCGTAGAAGCGTATAGTGGGAACGATGGACGGTTCTACGTAGAGCTGCTGTTACCGGCGGGGTTGCATGTTATAGGTATCAGCGCGGAAAACAGGTTTGGTAAAACAAGTTCCCTGGAGCGCAGAATAGTGGTGAAATAACTTTGAATAACGAAAACCGCAGGGAATGTGACTAACCGAGCTCTGCACACAAGCGAAGCGAAGTGTGAATAGCTCGGTTTGGCACATTCCAGATGTCAAATAATGCGTTTCGTTATTCAAAGTAAATAAGCAATACGTATGCAAAAAACAGCCCAAAAGGAACAAAAACAAAAAAAAGCGGAGGTCGCAGTGGATAAAGTCGCGGCAGTTGATGAAGTAGTAAAAGAAATTCAGGGCCGGTACGGCGAAGGGTCGCTTATGCGGCTGGGCGGCATGCGCAAGGTTGATGTGGAGGTGATACCCACCGGCTCTTTTACGCTGGATATGGCTTTGGGCGTAGGCGGCATACCGCGCGGACGCATTGTAGAGATTTTCGGACCTGAATCTTCCGGCAAAACGACGTTGGCTTTGCACGTTGTGGCTAATTCCCAGCGAATGGGCGGCATATGCGCTTTTATTGACGCGGAGCATGCGCTGGATCCCGAATACGCGAAGCGCATAGGTGTCAAAACGGAAAACCTGCTTGTCTCGCAGCCTGACAGCGGCGAGCAGGCGCTTGAGATTGCCGAGAGCTTAGTCCGAAGCGGCGGCATTGACCTTATTGTCATAGACTCTGTCGCGGCATTGACCCCGCGGGCTGAAATTGAAGGAGACATGGGCCAACAGCATGTGGGCCTGCAGGCGCGCTTGATGTCGCACGCGCTCCGGAAGCTCACGGGAGCAGTATCACGCACGCACACCACCATTATTTTTACCAACCAGGTACGCATGCAGATTGGCATGATGTATGGAAACCCGGAAACCACGCCGGGCGGCAAAGCGCTTAAATTCTATGCATCAGTGCGCGTAGAAGTGCGGCGTGCGGCAAAAATCCAGAAAGGAGAGGAGGTTATCGGCAGCCGTACGCGGGCAAAGGTGGTGAAAAATAAAGTGGCGCCGCCATTTCGCACGGCCGAGTTTGATATTATGTACAATCAGGGCATCTCCTATGAGGGTGATGTTATTACCGTGGGCGCAAAATACGGCATCATAAAAAAGGCGGGCGCGTCGTTCTCCTATGGTGATATAAAGTTAGGGCAAGGGATGGAAAATGCAAAAAAGTTTCTCCGCGAGAACAAAAAAACAACCGACGAGGTTGTAAGGGAAGTAAAAAAGAAGCTGGACGAGGAGAAAGAATAATAACCGATTATCTCAATGTAAACGGGAGCAGTGCCAAGTGCCGCGCGTGTTTTATGGCGCGCGTAAGACGGCGCTGGCACGAAGCACAAGTGCCTGTTTTGCGGCGGGGCTGTATTTTTGCCTGCGTATTTATAAACCCGCGCAAAATCTCCGTATCTTTATAATCAATAAGCTGTACGTTATTTACGCAAAATTGACATTGTTTCATAAATCTCGTAACTCGTAATCCGTAACTCGTAATCCGTACCAGGAAGATTAATAAGATAAAATTCCTTTGTACGAGTTACGGTTTACGGATTACGAATCCCTGTTTTTTAAAACGGTATTTCTTCCGGATTAACGTCGTCTTCGGGGTATTCCACGGTTGCAACATCTTCTTGTGGCGCTTTCCTTGCCGACGCCGCACCTGTGGTACCCCCGAGAGATGATCCGGTTGCGCGCGGGCCAAACTGGAAATTCTCCACAATTATCTCCGTGCGCGACTTTTTCTGCCCGTCCTGCCCGTCCCATGATCGCGTCTGCAGGCGGCCTTCTACATAGAGCGACCCGCCTTTTTTCATGTATTGGTGGATTAACTCTGCCGGTTTTCCGAATGCAACAAGATTATGAAATTCAGCCTGCTGCTGCTTCTGGCCGCTTTGATCCGTCCAGGTACGGTTTGTTGCCAAGCCAAAATTCACAACCGGTTTGCCGGAAGGAAGCGTTTTTAATTCCGGATCCCGCGTGAGATTTCCAATAAGAAGCGCTTTGTTTAGATTCATATTCACGTATAACGTGTAACATGTAACGTATAACGCAAGAAAAATATATGTATTGTTTCTTCACGTTCTACGTTCTACGCTTCACGTTTTATGATTAATTTCCTAATATTTCATCCAACTTTTTATCCAACTCTTTTTCATCAACTTTTTCCGCTTGCTTTTCGGGCGTGTCCGCCGGAGGCACGCTGCCTGCAGCTGTTTTTAGTCCCGGCGCGCGTCCGCGCCGTACTATCGGCTGGGCAGTTGTGCGCTCCCACGACAGCACTAAATGCCTTACAATGGTATCGTGCGTTTTTACTTCCCGTTCAATGCCGCCAATTGCGGGGGGTGCGATGGAAAATTGCAGCGCGGCGAAATAGGCCTGCTCTATTTTACGAATGG
Organism: uncultured Candidatus Saccharibacteria bacterium; assembly: GCA_964479945.1. GTDB lineage: Bacteria > Patescibacteriota > Minisyncoccia > Ryanbacterales > 2-02-FULL-48-12 > CAYZNS01. Next base: position 43,769 of record CAYZNS010000004.1, read on the forward strand.
GATAAGAAAGCTTGCGGATTTTCGGATCCGTGGTTCTCTCGAGCATACCGTTGTATTTTTCAATAATGGACCGAACATTGCCAAGTTCCGCCGCAGCTTCCTCTTCCGATAGCTCCGATTTTATAAGCAGGCCTATTTCATATAACTGCGGCTCTTGTGCCATAAGGGCATTGTACTATAAGGGATCTCTTATAGCAAGCAGGTATTTGCCTCGCAGGGCTTGACAAATATTTTATAACATGCTATTCTGTCGGCAGAATTAAGAACAAGTGTCTCACCAAAGGGGTAAGAGTTCACAAACTCGAGTAAGCGCCAGGATTGTGACTAGCCGAGCTTTACACACACGCCAAGGCGGTGTGGATAGCTCGGCTTGGCACATCCGGAAATGGAGAAAAGCAATTATTGCTCGAGTTTGTGAGCTGTTACCCAAAGAGAACTTGACAAGAATAGTATAACATGCTATAATATATCCATAAAAAGAGGATGTACTTCCTAACCGCTTTTCTTTTGTGGAAAGAATGATGGAGGAGAGAGGGCAAATAGGATCGGCACTAAATATACATAAGAGGCCGTTACTCCTTACAATCGCCTTCATCGTTCTCTCTATGAAATGAGAGGAGAGATTGGAATAGTTCTTTGTTGAAATAACATAAGCGTTCAAACGTGGAACGTAAAGCGTAAAGCGTTAAAACGAATAGCCGGAGAAGTTCTTTGAATTAAATAGTGCTGTTGCTCATATAGATTTCTGGCCGCTTTTGAGGAGATAGAAAATGTCTTTTCAAACGCGGCTGGAAACTATATTAACCAGCCCGTCAGCTTACCGAGCTACAGAAGCTGAAACGCCAGAGGAGGCACCAATGGCACGAATAGATTGCACGAAGACAAATTGCGAAACTTTTCGGCAGTTGATTGAAAAACTCAATACCGAAGGGTTCGATATAGATCACTTTCATGCGGTTGACCTTATTGAGGTCGATGCTGACTATAGTGGAGGAGAAAAGGTGGTCTATGTCCTCGAGGGCGATATCTTGAAAAAAGGGATAGAGATGGTCGTTCATCTCAATTTCGTCTTCGATAAAAACGGCGTCGTAGAAGATGCCGCATGGTCTTCGGGAAATGAGTTGGACGAGAGGATTCACCCTCTCGATCAAGATCCGAGAGGCTGGTTCAAGCTTGTTGCCGACGAGTGGCACGAACGATAGGAGGGGTGTCATGAAAGAGTTAGATAAGTTTTTTTCGGGTCTCCAGTCTTGGTACCGGACCCCCATTCGCACCATCTGCCCGTCGTCCCCCTGCCTGTATAAGGGTTGTATTCTCGAGGTTTTGCTCTCAGACCTCGAGATGGATTGCCCTGACACAGGGCATCAGGGCTTCCTCTGCTCGGCAGAGGATGGGACGATGGTAGTCTTCGACGAAGCAGGCGGATTGGCTCGGGTCGCCGTTTTCTGTGGAAATGTGGAAACGGCGAAAAGTCTTTGCCCGGAGGAGCTCCAATGGAGCTTCTACTGGGCAGAAATGAGGGGAGGTGAAATTCACCTCCTGCCGAGCAAGAACCCCTTCCTGGAGTAACCCCCGTTACAGAAACTCCTCAAAAAATTAATCCGGCCATGCACTGGCTGGCGGCAAGGAAAAGCACTTTTCCTGCGGGCATTGGTAGGTTCCGAAGCATTTCGGAAGTCCGTTCTCAACGACATCGAGAGAACAAAAACCTACTCTTCTACAAAGCTTTCAAAATGTTTTGAAGGCTTTGAGAGGAAAGTTCTTCAAAATTACATTATCTCCACTTGTTGGGATGTGTAAGGCGATAGTAGTCGCTTTATATATCTCAATAAGAAAGGAGGTGATACTCTACCATGGGCCGGTGGGTCCGATATTTTATCGGCACCCCCGAGCGGTTCATGAGGACGGTGGTTGTCTTCGGACTGATCATTGTCATCCTGAACCCGGGCTTGCTCGCGTCAGCTGCGAACCAGCTGATTGCCGAGTTAAGCCCGCTCCTCGGGCCCGCGTTGACGATCTTGATCGTCCTCGCGGGAATCCGGATGATCCTTGGGGGTCGCCGGAAGTAACCGTTGGACTCGGGGACGGCCTGTCCACTTCGGGTGGACGGAGGCGCGCGGATATGCGTCTTGGCAACGGAAGAGGGTTTCTGGAATTGGCCAGAACACTTCAAAAATATCAGAGGGCGACAGAGGTCCCTCCGCACAAAAACCTCTCCACAACCGAGTTTTCAAAAAAAGTTTGAAGACTCAAAGTGGAAGTTCTTTGAAACAACCCAGCACTAAATTTTTGGTTTAAATAGTGTGTGACTAACCGAGCTCTATCCCGGTGCAACCGCGGATGGACAGCTCGGTTTGGCACTATACAAATATCGAACCAAAAATTTAGTGCTGGGCAAAAAATCAGTGATTATGTTTGCGCGGTTCATAAAAGAGCGCAATGGCTAGCATGCCAAGCATGAATAAAAAAATAATTGCTTCAAAAAGTGACACGGGCATAGTTTATTCTTTATGACGCATGGCCCATATAAAAATAATGGTTCCCATAGCTCCGATGGCAAGATATGCAAGCATGAGTTTTTGGTTTATGTCCATGGAATGTTTAAAATTTAACCAGCAGCGGAGATTCGGAAAAACCTCTCCCGCGAGGAGTATGTGCGGGGTCAGCTGGAGGAGTGGGAGAGAAGAAAAAAGAATTTAAACTGAGGAGGAAAATATGCCGTTTGAGTTTCCCTACTGCCAGACCCCAGACGGGGATGATTATGTCTGCCATTGCGGGGTGGCGCTGGTGAAAATCGGCGAGGATGACATGGAGTGGGAAGAAGATGATGATACCCCTCGATCGCACATCCGATTCTTCGAGTGCACCGCATGCAAAGAATATTGCGCGGACTGCACAGGAGAATGGGTGCAAGAGGGGATATCAGGACTCGTCCCACTTAACCCGGCAGACGACAACATCCACGCCAGCTAGAGGCGGCCTGTCTAGCGCCCTTGCCATGTAAAATAAATCACGCCCCGCAACGGGATGCGTGATGTGCTCCGACATGGCGGAGACGGATCTCTCCACAAAGAGAGGCATCCGTGAGTGGGGACCCTGCCGAAGCAATAAGGCACGGGCGGGACCACAGCGCATGTATGGGAGGGTTACACACAAAACTCTCCCTACCTTTCTTGAGTACATGTTCTATAATGAAGATGTACTCAAATCAGGTTCACCCACACACCTTTTAGGAACATAGCAATGCATTATTTTTACATCCTTAAAAGTCAGATTGATAAGAAACTATACCGAGGATTTACCGGTAATCTTCGCAGACGATTTGACGAACATCAAAATGGCCGTGCTCTTTCAACGAAAAATCGTAGACCTTTTAGTTTGGTATATTATGAAGCATATAGATCAAAAACAGATGCGACCCGTCGTGAACAGCAGATGAAATTGAATGCGAAGGCTTGGAGTCAGCTTAAGCGGCGTATTGCAACGAGTATAGAAGATACCTAAAAGGTGTGTGGGTAAACCGCCACAAGGCTGTTGAGTCAGTACAACGGAATCGGGTTAAAGCGACGTTGTGAGATTTTTTAAAGATCTCTCTCCTCTAAACAATGTTTCTTGACCCGTATAATTTCTGTTTGCTGGCTCACAGCCTTGTGGCGGTACATAAAAAACCGCCTCGGATAATCGAGGGGGCACGTATCTCCATACCTATATCTTAAACTCAATTACGTCGCCGTCTTGCACGATATAGTCTTTTCCTTTCGTTTGCAGCATGCCAAGTTCACGGGCTTTTGCGTATGAGCCTGCTTTCACAAGATTTTCATAACTTACAACTTCCGCACGGATAAATTTTTCTTCAAAATCGGAGTGGATAGCGTGGCCCGCTTGCGGAGCGGACGATCCTTTGGGAATTGCCCACGCGCGCGTTTCTTTCTCGCCCGTGGTAAGGAATGTGATAAGTCCGACTACCTCATACGCTTTCGTAATAAGCTCGCCCAAGCGGGATTCGTTTTGCAACTCTCTGGCGTCATCGCCGAGCTCCACGATCTCTGCTTCAAGTTTGATATTAAGTTGAATGGTGTGCAATGCTCGGCTTTGCACATTTTGGTTTGCAACATTCAAAATGTATATGAATGGTTTGGCGGTCAGCAGATGCATTTCACGAAGAACTTCCTCCGCTTGCGTCTCCGGCGGGGTGTATGCGGATGCGAGCTTGCCTTCTTGAAGCAGCTGTTTGATTGCGCGGGCAGCTTCCATGCGTTTTCTCTCGTTGCCGCCTCCCGTTTTCGCTTCTTTCTCAAGCCGGGCTGCTGTTTTTTCTGCAGTTGCGAGATCAGCCAGCGCAAGTTCCGTGTGAATGGTATCTATGTCATCTTCCGGGTCAATGCGCCCGGCGACGTGGTGTATATCAGGGTTTTCAAATGCGCGTACTACTTCCACTATTGCATCAACTTCGCGTATGTGCGAGAGGAATTGATTGCCAAGCCCTTCGCCTTCGTGAGCGCCTTTGACGAGTCCCGCGATGTCCACGAATTCTATTGCCGCGGGAATAATTTTTTGCGAATGTGAAAGAACGGCAAGCTTTTGCAATCGTTCGTCCGGTACCGTAACAACGCCCACATTCGGATCAATGGTGGCAAAGGGATAATTAGAGGTATCCACTTGTTTTTTTGTGAGTGCCTGGAACAGCGTGGATTTACCTACGTTGGGAAGGCCGACGATACCGATTTTCATAGATTGATGATAGTATAAAGCTCATGGAAATCAACCCTTCAATATTCAAAACCTACGATATCCGTGGCACGGTGCCGGATCAATTAACGCCGGAAGCAGCTTACCGCATCGGGCGGGCATTCGGGCAGTATATTTGGATAACGGTTCTCAATAAGGAACGGGATCCGGTAATTGTTGTGAATGCGGATGCGCGCGCATCCTCACCGGAACTCAAAGCAGAACTCCTGCGCGGTTTATTGGATGAACAGTGCCATGTTATTGACTGTAGCCTCAGTACAACGCCAATGCATTATTTTGCCATAAACCATCTCAAAGCGGACGGCGGCGTTATGGTAACCGCGTCTCATAATCCCGCGCAATACAACGGCTTTAAACTTTCGCGGCGTGGCGCGGAACCGATAGGCGAGGGATCCGGCATGGAGGAGATCCGCAATACCGTGCTCCGGGGCATTTTTCTGGTACCGGCGCGACAGGGATCGGTGCGGGGGGAGGAGAGCGTGATAGAAGCGTACATGGAATATATCTGCTCGCTTGTTGACATGGCCGCGTTTAAAAAAATGAATGTGGTGTTTGATGTAGGAAATGGCATGGTGGGGCTTGTGCTGCCAAAACTGCTGGAACGCCTGCCGATTGTCGCCGATGTTTTGTATGGAGATATTGACATGACGTTTCCGAATCATGAAGCAAACCCACTCAAGGACGAGACGCTTATTGCATTAAAAAACGCCGTTGCAGAGAAACAAGCCGATTTGGGCGTTGCGTTTGACGGCGACGGCGATCGCGTACGGTTCATAACACCGAAAGGGTTTGCAATACCTGGTGATATTATGGCGGCATTGTTCGCGCAGAATATTCTCCAAAATTCCAGAAGTGGTACATCCGGCGATTCTCCTTTGTCAGTTGTGGTTTACACTGTTAATTCATCGCGTATCGTCAGAGAGGTGATCGAACAAGCCGGAGGAGACGCGATAGAATCGCGGGTGGGGCACGCGCTTATCAAAAAAGTGATGCGCGCACGGGATGCGCTTTTCGGCGGGGAAGTGAGTGGACACTTTTACTGGCGGGATTATTATTATGCGGAATCTGCGCTTTTGGCAACGCTTCGTATGCTTGCCATCCTTTCCGCGAGCGGGAAGACGCTGGATGAACTTGTGCGGCCATTGCTCCGCTATGCTTCTTCCGGTGAAATAAACATTACGGTTCCCGACAAAGACAAGGCGCTGGATGCGGTTGCTGCGCACTATCAAGATGCAAAAGAAATAAAATATGTGGACGGCATTTCCGTCGCGTACGAGGATTTTTGGTTCAATGTCCGCCCCTCAAACACGGAGTCGCTCTTGCGCATAACCATGGAAGCCAAAGAAAAAAGCGTGCTTGATGCACGTTTAGACGAGCTTCTACAGCTTGTGAGGCAGTAGTAGTTGTAATGCTTCCTCTTTTGTTTTTACCCAATGAATCCGTTTGTCGCGCTTAAACCATGTTATTTGGCGCTTTGCGTAGCGCCAGGTTTCTATTTCAATCTTATTACATAGGTACTTGGCGGCCATACGTCCAAGCATACTTGGACGTCCGGTTTCCAAGTAATCAAGCGCAAGGCGGTACTCAAACCCGAGTTCTCGGATACGCCTCTTTGGAATATGCAAGGCAAGAAGCCGTTTTGTTTCTTTCAAAATTGCCGGTACCAGTTTTTTCGTGCGTTTTTCAATGGCGCGCCGCAGTTCGGCGGGATCTTTTTTTATGCCAATCATCAAAACGCGATTATCATTATGATATACGATCGTGTTTTGAAATAATACTTTGGAATTAGACGGGACCGGTTTTCCGGATGCCTTTATAATTTCCAGGGCGCGCATAAGCCGCCGTGGATTTTTTGCATCAATTTGTTTTGCGCGCCGGGGGTCCCGTTTTTTGAGCATGGCGAATAATTCTTCTTTAGATTTCTTTGCAAGTTCCTTGCGGAGTTTTATATTTGGCGGCATTTCCGGCAGTACTAAATTGTCAACAACTGCCTGAATATAAAACCCCGTCCCGCCGACGAGTATTGGCACATTGCCGCGCGCGGTTATTTCCGTAATTGCCTTGTCCGCGCATTTTTTATATTCCGCAACTGTGAATGTTTTGCGCGGGTGCACAAAGTCTATGCAGTGGTGAGGGATGTTTTTGTATATAAAACAATATGTTAGTTTAGCCGCTATAGCTGCTAAACTAACATTACTCCATGTGCCGGGGACTTTGTTGGTGCCTATATCTAAATATTTATATACCTGCCGGGAGTCGGCGGAGATTATCTCGGCGCCGCGGTACCCGCCCAGTTTATGTCTTTTTATCTCGCGCGCAAGAAAAATGGCAAGATCAGACTTGCCGGACGCGGTGGGGCCGACTATTGCAATGAGTTTTTGCATATTATAAGGAAGAAACCACCGACTTCTGAAGAAACTCCTCCGGCTGCATAGTCTGCGTCTCCGCTTTCCCCCGCTCGCGCACGTTCACTGATCGTGCGCTTTTTTCTTTCTCGCCTACTACCAAAAGGTAGGGGATTTTTTGCATCTCTGCTTCGCGGATTTTTTTGCCGAGGGATTCATTGCGCGCGTCCAGTTCAACGCGGATATTGTTTTTTGTAAGTTCCTGCTCAACTTCTTTTGCATAATCCGCAACTTTTTCATTTATGGTGAGAATGCGCGCCTGCACGGGAGCAAGCCAGTAGGGAAGCGCGCCGCTGAAGTGTTCCAATAAAATGCCGATGAACCGTTCAAAAGAGCCGAAGATGGCGCGGTGAATTACCCACGGCATTTTTTTATTTCCGGCCTCATCTATATACGAAAGATCAAATTGTTTCGGTAGCATTACCAAGTCAAGCTGGGCGGTGCCCATTTGCCAGTCGCGGCCCTGGGAATCTTCCATATGGACTTCAATTTTGGGACCGTAAAAGGCGCCTTCACCTTTATCAATGGTGTATGCCGTTTTTTGTCTTTGTAACGCTTGTTCCAGAGCATGCTCCGCTACATCCCACACTTTTTTTGCACCCAGCGCTTTTTTCGGCCGCGTGGCCAATACATAGCGGGGTGTGAATCCGAATGATCCGTAGAATTCTTCTATTATTTTCACTACGGTGGCAATCTCATCTTCCACCTGATCGGGACGTACAAAAATATGCGCGTCGTCCATGGTAATCTGTCGTACGCGAAAGAGTCCGCCCAATGTGCCAGAGAGTTCATTGCGGTTTAAGCGCCCGATTTCCGCAAGGCGCAAGGGAAGGTCTTTATAGCTTCGTACATCGGAGTTGTATAGGTAAGTAGATTCCGGGCAGTTCATCGGTTTTACCACCAGCGTTTCTTTTTTATCGCGCGGGTTTGTAAACCAGAACATGTTGTCGCGGTAAAAATCCCAGTGGCCGGATTTTTCAAAGACTTCTTTTTTTACCAGAATGGGCGTGCTGATTTCCTGATACCCGTTCTCGTCGTTTACGCGGCGGGCATAGCGCTCCAGCTCGCGGAAAACAATCATGCCTTTGTGATGCCAAAACGGCGCCCCCGGCGCTATCTCATGGAATGAAAACAAATCCAGCGCTTGCCCCAGCGCTCTATGGTCATTCGGCGGGAGTTCTTTTGGTTCTTCAGCAGCTTTTTTCCTTGGCATGCGCTTTATCATACTATCAAAGCCGTTATGCTTCAAGCTTCTTCACTGCATCCGCCACTATGGAAACCACGCCGTCCCGCTCGTTCGTTTTTCCTTTTATAAACACGCATGTATCCGGCTGCAGGAGATTGGCATATTTCTCCATGATGCGGGGGAATGCGATTGCCTCGATTTCATCCGTGAAATCCTGCAGCTTAAGGAACATCATAACCTCGCCTTTCTTGGTGAGGATTTTTTTTGCGTTGGTGATAAGTCCCGCGGTGGTAATAAGCGCCCCGGGCCGGAATGATTTTATGGTAGCTATTTTAGAACACGCTTTTGGGATTTTTGCACGGTAGTCGTCCAACGGATGTCCGGAGACATACAAACCTAGCAGTTCTTTCTCCCATGTAAGGCGCTCCATCGCGGTCGCAGGTACGGTCGTGTGCAGGCGAAGCGTCAAAGCGTTTGAATCGGGCAAGTCGCCAAACAGGGAAGTTTGGTTCCGTTCCCGCGTACGCGCGGCCTCGCGGTTGTATTCCAAAATGGCGTCTATGTTTTGCAGTACCTGATTTCGTTCTATCAAATCATCCAGCGTGCCGGACTTTACGAGCGCTTCCAGGGATTTCTTGTTAAGCTCGCGCGAGGGCATGCGATGCAGCAGATCGTCCAGCGAACCGAATAGTCCGCGCGCGGTACGCTCCGCAAGAATGGCTTCCACCGTATTGGAGCCCAAGTTTTTTATGGTATAGAGTCCGAAGCGTATGTTATCTGTCTCTCCTTTTATAATGGTAAAGTTTTTCTGCGAGGTGTTAATATCGGGCGGCAGCACGGGGATTCGCATGCGGCTGCATTCGGCGATTATTTCGGCAATTTTTTCTACGTCGCCCGCTTCCGCGGTAAGCACCGCGCACATATATTCGGCCGGATAATTTGCTTTCATGTATGCCGTCTGATACGCCACGCGCCCGTAGCAGGCCGCGTGCGCTTTATTGAAGCCATACCCTTGGAACGGTTCAAACAATTGCCAGATGTGTTCCGCTTCTTCTTTTGTCATGCCGCTGTGAGTCTGACAGCCCGCGACGAATATTTCATGTTGCTTGGCCATCTCCGCCGGAATTTTTTTACCGACTGCCTTGCGGAATTTATCTACCGTTTCCCATGTGTAACCGGCAAGTTCCAGCGCTGTGAACAGCAGATCATCCTGATACACCAAGATGCCGTAGGATTTTGCCAAAAAGTTTTCCGCCTTCGGATGAAAATAGGTAATGGGTTTACGGCCGTGCTTGCGCGCAATGTACTCGGGGATGTTGCTCATGGGCCCCGGCCGGTAGAGCGCCACCATGGCATTTATGTCGTAGATGGTTGTTGGTTTTAATTCTTTGAGATAATTCGTCATCTGCTCGCCTCCCAACTGGAATAATCCTTCCGTCTCGCCGCGGGCAAGCAGGGCAAATGTCTTTGCGTCATCAAATGGTATTTGTTCTATTTCAATCTCAACATTGCGATGCTTGCGGACCAATTGTACGGCATCTTCTAGAATGGCGAGGTTCCGGATGCCCAGGAAATCCAGTTTGGTAAGCCCCACGCCATCTTCTCCCACGGTGTACATGTCATATTGCGTGATGAGTTTGGTGTTTTCTTTGGGGTCGTATTGAATAGGCACATATTCCGCTAGCGGTTTGGGCGCTATGACCACGCCCGCCGCATGCACGGATACATGCCGCACGGTTCCTTCCAGTTTTTTTGCCACGTCAAGAATGTGTTTTACTTCCGCGTTGGTATTGTAAAGATTTTGCAATTCTGTCTGCATTTCCATGGCGTGGTCAATGGTCATGGGAAACCCTTGCGACCCAAAAGGAACAAGTTTTGCAATAGTGTTTCCCATCTCATACGGTTTGCCCAATGCGCGGGCTACGTCCCGAATCGCGCCCCGTGCCATCATGGTGCCGAATGTGCCGATTTGCGCGACTTTATCTTCGCCATATTTTTCCTTGGCATATGCTATCACTTCCTCACGGCGGTTATCGGCAAAGTCCATATCAATATCAGGCGCGGACGGACGGTAGGGATTCAAAAACCGCTCAAACGGGAGTTGGAATTCCAGGGGGTTTACGTTGGTAATGCCGGAAAGGTACGCAACTAAAGATCCAGCCGCGGACCCGCGCACGGTGCTGTAGATGCCATGCTCTCGCGCGAACCGTAGAAGATCAGCCACCACCAAAAAATACGGCGCGTAGTTTTTTTGGCGAATAATATCCAGTTCAAATAGCCGGCGTTCTTCCACTTCGGGCAATGCATGCAATTTTTGTTCTTTGGCGCCCGCGCGGGTAAGTTCATCCAACATTTGATCTGCAGTCTTATCTGGTTCCAGGGGAAAATCGGGGAAAATAAACGTGCCAAGCCGCAGCGTTACATTGCATTGTTCGGCAATGCGTTCCGTGTTGGCGACTGCTTCCGGAATATCTTTAAATAATTCCAGCGCTTCTTCGGTTGATATAAAATGATACTGCCCGTTGCCGTTGAATAGGGCGGTGTCTGCAACGTCGCTGTTCGTGGAGATTGCTATGAGCGTTTTATGCGCTTCCGTGTCGTCCTGATGAAGATAATGGGAATCTTGCGTGGCTGCCAGCGGCACGCCGAGCTTGCGGGACAAATCTATCAGAGCGTTGCGCCATTCCTGAAAGTTTTCCACTTCCGGATGATGCATTATCTCTATGTAGTAACTGTCTTTGCCGAATATATCTTGGTGCTCGCGGATTATGGTTTCGGCGCGATCAATGGCGCCCGCTTGGATTGTCCGTGCGAGTTCGCCTGCCATACAGCCGGAAAGCGCTATAAGGCCGTCCGCATGCGCGTGCAGCAGATCTTTGTCCACTCGCGGCTTATAATAGTATCCCTCCACATGCGCCGCCGTGGTAAGCTTTATGAGATTTTGATACCCCGTATTGTTTTTGGCAAGGACGGTCAGATGATACCGTTTATTGTCAATGCCCGGCTCCTTGTCAAAACGCGTGCGGTTCGCAATGTAGAGCTCCACGCCGATGATGGGTTTTATGTCGTTCTTTACGCAGGTACTATAAAACTCGATGATGCCATACATGGCGCCGTGATCAGTAAGGCCGATTGCTGGCATACCGTGCTGTTTTGCAAGCGCCACCATGTCCTTAACTTTAGAGAGACCGTCAAGGAGAGAGTAGTGAGAATGGGTGTGCAGGTGAATAAAAGATGCCATAAGGAAAATTATAGCAGTATTTATGCAAATTCAAAGTTAAAACAAATATCCCGCTGAAAGCGGGATACCAAAATTTTGCATTTTGATTTTTAAATTTTGAATTATTTTCTGAACGCCTTCACAATCTTCCCGAAATCGCCGGCGAGAATGTTTTCAATGTTATGCCAATTTTTTTTGATGCGGTGGTCGGTAATGCGGTCTTGTAGAAAATTATAGGTGCGGATTTTCTCGGAGCGGTCTCCGGTGCCGATTTGTTCTTTGCGCGCCTGCGCTACGTTGCCGTATTTTTGCTCATGTTCCATGTCGTATAATTTTGCGCGTAGAATGCCAAGTGCTCGCTCGCGGTTTTGCTGTTGCGAACGCTCGGCCTGGGAGCGGACCACAATACCGGTAGGTTTATGAAGTATACGCACGGCCGTTTCTACTTTGTTCACATTCTGCCCGCCGGCGCCGCCCGCGCGCGAAAACGTAACTTCAAGCTCATCGGACTTGAGTTCAACTTCGGATGCTTCCACTTCCGGCAATACCGCCACAGAGACGGTGGACGTATGGATGCGCCCGGACTTTTCGGTTTTGGGAACGCGCTGCACCCGGTGTACGCCGGATTCCTGCCGGTAGTCTTCAAAAGCGTCTTCGCCGCGAATGCTGAAAATAAGCTCGCGGATGCCGCCCAAATCGTTTGCCGATTCATCCAGCGCCGCCGCGCGCCAGCCGCGCTGCTGGGCATAGCGGATGTACATATCGGCAAGCGTGCGCGCAAACAGGGCGGCCTCCAAACCACCTGCCCCTGCGCGGATTTCTATAATGATGGCGTCCCTCATTATTTTCTCGTTTTCCCGGCTTTCTTCTTGGGCGCCGCTTTCTTTGCTTTTGCCACTCGCGCCTTGAATTTCTCTACGCGGCCGGCCGTATCCACCAGCTTTTCCTTGCCGGTGTAGAAAGGGTGGCACGCGCTGCAAATTTCCACCGTCATATCTTTTTTGACAGCGCCCGTGCGTATAATATTCCCGCATGCGCAGGTTATTTTTGCATCCGCAAAGTACGTAGGATGAATATCCGTTTTCATAGTGGATATACTATACTATAATTAGAACTATATGCAAGATGTTGATGCTAATAGGTATAAAAGCGGGTTTTCGGTAATAGAGCTTTTAGTGGTTATTGCGATCATCGGTATATTGTCGAGTATTGTGCTTGTCTCGCTTCGCACTTCGCGCGAAAGCGCGCGCGTGGCAAGTATTATTGAACACGCTTGGTCTTTGCACACCCTGCTGAACGTGAATTGTATCGCGGGATGGGATTTTGAAGGAGTTGCAGGTGTTACCGTGCCGGATGAATGCGGCGGGTATAACGGCACCATAAACGGCGCTACGGTGTCAACAGACGGCGTTAATAAGGGCGCGGCGCTGGCATTTGACGGTGTGGACGATTATGTTGATCTCGGTGTAATTGATATTGACGCTGATGGGCCAGGTGAGGACGGCATGACGATAAGCGCATGGTTCAAAGCGGACGCGTGGACGAACGGCATTTATCACGATGGGCGCATTATTGAAAAATCCTGGAACCATTACAACAACGGCATATTCTGGATGCTCAGCACAATTGCCGTTGGCAGCGATACCCGCTTGCGGTTCCGTCTGAAAACGGGTGGCGTTACGGACGTACTCATTGCGGACAGAGGCAACCTGGATCTGGACCGCTGGTACTTTGCGGTTGCTACATACAACGGCAGCGAGATGAAGCTTTATCTAGACGGTCAGCTCGTCGGCAGTATGGCAAAGACGGGTATCGTTGATAAAGACAGCAATTATCCGGCGTTTATCGGAAACAGTTCCGACTTGGTGCGTCCCTGGTCCGGTCTCATTGATGATGTGCGGATATATGCGGAAGCCGCACCCTTGGCCGCTATACAACATTGGTATGCTCGAGGCATAAGGGAACGCATGCTTGCGCGCGCCGGTTCGCTATGATAGTATATATTGTATGGCAGAAACCGCAACTATGAAAGAAATTCTGACTCCTTCTGCGGAGGTAAACCCCGAAATACTTGCTATGTACCATGCGGGGATGCATTTTGGGTATTCAAAAACGCAGCGGCACCCCGGCATGCGGCCTTATATTTTCGGCACGAAAAACAACATTGAAGTTTTTGATTTGTATAAAGTCCTGCCAAAGCTTGATGAGACGTTGGAGGGCATACGCGCGTTAGGGGAGCAGGCCAAGATGATGCTCCTTGTCGGCACCAAGGCATCGGCAAAGGACGCCGTACGCGCCGCCGCGGAAGATTTAGGGATGCCCTATGTAACGGAGCGGTGGATCGGCGGCACGCTTACGAATTTTAAGGTCATATCGGAACGCGTACAATATTGGCAGGAATTAAAGCGCCAGAAAGAAGCGGGAGAGCTTAAAAAATATACCAAGCATGAACAGACCAAGCTTGCGCAGCACATAGAAAGATTGGAATATATGTTTAAGGGTCTGGAAGGCATGAAGCGCCTGCCTCATGCATTGGCGGTTATAGATTTAAAGGAAGAAGCGCTGGCTGTACGCGAGGCGCGGCGCCGTGAAATTCCCGTTGTGGCGCTATCCAATACCGATACGGATCCATCGCTGGCAACGCATATTATTCCCGGCAACGACAATGCAAAGGCAAGCATAACGTATGCCCTGAACCGCATGGTAACCGCATATAAAGAAGGGAAAGCGATACAGCCTGCGCTACATTAATTATGGCAGTAGAAGTATCAGTATTAAAACAATTGCGCGAGCGGACGGACGCTTCGGTGGGCGCTTGCAAGGATGCGCTGGAGAAGGCGCAAGGGGATATTGACAAAGCGGCAGAATTATTACGCAGCGAAGGCAGCCGAATTGCCGAGAAAAAATCCGCGCGGGAAACCGGCATCGGCATCGTAGAAGCGTACGTGCACACCACGCAGCGCTTGGGCGCCTTGTTGGAATTGCGCTCCGAGACGGATTTCGTCGCCCGCAATGCGGAGTTTCAGAAATTGGCGCATAACATTGCCATGCATGTTACCGCCGCTGGTCCGCAAAACGTGGAAGAACTGCTTGCCCAACCCTATATCCGCGATGAAAGCAAAACCATTCAGGATGTTGTAAACGAATCCATTGCGCGGTTTGGAGAAAATATACAGATAGCGCGGTTCAGCCGGTTTGAAATTTAAATAAAAAGGGGGGACTCACAACTTGTAATCAGTAACGAGAAAACGCATCCGAAAAATAAAACATATGCTACTAGGAACTGCCATCACTATAGCCGCCTTGAGTCTTATGGGAATATGCGTCCTCTACTTGCGGCATGTTCCCGCCGTTGCCCGTATGACGCCGGAAGAGCTTGCCGGCGTGTTGCAGCGGGAACGGCCCTTGCTTACGCAGGCATTGTATAATGCACGGGGGGTATCAAGGAAAATTTGGCACCAGTATCTGCGCGCAAGAATACTTACATTCCTGGTAAGAAAGATTTATCAGGTTCGGATTGTGATATTGCGTACAGAGCAGGCGTTGTTTCGTGCCGCCCGGGGGTTGCGGAAACGTTCACAAACTAATCAGCCGCCTTCGGATTATTGGCAGGACATCCACGGCTGGCGTAAAACCGTGCATTGGCGAAAGAAAGAGGAGTGATCTGCTCGCCACCTTAGCTCAGCGGCAGAGTCCCGTCTACATTGACTATTGTGGTAAGCCGAAGTAGCTCAGCGGTAGAGCAACTGTTTTGTAAACAGTAGGTCGCGAGTTCGAATCTCGCCTTCGGCTCATTATTCGGCTTACCACATAATGAATGTTGACGGGATAAAGCATGTGTCCTCGGTTCGAATCCGAGAGGTGGCTCTTCTCATTATTAATTAATTTTTAAAAAAATGATCAAAATAGGAGAATCCGCGCCAGACTTTAAGTTGAAAGGATATTTCAACGGCAAGTTCAAAGAATACGCGCTGAAAGATTATAAGAACAAATGGGTAGTGATATTTTTCTATCCGCTGGATTTTACGTTCGTCTGCCCCACGGAAATTAAGGAGTTTTCGGCAAAGTACGCAAATTTCAAGAAATTGAACGCGGAAGTGGTCGGCGTGTCCGTTGACTCGGAACACTCGCACAAGGCATGGGTGGAAGGGCCGCTCGGCAAAATTAATTTTCCGCTGCTGTCGGACTTTCACAAACGCATGGCGGAGGATTACGAAGTGCTTATTGAAGATGAAGGCACTGCGTTGCGGGGGACATTCATCATTGATCCATATGGGAAACTGAAGTACGCAGTACTATCTCATAACGATGTCGGCCGTTCCGTTGACGAGACGCTTCGCGTGCTCGCCGCGCTCCAGACCGGAAAGCTCTGCCCCGTAGAATGGAAACCCGGGGAGAAGACATTAAACTAAGCAAAGCAGACGCCAGGATTGTGACTAGCCGGGCTTCGCACACGCCCTGCAAGGGCGCTGTGAGTAGCCAGGCTTGGCACACTCCCCCACCAAAATTTTTGGTGGGGGAGCACATCCGGAAAAAGGTGGACAAAAAATTAAAAGTATGCTAAAAACTATGCAGACAGCAAACTGCATAGTTTTTTTGAAAGGGGGATTTGAAATGTCTGATCAGGAAAAAATACATGTTGCGTTATGCAATATTGGCAACATACATCTCACTAGAAAGATGGGCGAAATTATAGTATTTTGCTCCTTTAATAACCATATCAATTTCTATTTTAATGAGTCGGGAGTGCTTGAGGAGATTGAACTTTATAATTCACCTTCGTATCATAGAAATATCCTCCAAGCCAGACATGAGTGGACAGGAACGCTTATCGGCGTCCGGTTGGAAGGAGATGAGTTATATCTCTATCCAAATAACGCTGGACTCGTGAAAGTGAATCTGAGAACTGGTTTCTTATACACAAAGTAACATTGATTGGGAGAGGGTGATATTCTCTCCTTTTTTATTGACATTTTTGATGTGTGCGTATATCATATTGATATTAATCTATATGTAATTTATTTTTGAAGTTTCTGTATCAATGCATTCTGGATGTGCTCCCCAACCAAAATTTTTGGTGGGGGAGTGTACCAAGCCGGGCTACTCGCATCGCCATTTAAATTAGCCACATCACTATGCAAAATACTAAAAAAACATGTGCCGGCTGTTTCCGCGTATTGGCGGATGCCACGCGTATGGGGATTATTAAGCATTTGCAGGAAGGGGGCGCTC
This sequence comes from uncultured Candidatus Saccharibacteria bacterium, assembly GCA_964479945.1. Classification (GTDB taxonomy): domain Bacteria; phylum Patescibacteriota; class Minisyncoccia; order Ryanbacterales; family 2-02-FULL-48-12; genus CAYZNS01. The sequence goes on from CAYZNS010000004.1 coordinate 60,561, forward strand.
AAAATGTAAGCGCGCTCACGAAGCTTCTGCGCGTCTCGCAGCCGACGGTGTCGCACCATCTGCACCGCCTCGCGGATGCCGGGTATGTAACGCGCACGCGCTTAGGAAAGCAAATACGGTATGAGTTTCGGAAAGATTATCCGTGCCGGGGATGCGGGGTGTTTTCAGCTCCTATACGGAGCTGACAAGTTAAAAGTTAAAAGTGCAAAATGCAAAGTTATGGTATCCCGCTTTCAGCGGGATGATTATATAAATCCGTGAGCGAAGCGAACACCAAAATTTTGCACTTTGCACTTTGAATTTTGAACTAATATAGCATATGTCACAGCATGTAATCAAAGAAAATCATAAGCAAAAAACAACTATCAAACGCATATATGTAGACCATGCTGCCGCAACGCCGCTTGATCCGGTTGTGCTAAAGAAAATGATGCCGTATTTTACCAAGCAGTACGGCAATCCATCATCCATTCATGCCGAGGGACGTGCCGCGCGTGCTGTCGTGGAGAATGCGCGGCGTGCTGTCGCGGATGTTTTGGGCGTCCGGCGCCAAGAAATTATATTTACCGGATCCGGCACTGAATCAATTGCTTTGGCACTCCGTGGTGTTTTGAGCGCGTATCCTGGCTCGCATCTGATCACCAGCGTGCTGGAACATCCCGCCGTTGAGAAAAACGCGAAGCTTCTTTCCGAGGAGGGATATGCCGTATCTTTTGTGGGCGCCTCTGCCGCCGGCATTGTAGATACAAAGCGGCTAGCCGCTTCCATAACGCCGCAAACGACACTTGTATCTATAATCTACGTTAATAACGAAATAGGGTCGGTACAGCCTATAAAGGAAGTTGCGCGCGTAGTGCGGCGGGAGCGCAATCGGCGGCGCGCGGTGAGGGAGCAATTGCCGCTTTGGTTTCATATCGATGCCAGCCAGGCGCCTGCATATCATCCCTTGCGCGTAGATACATTGGGTGTTGATTTAATGACGCTCAACGCTTCAAAAATCTATGGTCCGAAAGGGATCGGTTTGTTATACAAGCGCAGCGCCGTTTCATTGCAGGCGCTTTGGGAAGGCGGCGGGCAGGAGGGCGGCATGCGCAGCGGCACGGAACATGTGGCAGGTATCGTAGGGTTTGCCGCAGCTTTGGGGCAGTTGATACGGATGCAGTCGAAAGAATGCGCGCGCATGAAGCAACTGCAGGCATATTTTCTCTCTCGCCTGCAGGGCATGATTCCCGCAGCCGTTCTCAACGGCCCGCCGGCAGGAAACATACGTACGCCAAATAACGTGCATGTTTCTATTCCTGGCATTGCGGCAGAAAGCCTTGTTTTGTACCTTGACGCAAAGGGTGTTTCTGCGTCCACAGGTTCCGCTTGCAGCGCTCATAGTAACGAGGTGTCTCGTGGTATACTGCATATATTACAAAAGAGCTACGCGAATGACGGTGGCGTGCGGTTTACTATGGGGCGCGGTACGACGAAGCGCGATGTTGATTATGTCGTAGGCACGCTTCGTAAGTGCGTGGACATATTAAAACGGGCACCGACGTTGGGAAGAATTGAGAAAAACGTTATATGGCATTAGAAAGAAAAAAAGTGGGAAAAATTTTTGTTGACCGTGATTTATGCATTGGCGCGGCAAGCTGCATTGCGGTCGCGCCAGATACGTTTGAATTGGATCGGGAAAACAAAGCAATTGTGAAAGACAAGAACGCATCAGATGATGAAACGCTGCTGTTGGCAGCGCAATCGTGCCCGACCAAGGCAATAATTGTTTATGATGAAGAGGGGAATCAGATATACCCGTAAAAAATGCAAAATGTAAAAATCAAAATGTAAAATTTTTGTATTCCGGCGAAGCCGGAATCATTTTAGCATTTTACATTGTCATTTTGCATTTTGATTTTTACATTTTAAATTATAAACTAACAAGAAAATATGCATACTATAAAACCACTAAACTATAAGGAGTTGCAAGGACTCTCGGAGAAACAGCTCACGGAGCATCATGACGTTCTGTATGCTGGCTATGTTAAAAAAATCGGCGAGATTGACGAAAAGCTTAAAACAACAGACAAATCTGCGGCCAATGCGACATACAGCGAATTCGGCGAGTTAAAGCGGGAAGAAACCTTCGCATTGAACGGCGTTAAGCTGCATGAAGGATATTTTGACAACATGAAGCCGGACGGTTCACCGTGTTCCGGAAAAATCCGCGAACTTATTGAGCGCGATTTTGGATCCTATGAGGCATGGGAAGAGGAATTCCGCGCGGCGGGCATTGCGGGCCGCGGCTGGGTAGTGCTGGGATACGACCTTGAGGAAGGCAAGCTGCGCAACGTGTTATGCGATGCGCACAACCATGGCGGCGTGTGGAATATGATAGCATTGTTCATTATGGACATCTATGAGCATGCCTATTTTCTTGACTATGGCACTGGAAGGAAAGCATATATTGAAGCGTTTTTCAAAAATCTAAACTGGGAACATGTGAATGGGTTATTGGAGAAATATAAAATAGGGTGAAGCGAAATGTGTAGATTGATCTTTACAGCCGTTCTATTTTGAGATATAATATATGCCAATGGAAGACCTTACCAAGAAACAAATGGTACTCCTGATGCTACTGGTCAGTTTTGTTACGTCGCTTTCTACCGTAGTGGTAACGCTCTCCATTTTAGACGAGGTTCCGGAAGCCGCACCGCAGACAATTTTACAGCGCGTGATACAGCGCGTTACGGATAAATCGGAGGACGTTTCAGAGAGAGGCGAAGTTGTTATTAAAGAAGAGGACCTTGTTATAGAAGTTGCTGCGCAAGCGTCGCCCGCCGTGGTAAGTATTGTGGCCGCAAAGGATCTTCCGGTGGTTCAGCGTTTTTTCTTTGATCCGTTCGGCAGCGGAGATATCAGTGGTGGGACGGAACATCGCGAAATAGGCCGCGGATCCGGTTTTATCGTCTCAAAAGACGGCATGCTGGTGACCAACCGTCATGTAGTGAGCGATTTGGAAGCGGAATATACCGTTATTTTAAGTTCCGGAAATACCTATCAGGCAAACGTATTAGCGCGCGATCCTGTTCACGATATTGCTATCCTTACAATTGACGGCGGCCCGTTTCCTTTCGTGCCGCTGGGAAATTCAGATACCATCCGCATCGGACAGACGGTTATTGCAATTGGCAATGCTTTGGGCGAGTTTGATAATACCGTGTCGGTGGGTATATTATCGGGGAAAGAGCGTACGCTGACGGCATTCGGCGGCAGCGCGGGTCCCAGTGATCTGCAGCGGGTTTTGCAGACGGATGCCGCAATTAACCCGGGAAACTCCGGCGGACCGCTGTTGAATACCGCGGGCGAAGTAATTGGCATCAATACGGCAATCGTCTCGGGCGCCGAGAATATTGGGTTTGCCGTACCCGTAAATATCGCGCGGCGCGATATAGAACAAGTAAAGAAAACTGGGCGCATTATCTATCCCTTTCTCGGCGTGCGTTATGTTACTATTACCGATGCCATACGCCAAGAGAATGGTATACATGCCAAGTTCGGCGTATTGGTGGTAGGCAGCGCGCAAAATCCGGCGGTACTGCCCGGATCGCCTGCGGATAAAGCGGGGTTGCGTGAAGGCGATATTATTACGCACGCGGGTGGCACGATGCTTGATCGTGATACATCACTTGCGGAGATTATCCAGATGAAAAATGTCGGCGACACGGTGACGCTCACCGTACAGCGAGAAGGCAAGAATATGTTGATGACGGTTACGCTGGCGGAACGCCCCTAGAAAATTAAAAGTTAAAAATTAAAAGTGCAAAGTGTTGGTATTCCGGCTGCGCCGGAATGAATGTACTGTGAATTACGAAATGCATTATTTGACATCTGGAATGTGTCATTTCGTAATTCACAGAATGTATATAATCCGTGAGCGAAGCGAACACCAAAATTTTGAATTTTGCACTTTAAATTTTGAATTTATATATGACTCCATTTCATAATTTTACGGTAAAAGCCCAGGAAGCGCTCAAGCGGGCCCACGAGCTCGCCATTGAGCGCGGGCACAATCAGATAGACGCGCTCCATCTTTTAAGCGCGCTGTTGCTGCAGGATGACGGCGTTGTCATTTCTCTTTTGGATAAGCTGGAAGTGGATACGCAGCTGATGCTGGATTCTATTCTTGATAAGCTCAACGGCGGCACGCGCGGCGACCTTTTGACGCCCTCGCCGCAGATCTACCTGACGCAGGAATTAGCGCGGGTTTTGGAAGAATCGCATAAAGCTGCGGCCCAGCTCAACGACGAATTTATCTCAACGGAACATTTATTTATAGCGCTTTTGGACGTGCCGTCCCGTGCGGCCGATATGCTTTCCAAATTCCGCATAGATAAAGAAGTTGTGTTACGGATCCTTCACGAAATCCGCGGATCGCAGACCGTTACCGACATGGAGCCGGAGACAAAATACCAATCGCTGGAAAAATACGCGCGCAATTTGACGCGCCTTGCCAAAGAAGAAAAGCTGGACCCGGTCATCGGCCGGGAAGAAGAAGTGCGCCGCGTGATGCAGATTCTCTCGCGCCGCACCAAAAATAATCCCGTGCTCATCGGCGAGCCCGGCGTGGGGAAGACGGCTATTGTGGAGGGCTTGGCCCAGCGCATCGTAATGGGCGACGTGCCAGAAAGCTTAAAAGAGAGGGAACTCATCGCGCTGGATCTTGGCGCGTTGGTTGCGGGTACTAAGTATCGGGGCGAATTTGAAGAGCGCTTGAAAGCGGTGCTTCGGGAAATTGACCGCGCGGCGGGGAAAATACTCTTGTTCATAGATGAGCTTCATACGCTGGTTGGCGCGGGTGCGGCCGAGGGCGCCATTGACGCCTCTAACATGTTGAAGCCCGCGCTTGCCCGCGGGGAATTGCATGCCATAGGAGCTACCACGCTAAAGGAATATCAAAAATATATTGAACGCGATATGGCGTTGGCGCGGCGATTCCAGCCCGTGTATGTGGAAGAGCCATCAATAGATGACGCTATCGCCATCCTCCGCGGCTTAAAGCAGAAATACGAGCTTCATCACGGCGTGCGCATCACCGATAGCGCAATTGTAGGGGCGGTACAGCTCTCAAGCCGATACATTGCAGACCGGTTTCTGCCGGACAAAGCGGTTGATTTGATAGATGAAGCCGCCTCCTCTCTGCGGTTGGATATTGATTCCATGCCGAAAGATCTTGACCGGGCGCGCCGCGAGATTATGCGCCTGGAGATTGAGAAAGAAGCGCTCAAGCGCGAGGCGGAGCCGTCGGCTAAGCAGAAAGTCAAGAAAATTCAAAAACAAATTGAGGAGCTCAAGGAAAAAACGGGGGGACTGGAGCTCAAATGGAAAAATGAAAAGGAGGCGATCGTCGGCATCCGCGGAATGAAAAAGGAACTCGACGCGATGCGCCAGGAATCCGATGCGGCGGAACGCGCGGGGAATTTGGCGAAAGTTGCCGAAATCCGCTACGGCCGTATTCCCGCGTTGGAAAAAAATATCAGCGATGAAGAGGCGCGCCTGGGCAAACTGCAATCCGCGCGCCATATATTGAAAGAAAGCGTTGCGGAAGAAGACATCGCCGAGGTAATTTCCCGATGGACGGGGGTACCCGTGATGCGCATGCTGGAGGAGGAGGCAAAGAAATTGCTCACCATGGAGGACGTGCTTCAAAAACGCGTGGTGGGGCAGGAAGAAGCAATCTCCAAAGTAGCGCAGGCAATCCGCCGTTCGCGCGCGGGCGTAGGAGAAGAGGACCGGCCGGTTGGCTCGTTTATGTTTTTGGGCCCCACGGGTGTCGGGAAAACTGAGCTTGCTCGCGCCTTGGCCGAGTTTCTTTTCAACGATGAAAAATCGCTTATCCGCGTGGATATGTCTGAATATATGGAGCGTCACACGGTGTCTAAGTTTATCGGATCTCCTCCCGGATACGTGGGGCATGAAGAAGGCGGGCAGCTGACTGAGCTTATCCGCCACCGGCCGTATTCCGTGGTGCTGTTTGACGAAATTGAAAAAGCGCATCCAGAGGTGTTTAACATCATGCTGCAAGTGCTTGACAATGGCCGGCTTACGGACGCGAAAGGTCGGCATGTTAATTTCAAAAATTCTGTCATTATCATGACGTCCAATATCGGCTCCGAGTACGTGCGCGAGATGGAACGCTTGGGATTTGCGGCCGGCGAGGAAGATACAAAAGAGCGCCGTGAAGATAATTTGAAATCAAAAATCCGGCAGGCATTGGAGCGCAACTTCCGCCCCGAGTTCTTAAACCGCCTTGATGAAATTTTGATATTCAACAGCTTATCGCCTGAAATTTTGAGCGAGATAGTGAAAATCCAGCTTGACCGCGTTGCGCGTCGTCTGGAGCAAAAACAAATTGCGCTTAAAGTAAGCGCGGAAGCTCGCAAGTTCTTAGCGCGCGAAGGCCATGATCCGCATTATGGCGCGCGGCCGCTTAAGCGTTATATTCAAAATCACATCCTAAACCCGCTTGCGGAACATATTGTAGGCGGCAAAATCAAGCCGGACAGCGCCATACGTGTGGAAATTCGCGATGGACGGCTGGTACTGGAGACCGATCGCAGGCACGTGAAAAAGGAAGCGCGCAAAGAAGAGCCGGTTGCCGCAGGGGTGTAAACTTGTTGTGAATAGTTACCCAACTTCCTCTTGAGAAGTCGGGCCTTTTGTGATATAGTAGATGTATACTATGAATTACGAAACTCTGTCAACGTTGTCATTGCGAGGAGCGAAGCGACGTAGCAATCTCATAATTTTCAATACGCTCGCAATGACAATATTCTGATGTTTCATAAATCAAAAAATTATATGTGGGTCGGTGGCGGAGCGGTCAATCGCACTAGACTGTAAATCTAGCGCCTATATGGCTACGCAGGTTCGAATCCTGCCCGGCCCACAAAACAGGATTTTGTAAAATTTTGATGCCCACCCCATCCTCGCTTTCCGATTTTGTTTTAAAAACTTGATTTTTTCTATGTTTTTGGTTATATGCATTAGAGGGTGGTCAAGCTGGTGCTTGGCTCAATTTGTATCTTGAAAATTAAACAATGGAATATGCAATACGTTCCCTACGTGTTGCAACTTGCAACTGATGTTGAAAAAAATTACGGCGATTTAAATATTGTCCAGGTGGCTCGCGCAGTCGCTGTGGTTCGTTCAACATCTACTTCATTGGGCTTAGCCCGGAAAGGAGAATAGTTATGATCTGTAACACGACGTTGGATCGGCTGGCTCTTGAAGTTTTAAGGGCCGATGCACTGGAACTTAGAGATGTTCCGAAAAAGGTGACTAACGAAGAAGTGGAGTACTTGCCTCTTAACACGCAACCATTTCTTTACGCCTCGGGTAACTGGGGTCCCGGTTACCTCATGATTAAGGGTCTGGTCGGCAATAAGCCGTTGATCAGGTGCCTTGGCCGCTACTTGGCGTTTGAAATCGGCGAGAAATGGTCGACCGAAATCGACTTTGTTGCCGGCAACGTTACCGGCGGCATGATCCTTGGGTGGTTGATCAGCGAGGAATTGGAGGTTCTTCTCGGCAAGCGGATCCCATTCGTTTACATTCGTGAACTTCGGAAAACTGGCGGCCAAAAGGAACTCATCACCGGATATCAAAAGAATCAGGAAATCCCCCCCGGCTCCAGCGGCTTGGACATGGAAGAACTGGTCAACTTCGCCCAGACCATTGTCAACGGCGCGGTTTGCCTTCGCGAAGCGGGCTTCGTTTGCACGAAGGGTGCTTGCGTCCTTTACTACGACAACCCCGTCGCGAACAGGAATTTGGCCGAAGCCGGAATCGAAATGGTTTCATTGCTTACTCTTCCCAGGGTCATCGACGTGGCCGAGCGGTTTAGCACGCATCCCAAGGAACTCTTGGCTGAGTACCGCGAATTCTTGAGGAATCCGCTACAATGGCAGGCTGATCGCGGTTTGACGCATGTAGAGAAGGGGGGCACGAAATGAAGAGTCCATTGCTTTTCATGGCCCTCGACGATCTCAACAACAAGGAACAGGAAACCCTGAAGGCAGTTCGAGAACTCGATCAAGTGCCTGGCAACTTCGGGTACAAGATCAATCTTGACTGTATGATGGCAGAAGGTGTCTGCGCGATCATCCGCAAACTACCGGTCTCGCGTCCGATTTTTGCCGACACCAAGACATGGAATGGCAAACGGACAATGACCGACCTTGCCAAAATGCTGGTTGATGCCGGCGTGGACTATTTCAACGTCTGGGTTCAGGCGGACGATCAGCTCGCAGGCGCGGTCAAGGCCACTGAGGATTCTAATACCAAAATTCTTGGAGTTACTGTGCTCACTCATTACAGCGATGATTGGTGCAGGATGTATTTCCGCCGTTCGCTTGAGGAGACAGTTGTATTTCTTACTCAACGAGCCAAGGATCTCGGTTTGCACGGTGTCGTTCTGCCGGGGACTTGCTTGTCCGCGGTCAAAGACAGCGATCTGATCAAGACTGTGCCCGGAATCCGCATGGAGGATTTCAAGGACGACAGGCACAAGCAGGAGATCACTCCGGAATTCGCCGCTCAAAACGGAGCGGACATAGTCGTGTGCGGAAGCCCGATTATGAAGGTTCTCAACAAAGCGGACGCGCTTCGTCGGGTTCTTTCGCGATTAACTATCGCACCGTGAACAACAAGAGGTTCAGCGGCACCTTGTCACAACAAGACAAAGCCGCTTTTTTCTTTGCTAAAAACTTTCCCTTAAGAAACAGGGCTGTTGGGGCGAAATTATGATAAAAACGCCCCGACACGGTCGTGGCGCTTCCTTTTCTCAAGCGTTTTTGATAAAGTGAGTCCGAGCAGAGTTGTATAAAGACGCCAATCAGATAAAAAAGATAAAAGTCAGATTTAAAAAGCCGGAGTAGTTCAGTGGCAGAACGCCATCTTGGTAAGATGGAAGTCGAGAGTTCGATTCTCTCTTCCGGCTCTGTACTTTGCGTGATAGATATGATATATTACGAATATTATTTTTCAACACCCAATCTATGAGTCAGGATAATCTCATTAAATTTCAATGCAGCGCTTGTAAGCGCGTTAATTATTGGTCAAGCAAAAACCGCCGGAACGTAGAGCGGAAAATTGAACTTGCCAAATTTTGCCGCTGGTGCAAAAAACATACATCTCACAAGGAATCCAAGAAATAAACAGGGGGGTATGGTGAAACGGCTATCACGACGGTCTCCAAAACCGTTGTTCTAGGTTCGAGTCCTAGTATCCCCGCATAAAATTTGAGCGAGCGAAAATTTTATCTCTACCTACAAATTACTCACACTAATTACAAATTTTAGTTTTAAAATTTGTTTTCGCTCAAATTTTGAGTAATTAGTAATTAGTATTTTGTAATTAGGACAAGGAAGATTAAGCAGAGAAAGCAAATATTGCTTTATTTCTACGTTTTGGTATACTATCCACCATGACAAACAATAAAATACGCTTTTTCGTAGGATTGGGGGTTGTTGCGCTTATTGCTGCTGCAAGCGGTGTTTTTATGTGGCAAAACGATTTCTTTTCCAGCGGCGGATCATCCGCGGCAGGCGATTTTCCGCGCGGGTATAATAAAATAAACGAGGATCCGGCCGTGGTTGCTGAATTGCCGGAAGCCCGGCGGCAGCAATACCGCAAAGAGTTTGAGGAATTGCTAAATACCATAAAAGAACATCCCGATTCTTTTGCCGCATGGTATAACTTGGGTTCTGTTAAAAGTGCCCTCGGTGACTATAAAGGCGCGGAGGCGGCATGGCTGTATGCAACGGCAATTACGCCTAATCAGGGGCGCACATACATGAACTTGGGCGATTTGTATTGGAATAAGATTAAAGACTACGAGAAGGCGGAATGGGCATATATCACGGCAATAGGAATAGAAGGCGGGCAATTGGAACGCACCCGCGCCTTCCGTGATTTGGCGACGTTATACCGCTTCTCGCTAAACCAGCATGATAAATCATTCGGCGTATTGCGCCTAGGCATTGAAGATTTGGATGATAACGGCGAGCTTTTAGCGCTCGCGGGCATGTGGGCATGGCAAGACGGCTTGCTCAAGGAAGCTGAAGAGTTTTATGTACAGTATCTCGCCCAAAATCCGGATCAAGAACAGGCGCAAAAGGACTTAGCGCAAATACGCGCTCAAATGTAAGTGCCTGCTCATAAATCTTCCACGTTGACAGTACGGATTTGTATACGGTAAGATAATTATACAAAAAGGGGAATATAATGAGATATCTTTATGATATTTATATTCTCTTTATTTCTCGTTTTACTCGCCCTCCCGGCTTTTGCCTCGGGGGCTGTTGTCGGTAATGAAATAGCATGGATGGGAACTGAAACAAGCGCGAATGACGAGTGGATTGAGTTATACAACAACGGCAGTGAAAGTATTGATTTGAGCGGTTGGCGCATAGTGGATGCCATAAACGGATCGCCGGATATTGCCATAGGTGATGCATGTATAAAAACAACCATCTCAGCCGGAGGTTATTTCCTACTTGAACGGTCCGATGATGATTCGGTTCCTGGTATATCTGCCGATTGCATCTATACGGGCGCATTAAGTAACAGCGGCGAACATTTGCAGTTGATAGATGCGGGCGGGAATATCATGGATTCTGTTAATGCGGCAGATGGATGGCCTGCCGGTGATAACACAACCAAAGAGACCATGCAAAAATCTGGCGGTGGATGGGTAACGGCTCAGGCAACGCCGAAAGCAGCAAATGCCGTAGGCGGCAGCACTGATGATCCTTATGATTCCGGCTCTGAAACTAATACCGGCGATACGAGCAAATCATCAAATTCGTCAAACCAAAGCGGGTCATCATCAGGAGGCAGTAGCGCGTATGTCCCGCCGGAAGATCTGCCGCGCATCACAGCGAATGCAGGGAAGGATACAAGCGCAATAGTGGGTGAGGAGATAGAATTTCGCGGCATGGCGTTCGGGTTAGAAGGCGAACCAATGGAACATGTACGGTATCTGTGGAATTTTGGTGATGGCGGTACGCGCGAGGGGCAGAATGTAGGGCATGCCTATATGTTCCCGGGTACGTATATGGTACGCCTTACGATTTCTTCAGGAAAATATACTGCGTTTGACGGCCTCGCCGTATCAATAGGCGAAGGAGGCATGATAATAAGCGAAGCCAAACCCGGCATGGATGGTTGGATTGAACTGCAAAACAAAGGAATCCAAGCCATTCATGTGGGGAATTGGATTATAGAATCATCCGCGCAACGGTTTATATTTCCGCAGGGTACCACTATAGCGCCCGGGAGTTTCGCGGTGCTTTCCGCGGCAACAACGAAACTTATCTTAGAAGAAGCTGGTGATGCTGTGCATCTGTTCTATCCGAACGGATCTTTCGCAAATGGTTTCTCCTATGTGTTCCAAGTTCCGGCAGGGATGAGCATTTCAAACAACGAGGGCGTTGCAATATTTACAAATCCGACGCCGGGCAAGCCGAATGCTGTGCCGGCGCTGCCGCCAGTACAAGAACCGTTGGTACAAAAGCGCTCTGTTGCGGCAAATGTTTTGCCGCCGACAAGCACAAAGCCAACCATTGCAACCAAAATTACTTTGCCGGCGCCGCCTATAGAGCCACTTGCCCGCGCGTCCGTGTTTGACGCCGCGCCTCCGCCATCCCAAAAAAACAGCGAAACCATCTGGTTCGCCGGAAGCCTGATAGCTGGCGGCCTCCTTGCCGTTGCAGTGGTATTTTTAAGGCGGAAAAGAAATAGCGTGGATATTTAATATTTATATAATGCAATAGTTTTTTGCATCATCGTTTCAAGTGAAAATTCCGCCGTGACGCGCCTTTTATTTTCTTCCCCCATTTGTTTGCGCAAGTCCGCGTTTTGGCAAAGCTGAATAATTGAATCGGCAAGATCGGTAAGAGAAATAGGGGACACAAGAAATCCGTTTTTTTCGTGTTCAATAATATCCGGCACGCCGCCAACGCGCGTTGCTACCACCGGCAAACCGGCAAGACCTGCCTCCAGAAGCGTGTACGGCAGTCCTTCTTTAAGCGACGGAAGTACGAATATGTCAAATGCTTTAAGATAAGGAGCGGCCGGCGATTTAGAAATAAAGAAAACATGGTTTTCCAACCCCAACTTTGCACTTTGCACTTTGCACTTTGCACTTTCTTCTCCCCATCCTATAAGGCAAAGTTTCGCTTCCGGAAACTTCTGAAGAACCGCCGGCAGAGCAACTATCAAAAAATCAAGCCCTTTATTTTTGGTCCACTCCGCGATAGTGCCAATTACCAGTGGATATTCCTGGCCGAACAATTCATGCTGTGCTTGGGCGCGCGGCAAGAATTGCAAGACCTCGATGCCATTGTGTATCAGCGTTACTTTGGAGGATGGCGCGACGTTGTATGATAACGCGGCTCGCCGATCGTTTTCGGAAATAACAATAACATGATCATGCAGGAGTACCGTTATTTTGCTTGCATAGCGTATAAGCAAGCGCTGCCAATGCGGACGCCATGTTTCTTCAAAAGGCAAGCCGTGCACTGTGAACACGCGCATGATGTTTTTGGCGGCAAGCGCGTTATAAAAAAAAGCAGCCGCTCCCGCGATACCTCCTGCTTTGGAGCTGTTCGTATGTATAATGTCCGGTTGGAAACGGCGGTATACGGCAAGAAGTTCAAAAAAAGAGATGATATCTTTGAGCGGATTGATTGATTTTTGAAATCCGGCAATGGGGAAGACCACTACGTGTTCTTCGGCTAGTTTTTCCGTAAGCGCGCCACCGGGAACGGTTGCAACCGCTGTTTCAAATTCTTCCCGCGGCAGATGTGTGGCAAGATCAAACACATACCGCTGGGCGCCCCCCCATACGGATTTTGTGATGACAAACAGGATTTTTTTTCGTTTATCGTTTTGCATTATGGATGCATCACGGACTTCGCTGAAGGATATGCGCTTCAGGAGGGTTTACTTGGCCAAGCGGCCGTGAGCGCCCTCCTGAAGCGCATATCCTTCAGCAAATAATTACATATGTTACAATGTATAATACACTGTTTATGCATAATAAAAAAACTATTCTTATTTTCTCAACTGCCTATCTGCCCCTGATAGGCGGCGCGGAGCTTGCCATGCAAGAAATAACCGGCCGCATACGCGATTTTGATTTTGTTTTAATAACAGCGCGCATGCGGCGCGCGTATCCGCCGCAGGAACGCATCGGCAATGTTGAGGTGCGCCGCATTGGCGTTGGGCTTCCGGCGCTGGATAAAATCCTTGTTGGTATCGGCGGCATGCTAACAGCACGTCGCTTGATGCGCGAACGGCCTGTCTGCCTCTTTTGGGGTATGATGGCAAGTTACGCGAGCATGGCGCCGGCGCTCCTTTCTCTTCTGCGCCTCAATCAAGGCGTACCGTTTTTGCTTACGCTTCAAGAGGGAGATTCGGAAGTACATATCGCGCGCGGACGGCTTGGACTCGTACGATACGGATGGCGTTTTATGCTTCGCCACGCAAGTCATATACAGGTGATAAGCAATTATCTTGACGGTATGGCGCGGACATATGGGTACACCGGGGATATAACGCTCGTACCCAATGGAGTGGACACAAATCGTATAACGCGAAACGTAGAACGTAGAACGCAAGAAAAAAAAGTTATTATTACAGTGTCGCGACTCGTAGAGAAAAACGGGGTTGATACATTGATTCGAGCTTTTGCGGAGGTTTATAAAAAATATCCGCTCTCCGAATTGCATATAGTGGGGGACGGCCCGTTGCGGTTTGAGCTTGAGGCGCTTTCGCGCGTGCTTGGCGTAGGGAAGGCAACAACGTTTTTTGGCGCCGTACCGTATGAGAAAGTGCCGGAACATTTGGCGGAGGCAGATATTTTTGCGCGCCCGTCACGGTCGGAAGGGTTAGGCACCGCGTTTCTGGAAGCGATGGCCGCCGGTTTGCCGATACTAGGCACGCCGGTAGGCGGCATTGTGGACTTTTTGCGGGATGGCGAGACGGGTTTGGTGTGCAACGTTGACGATGCAGACGATCTTGCGGATAAAATATGCGCGCTTTTGGAAAATAGGGAACTTTACGAACGATTGCAAAAAAACGGCAGACAACTCGTGGAGAGTGAGTATAGCTGGGATAGCGTCGCGGAACGGATGAAAAACATAATGAACTCGCTATGCGCATCGTAATCGCAACGGGCATATTCCCGCCGGATATCGGAGGACCGGCGACATACAGCAAGGTATTGGCTGAAGAGCTTGTTAAGCGCGGGCACACAGTTACGGTTGTTACATACGGTAGCAATGAATCAAGAAGTAAGAATCAGGAATCAAGGAATAATAATTACGAGTTACGAGTTACGAGTTACGAGTTACGAAAAGGTATCCGGCACATGGTTTATTTCTGGCGCGTATACCGCGCGGGCCGCAATGCCGATGTAATCTACGCGCAGGATGCGGTAAGCGCGGGGTTTCCGGCGGCAGTGGCCGCACTTCTGCTCAAGCGGCGTTTTATACTTAAAATTGTGGGGGACCATGCATGGGAGCAAGGTGTGCAGCGCTTCGGCGTGCGGGACTTGCTGGATGATTTTCTTGGGAAATCATATGGCGCGCGCGTCGGCATGCTGCGCATGGTACAACGGTTTGCGGGCCGAAGAGCAAAGCACATTATCGTGCCAAGCGAATATTTAAAATCTGTGGTAGAACGGTGGGGCTTGAAGCCGGACAAAATAACAGTTATCCCGAACGCGGTTTCCATTTCACAGAATCTCGTATCAAAAAAGGAAGCGCGCGCGAAATTGGGATTGGATAGTGAAGCTTTTATTCTTCTTTCCATAGGCCGCCTTGTACCATGGAAAGGATTTGGGATGCTGATTGAATTGATGCCTCGAATTACCGCGAAAATTTCTGACGCAAAACTTATTATCATAGGAAATGGTCCTGATGAAGATATATTACGAGTTACGAGTTACGAGTTACGAGTTCCCGTTATATTTACAGGTGGTATTCCAAAAGAAAATATTGCTCTGTATCTTGCGGCGGCTGATATGTTCTGCCTCAACACGGCTTATGAGGGTTTCTCTCATCAGCTTATTGAAGCTATGACCGCCGGTATTCCGGTGATAACAACGAATGCGGGGGGTAATAAAGAAATCATACGGGATGGAGAAAATGCGTTGGTAGCGCGGTATAATGATGATGCAGACTGGCAAGAGAAAATTTTCTTACTGTATCATAATGAGGCGTTGCGCCTTCGTCTGTCCCGTGGAGGAGAACATATTGCGGATCATTATTCTCTGGAGCGCATGGTTATAAAGACAGAATCCATAATCCGTAATTCATGAAAATCGTAATGTTCACATCCGATCCCCAGGCATTTGTTTCCGGATCGCATACCTGGAACCGCATGCGTCTGTATGAAGCTGCACTGGAGAAATTGGAACTTGTCCGCATGGACCGGTCACAAGGAAGATATGCAAGATTTTGGCGCGGATATAAGAAAGCAAAGCTGCTTGTACGCGGCGAGCGCTATGATCTTATAGTGGCACAGGATGTGGAGCACGCATTCCTTGCGTGGCATCTTTCCCGGCGCTGCGGCGTGCCGTTTCAAATGCAGATTCATACGGATATATTCAGCCCATACGTTTGGAGGGGCAGCATGTTGAACAAGGCGCGCGTTCTGTTCGCCATGTTCCTGATCCCGCGGGCATCATGCATACGGGTTGTATCAGAGCGCATACGGCGTTCCATTACGGCGCGATACCCTGATACGCATATATCTATTACGGTGCTCCCCGTTATTCCCGCATATTCCGGAACTCCGGAAGCAAAACTTCCGGAATTTTTTACCGTACTTATGGTTGCGCGGCTGGAGAAGGAAAAAAACATTCCCTTAGCGCTGCGCGTATTCGCCAAGTTTTTACGGGGGCATCCGGGGGCGCGTCTGCGCATTGTTGGAAACGGATCGCAAAGAGCGGCATTGAAACGCATGTGCGCTGCTTTGGGAATTGAACATTCGGTGGAGTTCCGGGAAGCGTTTTCTATGAAGGAATATGAAACCGCCCATGTTTTGCTGCTCACCTCAAATTATGAGGGATACGGAATGGTGGCGCTGGAAGCGTTGCGGAGCGGTTTGCCGGTGATTATGACTAATGTCGGCGTGGCGGGTGAAGTTGTGCTGGATGGCGTAAATGGCCTGGTGGTGCCCGTGGGAGACGAAGAAAAACTGCTGGAAGCGCTTACTCGCTATGCAGGGGATAGCGCGGTGCAAGATCGGCTGCGCCGGGGGGCTAAGGCAACGCAGGCGCCCTATGCATCGCAGGAAGAATACAGGGATAAGCTTTTGGCGTCATGGCGAACATGCGGCATGAAAAATTAAAAGTCTGTTATATAGTGCCGGAAATTGCGGAAGATGCCTCAACGCATTTTGAGCATAAGCGGGAAATTATACAGGAGCTTCGGGGCGATATTGAATTTTTTGTATATGCTCCGACTCTTATAAGCATCGTGAAAATCAAATTTGCTTATTTTTTCCGCGGCGTTCGCATATTCTATGTGCATTATTCATTCAAGGGCGCGCTCGTTGCCATACTCCTTACAAAACTTTTTGGCGGCAGGGTCTTTTACTGGAACTGCGGTATGCCATGGTTGTATAAGCGCGGGTGGCTGGAGGAGAAATTATTTAGATTTATTTTACGGAACTCGATATTTGTTACCGGCACGAATTCTCTTGCGGAACACTATGCTGATCGGTATGGGCTTGATCGCGCGCGCGTACGCGTAGTGCCGAATTATATTCGCGTCTCGCATATGCAGGGAATTACGCGCGATTCAGCGCGTAGGGAACTTGAGATTCCATCGGGTAAAAAGGTTGTACTTTTTCTGCATCGCCTCTCGCGGCGCAAGGGGGCGCATTTTTTGCCGGATATTTTAAAAGAGTTTGCGATCAGGGAAGACGTACTATTTTTGATAGTCGGCGACGGCCCCGAACGTACCAATACCGAGTTACGAGTTACGAGTTACGAGTTACAAAACAGGGTTCGTTTTGAGGGAAATGTGCCAAATAATCGTGTGCCAATTTATTTCGCAGCCGCGGATGTTTTTCTTATGCCTTCCGAAGAAGAGGGGATGCCGAACGCGCTTTTGGAGGCAATGGCTGCGGGCGTGCCGTTTGTGGCATCCGATGTCGGTGGTGTGAGGGAAATGACGCCGCCTAGCTTGCATGAATACGTGCTTCCACAGGGAGACGTTGCGGCGTTTGCGGAGAAAATAAAAAAGCTCCTCGGCGATGAGGAGCTGCGAGAGAAAATTTCCCAGGAGGAGCGGGGATGGGTGAAGCGTTACGACGTTTCCGTGGCGGCATCCGCGTTTTTGGCGTTGCTGCGGGAAGGAGATTGAGGCGGCTCCGATAGTGTTTTGGGGATTACAATGTTGCCCTGCCATTTGCCGTCCCAAAGTACGGTCCAACAGTGCAATAAAACCCTAATGCGCGCAACATTGACGCGCCTTTTTCTTTTTGCTTATGTTGAAGTCTATTCGCTTTAGGAAAAGCCCGGCCAAGGATGCTAAACCCCGTTCCTCCGGCACAAGGTCGGAGGATGTTTCCCCCTCGGTTTAGCATCCCTGCATGGGTTTTTCCACACCTTTGGCGCGGCGGGCTTATTGACAGCATGCGCGAGAACTTTATAGTGGGTAGTATACCATAAAACAGATAGGTTGCCGATTCGAAGGGGAAACCGAAACGGCGGCAAGAGTATAAGAGGATGAAAGCGCGTTTCCCCCGTACAACCAGTTTACGTGTTATCCAAAGCCGCAGTTTTTGCGCGGCTTTTTTACGTTGATATTTCTCCGCTCGAGCTGTCTCAATATGGTACGCATCATATAGACGGCTCGATTGGGGAAAAATAAAGGTCGCGCGCTTTAGAACTTAATGTATACATCAAACATATGACAAAAAAACTTATCGCGCTTTTTGCAACTCTTCCGGTTGCAACGCTAGGCGTCGCGGGGTTGGCGCTCGCGGATGGTGATGTGACGGTTGAGAACTACAACAGCGCATATGTCTATAACGAGGTTGTGACTGTCGCAAACACCGGCTCTAACACCGCAAGCGGAGGCAACGGCGGCATGGCTGGCAACGGCGGGGCTGTATTGAATTCTAGTGATGGCAATATGGGCGGAAATGGAGGCAACGGCGGAAAAGGCGGCAATGGCGGTATGGTTATGACCGGCAATGCCGATGCGGGCACGCAGATTGACAACATCGTCAACACCAATGATACCGAAATTGATCGCTGCGCTTGCAACGGCGATGAAGACGGCAACGATACTGTTCTCAACGTCAATGGCTACGGCGAAGGAGAGGAATGGTATACCTATGTTGGCAATTACGTCGGCACGGTGGCTGACTCCGGCTATAACAACACCGATGGCGGCAATGGCGGCGATGCGGGCAACGGCGGCAATGTGGAAGAATCCGACGATGACAACGCCGGCGGCGCCGGTGGAAACGGCGGCAATGGCGGCAACGCCGGCGGCGGGGAAGCGGGCGGTGTTACAACCGGCTACGCATCCGGCTGGACGAGCATCACGAATCTTATCAATTACAACCTTACGCGCATTTTGCGCTAACTGTTGTGCGCAAGGGTCTTTCAGCCCTTTACCCAAAAAGGTCGATCAGAAACTTGTTCCATATATCCTTAAGGGATGGAGTAAGGAATATAAGCTTAAAAAATTACAAAAAAACTATGACAAAAAAACTTATCGCGCTTTTTGCAACTCTTCCGGTTGTAACATTGGGCGCGGCGGGCTTGGCGCTCGCAGACGGTGATGTAAATATCACCAATGTAAATACGGCAATTGTAGAAAACAGCGCTACTACCATTGCGAACACCGGCGGCAATACGGCTATGGGGGGCAATGGTGGTATGGCCGGAAACGGCGGCGCTGTATTGTCATCTGACGATGGCAACATGGGCGGCAACGGCGGCAACGGCGGAAAAGGCGGCAACGGCGGAACTGTAATAACAGGTGATGCTTTTGCAGGAACCAAGTTTGTAAACCAGGTAAACACCAACGACACCGAAGTTAATCGCTGCGCATGCAACGGCGAGGAAGATGGCGATGACAACGTTGTAAATGTAAACGTTGGTTTACTTGGGAATGCGGCGGCAACTATTGCTGATAGCGGTTCTAATATGACCGATGGCGGCATGGGCGGCGACGCGGGCAACGGCGGCAATGTAGAAGATTCCGATGACGACAACGTCGGTGGCAACGGCGGCGCGGGCAATGCAGGCGGCAACGGCGGCTCCACCACAACCGGCATGGCTAACGCATGGACGGAAATCATCAATATCGTAAACACTAACCTTACGCGCATCTTGCGCTAGCGCTCAGGAAGGGCATGGAGCGTTCACGCTCCTCCCTTCTTGCAAATCGTGAACACTGCATTTCACGCTTTGCACCGAAGGGAGTATATCAATTTCATGGCAAGGTCGAGCTCAATTAGTAACATACTAAATTAATAAGAACCTATGACAAAAACACTTATTTCACGCATTACAAGTATTGTGCTTTCTGTGTCGTTGTTGGCGCCGATGGCGGCGTTTGCAGGCCACACGCCGGAAGCAAACCCGACGCTCGGTGATGCTTGCGGCCTTGATATTGTGCTTTTGTTGGACATGTCCGGCAGCATCGGCGGCAATGAAACGGATGTGAAAGATGCGGCGAAAACGTTTGTCAACGCGTTTTTGCCCGCAACGCCGACCATGTTCGGTATTGTTGAGTTTTCCACCACCGCAACAATCGTGCAGGACTTGACGGATGACAAGACGGATCTCTTGGCGGATATTGACGGTGTTGGCCCGCCAACCGGCCTTACAAACTGGGAAGACGCTATTGAGAAAGGCACGGAAATATTAGAGGGCGTGTTAGATCGCACGGATGCCGATCATCCCGATCTTATGGTTATGATCACGGATGGTATTCCAACCGCCTCTGATGGTCCGGGCACCGACCTGCACGATGCGGTAGTAGCGGCAGACGCAGCTAAGACATCCGTTAGCGATCTCGGCATCCGTATGCTTGCCGTAGGCATTGACGCGGGCGGCTTCCAAGCAAACCTGGAAGCAATCTCCGGCCCGGTTGTATCACCACCAGCGGCTATCACGAAAGATACAGATGTTATCATGAGCGATTTTGACCAGCTTGCGGACACGTTGGCAATGCTTGCGAGCGAGCTTTGTGAAGATGCAAACGGTGGCGGCGATGGCGATACGACCGTATACAACGAAAATTACGCATACGTTGAAAACAGCGTAACAACTGTGGCGAATACCGGCGGCAATAGCGTCAATGGCGGCGCCGGCGGCAGCGCGGGGAACGGCGGCAGCGTAGTTGATTCCGATGACGACAATGCGGGCGGCATGGGTGGCAATGGCGGTAACGGAGGCGCGGGCGGTACTATCACCACGGGCGCTGCAATAGCAGGCACGGAGCTTACCAATATTGTCAATTATAACGATACGACCATTGATCGTTGCGCTTGCAGCGGCGGCGGAGACGGCAATGATACGGTCTACAATGGCAACGTTGCATATGTAGGCAACGGCGTTCTTACCTTTGCCGATTCCGGTGCAAATATGGCTGCTGGCGGATCATCCGCAGACGCCGGCAACGGCGGCAGTGTAGTGAACTCTGGCGACAACAACACGGGCGGCGCGGGCGGAAAAAGCGGCAACGGCGGCGCGGGCGGCAGCATTTCCACCGGCATGTCGGCATCCTGGACGGGCATCACGAATCTGGTCAATCAGAATATCACGCTTATTAAGCGATAAATGGCGAAGGGGCGTCCCGATGTGGGGGACGTCTCTCCCATAGGGTTTTGCTTTCGTCGAGGAAAATCCTAGCGGGGAGAAATTATGCAGAAGTTTACAATTTATAAAATTCTTGCGAGCGCTTTGATAGGGGTATTTATATCTGCTTCGACTCTTGCCGGCACGGCCGTGGTTGAAACCAATGTGTCTAGTTCCGCGAACACCGGCGGGAACACGGCAGTTGGCAGCCCGCCTTCGTCAGAGACTATGGCGGGTGAAAGCGGTTCCGTGAAAACAGGCAATGCATCGGCAAGCGCGTCCGTCAAAACGGAAACGAACGACGGAGAGGCGACTACCACGGTGAAGGCAACGGCGGAAGCGAATGGGGAGAAAAAAGAGATAGCGGAAGTTTTTACCGGTGATGGGGAAATTTCTATACACGCAGACGTTCAAGCGAGCAGTACCGGCGTGAATTATGAATCTGGAATTGTGAATTATGGGGATAATGAAGAGATTGTAGACGAAGATAAGGTTGAAATTACCCGCCTGCCAGCGCCTGATGGCGCAGCCATTGGCGGGCAGGAAAATGTAGCAATTTCGCGTATCGTACCCGCGGATGAAATAGGGCAGCGGATACTGGAACGTATTCTATCAGCTTTAAATAAAACATTCGCTTATGTGGTATCATTCTTTAGATTTTAAATCATTTTTGCGCTCTATCGGGGGCGTGCTATTGGCATTGGGTATGCTCGCGGCGGTGAGCATGTTGCCAATGGCGCAGGTTTTGCGCGCGGAAGAACAGGAACAGATTGTGGAAGAAAATGGCGCCGACCCCGACGATTCTGTGGGGGCAGGCGGTTCCGGAGAGGATGGGAAGGTTGCTTTAGATGAAGATACTAATGCGGACAGCAATCAAACGGGCGAAGGCGGGGATGCCGGCAGCGCGGATGACGGCGACGCGCACGTGGAAACAGGAGACGCGGTTTCAGGCGTGGAGGTGAATAATCAGGTGAATACGAATAGTGTTGATGGTGGTTCCGAAACGAATGAAAGCGCTGCTTCTACGACGCCGGACGGGAGCGGAGATGAAGAAAATGTGAATTATGAATCTGGAATTATGAATTATGGAGAAAATGGAGAAAATAATGAAGTGCAGGCTGAAGAAACAGATCCACACGCTATTGAGACTCTTGAGGAAGGTGAAGAAAACAATACCGGAACCACCACGCTATCAATAGACACCGAAAACGCGGCAACTTCCACAACGGATGTCGTCTCCGCGGCGCAAACCGGTGAGAATGAAGCGTCGAGCAGCTCCGGCACGGCGTCTGTTGACAGCGGCGATGCGTTTGCGTTTGCGAACATGGCAAATCTGATAAACAGTAATTTCGTGGGGTCCAATGGCGCGTTTCAGCTTTTGAATCTCTTTGGCAATATGTTCGGCGAGCTCTCGCTTTCCATGGAAGACGGCGCGGGCTGTTCGTTTCTGTGCTTTCTTACGGAATTGTTTGTTTCCAGCCACAACAACGCCTATCTGGAGAATACTATAGCGGCAGCAGCTTCCACGGGCGGCAACGCGGCGACTTCCACTACCGGCGACGTCGCTATACTTACTGGTAATGCATTTGCCGCCGCGAACGTAATAAACATGGTGAACACGAATGTTGTCGGATCGGACTATCTCGCGTTCATTATGAATGCGTTTGGTTCGTGGGAAGGGGACTTGGTGCTGCCGCCCGGCTCGTTTTTTTCCGCCGAAGGCGGATCCGCCTCGGGCGGAGAAAGGCAGAATGATACTTGTTGTATTGGCGGGAACATCACAGCAGAGAATGAGAACACGGGGACAATTGAAAACAATGTGGCGGCGGCGGCGGATTCCGGTGATAATTCCGGCTCCGCCGGAACAGGTTCCGCCTCCGTGGCAACGGGGGATGCCGGCGCTAACTCCAATGTGATGACTATCGCCAACACGAATATTTTCGGCAACAACTTCCTTCTGTTGTATGTGCGCACCGGCGGCTCGTGGTCCGGTAAAATTTTCAGCCTGCCTTCCGGCGTGAACATCATAGGCATGGACGACGGATTTATCATTGACGGCTTTTCTTCACAGCTCGGTATGGGAGGTTTGGGCACCGGCGTCGGTTCCACGACTGTCCGCAATGCAAGCAACGCGCGGATTATAAACAACGTATCCGCAACCGCTTCCACCGGCGGCAATACCGCAACGGCGGGCGGCAATGCCTCCATATACACCGGCAACGCGTATGCCGCTTCCAACGTGGTAAACATCGCAAATACGAATATCATAGGCAAAAACTGGCTTTTGGCGATTATAAATATCTTTGGCAACTGGAACGGCGACGTGGCATTTGGCCGGCCGGATTTGTGGGTGGGCGCGGCCGCGGAGGGCCCCAAACCCTTGCAAGATGGCGACCATGTGGAATTCACCGTTACCTACCGCAACAACGGCAATGCGCCGGCTACGCAGGCGGAAGTTTCTTTTGACTTTGGTAACAACTTGAGTATTACAAATCCGAACGGCGGCGCGGTGGAAGGGAACACTATCACATGGGATGCGGGCACTATCAACCCGGGGCACTATGGATCTTTCACGTTTGCAGCACAGGCGCACAGCGTCCCTACCGGCGATTCCCATGCGCAGGTAGCGGCTTCCGCAGATATGTATGAAGATGACGGCAACGGTTCCAACAACATTGATTATCTTCTGCTCAATTTGTACCGCACGCCGCCGGAAGGGTTTATGGGGTACGATCAGATTTACGCGCGCTTGGAAATTGCGAAAGAACGCCTCGGCGCGGACCTTGTGTATCCGGACGATGAAGTGGCGTACAAAATTACGCTGGAGAACAAAGGCGCGGGCTATGCGTATAACGTGGTGGTGGAAGATGAAATGCGTAATGCGTCCAGCACGGTGGTAAGTACGCAGGCATGGAATCTGGATACCGTCTATCCGGGCGAGAAGATTATTATTGATTACACGGTGCGATTTGCAACGGGCACGCCGGCGGGTATCTACACGAATTACGCGCTTGGCAAATGGTACGATGAAAACGGAAATTACGTGGATCATTCCGGGCACGCAGTGGCGTCGGTGGAAATTGGTGTGTCAGAGAAGATTGAAACTGAAGAGTCAAACGAGAGCGATGGTGCTGCTGATAATGATGCAGTGAATTATGAATCTGGAATTATGAATTATGGGGAAGAACATAATGATACTGCCACTGCGACGAGTATGCCCGCGCAAATGTGGTTAGAAGGAACCGGCAATGACTGGGCGCATACGCTTGCAGCACGCAACGGTAACGAGATTTCGGAACCGGCAGAATCTATCGGTGACCATGAAGCGGATATTCTTGAAGGGAAACAGCCCGTGTACATCAAAGACGCGCGCTCGTTGGATACGGATTTGCGCCAAGAATTGAACCGCGCAAGCCGCAACCCGTGGGATCCGCGCAATCTTCTGGCCGGTATTTCATTCAGCAGTATTGGCTACTCCGTAATCTGGACGCTCCTTGCGGCGTTGGTGATCTATCTCACCACCCGCAAGCGGGGAATAGCGGGGTAACGCGAGAGAGCGTCAGGATTGTGACTAACCGAGCTTCACACATTCCGGTATAGCCGGAACTGTGGGTAGCTCGGTTCGGCACATCCGGAAATAGAGGACATCGGTTTTATGAAACTATTTTCACTTTTTGTGTTTGGTTTTGTGTTTTTTGCCGGATTTGCCGCGCATGCGCAGGCGGCGACAAACTTGTACGCACAAATTGACGATACCGAGATACTCCCCGAGACGGGACATATGGTTCAGGAATTGGGGGGTGGTTTGCAAGGTAATATGCATAGCGTACAGGTACGGTTCGCCGCTATCAACGGAGCCGCACCGCGTGCGGAACTCAACGCCTATCACGATGAACTCTACACGCAGTTTTCCCATACCATAACAGCATGCGATACTTCTTTTAACTTCTCCTGCCGCGCGGCCGCGTTTGACCCCGCATTGTATTACCACTAAACTTTGGCAAATTTTGTTCTTTGAAAGCGCAAAAGGTATACATATGCGAT
>CAYZNS010000005.1:0-61401 GCA_964479945.1 uncultured Candidatus Saccharibacteria bacterium
TTAATCTTGAGAAGATCGCTGTTATACAAGGGTTTCTGGGTGGGGTGGATGAGCAGTGGTTTATTATGGTTCATGTGGCAATAGAGCAGGCGGCCGCACCGGGACTTATGGCATTGGCTGAAGCGAAAGATGCCATTGCACATGGCGATGATGACCGACTGGCAGAATTACTGCATTCCGCGGCTGCCTACATGCATATGATGGCGGCTATTTTAAAGAAGATGCCAGAGCGGTGCGATCCTCGTATTTACTACCATCGCGTGCGGCCGTATCTCTATGGCTGGGGACTGCATACGCCTCTGCCTCAAGGCGTGGTGTACGAAGGAGTGGACGAGTTCAGCGGAGAGCCGCAGGCGTTTCGCGGGGAAACCGGGGCGCAGAGTTCTGTTATTCCTGTATATGTTGCTGCGCTCGGCATCCAATATGGGGAGGACGCGTTGGTACAACACACGAAGGATATGTTGCGGTACATGCCAGTTGGGCATCGGGCGTTTGTGGAGGAGATGGGAGGAGGTGCTTCCATACGAAAGTATGTTCTTGCGCGTAGGGACAACCAATGGCTTCTCAACGCGTACAACCATTGCGTATGCAATGTGGCGCGGTTTTTGGAACAGCACTACAAGTTTGCGGTTGAGTACATCCACAAACCGAGCGGAGAGAAGGAGCGCGGTGGGACCGGCGGCACACAATATCTTGAGTACTTACGGAGCCACTATAAAGAGGTGGAGCTTCATATAATATAGGACATCTACTCCTCCCGCCTGCCAACGCAACGCCTACAGCTTTAGACAATGGCGGACAGGTGGGATGGATTTTGTAACAGGGTGTGACTTAGAAAGTGTTCACAAACCCCTTCTACTACAGCTTTCCTACTTTGGCTGCTACGGTGTCAGGCTGCGTAAAACGGCATTTCACCGTAGCGTTGCTACGCCTTATGCCGTTTTACTTGCCTTCCTTGTATCAGCTCAAAGCAGGAAAGCTTCGTTACGAAGGGTTTGTAAACACTTTCTTAAAAAAATTTGGGTATAGACGGTATATGCTATATGCCGTCTTTTTACTTGCAACATTATCTCGCGGTCGCGAGATAATGTTGCAAATAAGATATAGCAGTACGCAGTATTGCGTTTTTCGTTGATAAACGAAAATACTTTGAATTACGAAACTCCGAAAACATTGTCATTGCGAGGGCTGTCCGCCAGAGGCGGATCCGCCTTGGGCGGAAAAGCGGAATACCGTGGCAATCCCGTGATTTGCTGCATTTTTTCGGGATTGCTTCGTCCCGGTTACACCGGGACTCGCAATGACAAGAGCGCGTTTCGTAACTCAAAGTATTTGAGACCAGAGTAGGATGTGGTATAATAAACGCAAGTTTCGTTTACTTACAAAGGAGGTGATTGCAGTGAAGAATTGTGTTTATGAAAAATGCAAAGGGGGATGCGCGTCGGACCAATGCACCGGCGTGATATGCCGGCAATGCAGAGGATTAATGACATGCATGCCGGATAGCGGATGGCTTTGCCTCCCCTGTAAGGAGAAAAGACAACAGGAAAAGTGGGAATTTATGCGGAAGCAAGGGAGTTGAGATGATAAGGAAGAAAAAACGCTCCGACCAGGTCGGAGCGTAGTTGTTTTTGCGCTCCCAACCGGATTCGAACCGGTGTTACGTGGATGAGAACCACGCGTCCTGGGCCTCTAGACGATAGGAGCAACATTAAAACAATATCATGGAATCGTATTGTTTTCAACTTCGCCTGTTGGATGATACACTACGTTCATGTCTTTATCGCAAGGGAAAGATGCGTGGCATGCTATTCATGAACGGGAGCTATGCCGGCGGTTTGAAGTGGATGCGCATGCGGGGCTTTCGCAGGAAGAAGCTGACAGACGCAAAGAGCGCTTGGGCGAGAACCGCCTCACGGGCGGCGAGGAGTTTCATCTGGTGCGGATTGTTTTGCATCAAATCAAAAATCCTCTCATACTCATCTTGATTGCGGCGGGGATGATTTCGTTTCTGTTGGACGAGCGAACGGACGCGCTTGTTATTTTTATCACCGTGCTGATAAACACGATTGTCGGCGTGATCCAAGAAGGGAAAGCATCGCGCGCGTTCATTATGTTGCAAGATCATATTACCAAGCGCGCGGTCGTGATGAGGGATGCGGCGGAGCATGAAGTGCCTGCTTTTGATATCGTGCCGGGTGACGTTGTTATTTTGCGCGCGGGGGATTTTGTGCCGGCTGATGCGCGTATTTTAGAACAGCGGAATCTCCGCATGAACGAATCTGCGCTGACGGGTGAATGGGTGGGCGTAGATAAAAAGCCGGACAGTGTTCCGGAGGACACGCGCCTTGCGGACCGTACGAACATGGTATGGGCAGGGACGCTTGTGGAAGATGGATGGGGAAAAGCATTGGCGGTCAATACGGCAAACTACACAGAATTCGGAAAAATCAGCATTTTGGTGGGAGAGACACGCAAAGTCAAGACACCGCTGCAGCGGAGTATGGCGTCTCTTGCAAAGATTATCGGCATATTTGTTTTGCTGACGGTTTCCATTATTTTTGCGCTTGGCTTAATGCGGGGGGAGTCTGCCGTGGATATGTTTATTACGTCTATCGCGATTGCGGTGGCAGCCGTGCCGGAAGGGCTGCCTATTGCCGTTACTGTTATCTTGGCGTTGGGCATGGAGCGGATATTGCGGCAAGGCGGCTTGGTGAAGAAACTCACTGCCGCGGAAACCTTGGGCTCTACCACTATTATTCTCACAGACAAAACCGGCACGCTCACGCAGGCAAACATGCAGGTATCGCATGTGGTGACTGCCGGGCAGTTGTTTAGCGGCTCTGTTGACGGATTGACGCAGGAAGCGCATGCGAGCGCGGCGTTGACTATAGGCGTCTCCACCTCGGATGCTTTCATAGAAAATCCTGATGCGGATTTACATGATTGGGTAGTGCGCGGCACCGCGACTGACAAGGCGCTTTTGGTGGCGGGTATTCAGGCAGGCGTGGAGCCACAGAAAGTGCTTGCCGAGCACCCACGCATTGATTTCTTGCCGTTTGAAGCGGAGCGACGGTTTGCGGCTTCCTTGCATAAAATGCCAAAAGGCACATTGCTGCGCATAGCGGGCGCGCCGGAGGCGCTGCTGGAAAAATCAAACCGCGTGTACGTAAGCGCGTATAAAACGCTCCCGCTTACAAAACAGAAGCGCGCCGTTCTTATAAAGCGTTATGAAGAGCTTACGGAGGGGGGCAACCGCGTGTTGGCAACTGCGTATCGGCGGGAGACGGTTGAACATATCCCCATGCCAAACGGGGAGCATTTTTTTGATAATCTGGTATTTGTCGGCATGATCGCGTTCCATGATCCTTTGCGCCCGGATGTAGCGGAGTCTATGCAGCTGGCGCGCAAAGCGGGCTTGCGCGCAATTATGGTAACGGGCGACCACAAGCTCACCGCGCGGCGCATTGCCGAGGAAGTAGGCATTGATGTGGAAAACCAAGTTGTTCTTGAGGGTCAGGACTTGGAAGCCATGACGCCGGAAGCGCTGATGGAACGCGTGGAATCCATTTCGGTATATGCGCGCGTACTGCCGCATCAGAAATTGCGGATTGTGGAAGCGTGGCAGAAAAAGGGAGCGGTGGTTGCCATGACGGGCGATGGCGTCAATGATGCGCCTGCCTTGAAGCGCGCGGACGTGGGCGTTGCGTTGGGGTCGGGGACGGAAGTCGCCAAAGAGGCGTCGGACATCGTGCTTCTGGAAAACAGCTTCAGCGTGCTGGTTAGCGCAATAGAACAAGGGCGCGTTATTTTGGATAATCTTCGCAAGGTTATTACGTTTGTGTTTGCGACCGGTTTTACGGAAATTGTACTTGTCGGCGGCTCGCTGCTTGCCGGCTACCCGCTGCCGGTGCTTGCCACGCAGATCCTTTGGACGAATCTTATCGGCGGCGGCTTGTTAAGTTTTGCGTTTGCGTTTGAGCCGAAAGAAAGGGACGTGATGCGATCGCGCAAATTCGTACGCGATAAGGTTTTTACGCGCGAGATGATGTTTCTTATATTCATCATCGGCATTGCCACTGACCTTGCATTATTCGGACTGTTTTTATATCTTCAGAACGCAGGGTATGAGCTCTCCCGTATCCGGACGCTTATGTTTATAGGATTAGCGCTTGATTCCATTTTCTTTGCGTATTCATTGCGCAGCTTGCGGCAGCCGTTTTGGCGCATTCGGCTTTTCAGCAATCCCTTCTTTCTTTTTGCGCTGTGCATCAGCATAGCGCTCTTGCTCCTTTCATTTATATTTGAGCCGCTTAGCGGCGTGCTTTCCATAACAACCATCTCCCGTTTCGACGTATCTTTGATTTTTGCGCTTGGCGTGTTCAGTTTGTTCCTTATTGAGCTTGGCAAATGGTGGTTTATCAGACGCGGGGAAGCGGAATAGAAATGTTTGGTGCTTACCGGGATCGGCGCTCATTACATTATTACGATAATTTAAAATTGAAAAATCAAAATGCAAAATGACAATGCAAAAATTTAAAATAAAAAACAAGAAATTGTATTTTCATTTTGTCATTTTACATTGTCATTTTGATTTTTGATATTTACATTTTGCATTATGGAGCTATTGTTTCTAATTCTAATTGCTGTTTTACTGCTAGGTTTTGCCTTGTTGTTTTATACTCTTCGCAAACGCAAGCCGGATGACAATCAATCCCTCGTTATGCTCCAACAACAATTGCAGGAGATTACACGCACGCTGGACCGGCGGATGGGCGAATCGCATCAGTCCATGCAGCAGCAGTTTCATCAGAGTACCAAGATTATTCAGGATGTAACCGAGCGTTTGACGAAGTTGGACGAGACAAATCGGCAAGTGGTCGGGTTTGCCGACCAGCTCCAGGGCTTGCAGGATATTCTCCGCAACCCCAAGCAGCGCGGCGTATTGGGTGAATATTACCTGGAAACAGTGCTCAAAAACGTTCTGCCGCCCGGAAGCTATGCCATGCAGTACGGATTTTCGGACGGCTCTATAGTGGATGCCGTCGTGTTTGTAAAAGACAAAATCATTCCCGTGGATTCCAAGTTTTCGCTGGAAAATTATGAGCGTATTTTGGCTGCGCAGCAGAGCCAAGAACGCGAACGGCTGGAAAAAGTATTTAAACAGGATTTAAAGACTCGCATTGATGAGACTTCCAAGTATATAAAGCCATCGGAGGGGACGATGGATTTTGCGTTTATGTTTATACCATCTGAGGCGATTTATTATGATTTGCTGATAAACAAAGTCGGCGCAGTGCAGGTATCCACGCAGGATTTAATAGAATACGCGTTTAAGGAAAAGCACGTAATTATTGTATCGCCAACATCATTCTTGGCCTATTTGCAGACGGTGCTCCAGGGCCTGCGGGCGCTGCAGATTGAGGAATCGGCTAAAGAGATACGCAAGAACGTGGAAGCGCTCAAAAAACATCTGGTGAATTATGAAGAATATGTAAAAAAGATGGGCGCCCAATTGGGTACTCTGGTAGGAACGTACAATATCGGCTACAAGGAACTCAAAAAAATAGACAAAGACGTGTTCCGCATAACCGGCGAGGAGCAAACGGTTGATCCGCTGGTATTGGAGAAGCCTAAGATTGAAGAGTAACAGCTTATATTGAAGACACTTGACAATGCTCTATCGGCTGGTATAATGGAGATACTCAAATAAGTACTGAAAGGAAACTAGGTCGAGTTTTATCTTCAGTAGCATATTTGAAGAATTACTCGATTTAGTTTTGTTACAATGCAAGAAGGAACAATTGCGCGGTTGATGATGGACAAGGGCTACGGCTTTATCAGCCGGGATGGCCAGTCCAAAGACCTTTTCTTTCATTCTACAGAACTTCAAAACGTAAACTTCAACGACCTTCGCGAAGGCGACAAAGTTACGTTTGAGGAAGGAAATGGAATGAAGGGGCCGCAAGCGGTCAAGGTAAGCCGCGTATAACAACAAAAAGCGTCCCGGTGCAAGCCGGGGCGCTTTTTTAGTTTAGCCGCTATAGCGGCTACATGTAACATTTCTGTGAATTACAAAATGCGGCATCACGTCATCCGGAATGTGCCAAACCGAGCTGTCCACACGCCTTCGGCGCGTGTAAAGCTCGGTTAGTCACATTCCCTGCCGCTTTTCGTAATTAAAAGTCAAAGACACGTATGCGTTTGTCCGCGTGTTTTTTCTAGTAAGGCGCTCTTTATAGCAACGCTTTTTGTGCGTATGAAAGCACTATGCCATTAAAACACAGGTTATATCTTGGCGGCGCTGTTGCGGCGGCCTGTATCGTTGCGGGAATAGTTGATGCCGCAATGTTTCAAGTTACATGGAACATAATCACCGGCTTGATGGGATTGGTCATGGGGGCGCATATTCTCTCCGCGTATGTGATATATCACAGACGCCATGAACTGCGCCTCTCTGTCAAGCTTGCCGTAACAGTCTGGTTTTTTAGCGTTTTTTGGTATTGGATATTCGCGCTTTTTTATGTGAGCCAGACGCTTACGATAAGCGCGGTTCAGCTCCGCTTTGTGGTTATTGCGTTTCTTTACGGTATTCCTGTGTTGTCCACGGCTCTGGCGTTGTTTACATGGTTTATTCTCCGGGAGCCGGAACGCATTGCCAATACGCAAAGCGCATCGTCCGGTACCGTCTTATGGGCATATCGCATAGTATTGCGATACCCCACCACGGTAGCGTGGGCGACAGTTTTGTTTTCTATCGGCTGGTACACCGTTGCCGTTTTGTACCTGGAAGCATTTTCGTTTCTTCCTCACATAGAGCGCGTCAAGACGATCCTTAACGGATATGCAGTGGCTCCGTTGCTTGGCATTATGTTTTATGTGGTACTGGAAGCGCCGCTTGGCGAGTTGCGATTGCGCCTGAAAGAGCAGTATCCGCACTTTGCGTTTCCGCGCCAAAGCATTGCCGCTAAGCTCATTATTCTCGTTCTTGCGGTGGCGCTCGGAAACGCGCTGTTGTTTGGGATATTGAGCATCCGCGGCCTTCAAGATTCGCTGGAGCGGAGCTTGTTGATTTTTATTCGGCGGGATATAGAGCTCTTACGGTCCGATATCGTTCGTCGTCCGACTTCGGGAACGCTTGCGCAAACGTTTAGCGAGAATCTTACCTATGGAGAACATGGGTTTACCGTCGTTATTCCGCCGCATGCTGGAAGCGGTATCCAGGCAGATTTTTACCAAATCTTCGCGCCGGAGACAATTCGCGAGATGCAGGAGCGCGCAACCGGTATTTCGCGCGATTACCAAAACAATCACAAAATACTCGTATATATCACCGATCAGCAGACGGGAGAGAAACTTGTTTCTACCGTGCATCTCAGTGATTTTTATGCGGGCTTTCAGGATACGTTTATATCGCTTGCGCGCGGATTTCTTGCGATTGTTTTCTTTGCCGGCGTCGCGATGTATTTCATAGGCGCTGTAAGTGCCAGGGCATTGCAGCGGTTCGTGGTGAGCGTGCGCGAAAGCTACGCAAAAGGAAACGCGGATTTTTCATGGCGCGCTCAATTTACCACAGGCAACGAACTGGAGGAAATCGCGGAAGCCGTTATGAAATCGGCGGCCGAGGCGCACCGGCTTCAGAATAATCTTCATATGCTTGTGCGCGAGAAAACGCTGGAATCCGAAAAGAAATCCTTAATGCTGGAGCGCAATAATCGTGAGCTTCAAGCGCTGCACGCAAAAGACACCATCGTCTTAGAGCAAATAGGCGTGGGTGTCGTTATTACTGACGAACATGGCCGTATTACGTTCATAAACAGCTTTGGCGCTGATATGATAGGATACGCTGTTTCGGAACTGACCGGCAAAGTATGGGCGCAGGATGTGCCGCTCGTAACGGATGAGAACGGCGCCTCCATCCCTATGGAAGAGCATGTAAATAAGAAAGCGCTTATGGGAGGCGTGCGCGCTACCGCAACGTATTATTACGCGCGGCGGACGGGAGAGCGACTGCCGGTTACCGTGCTTGCTTCGCCCATTAGTATTGATGGCGTTGTTGCCGGCGTGGTAACGCTGTTCCGTGATGTTATGCGGGAGCAGGAACTTAACCGCGCCAAAACGGAATTCGTGTCCCTCGCGTCCCATCAGTTGCGAACGCCGGTATCAATTATAGCGTGGTACGCGGAGACGCTGCTTTCCGGCGATGCGGGCGATATGACGGGATTGCAGAAAGGGCTTGTGCGCCATATCCACAACGCCGCAGCCGGCATGAGCGAACTTATTAATACATTCCTGCGCGTTACGCGCATGGAGCTTGGGCATATTGCCGTCAGCTCCAGCCGCGGCATTAAACTTTCCCGCGTATGCCGGCAATGCTTGGAGGCGTCGGGCCAAGCGATCCGGGGGAAGCGTCTCATTGTTCGTGAACACTACACTGCTCATGAACAGCGCCTGTATTACCATGAAAGCGTATTGAGTATTGTGGTGGAAAATATCATATCAAATGCGGTGCGTTACACGCCCGCCGATGGGTTGATTTCCGTGAATGTACAGCGGCATGGCGCGCATGCAATGCGTCTTATCGTTACGGATACCGGCATCGGCATTCCACGGGAAGAAA
This sequence comes from uncultured Candidatus Saccharibacteria bacterium, assembly GCA_964479945.1. GTDB lineage: Bacteria > Patescibacteriota > Minisyncoccia > Ryanbacterales > 2-02-FULL-48-12 > CAYZNS01. The sequence goes on from CAYZNS010000005.1 coordinate 8,621, forward strand.
TACATAAAATATTCCAGCGCGCGTTCCGGGCACGCAACGTGCCGTATGCAGATGACACGGGGGGTACCGGTTTGGGGTTGTATATGGTAAAGCAGGTGATAAGCCGGATAGGCGGTGACGTACGCGTAGAATCACAGGAAGGGAAGGGATCTATAGTTACCATAGATTTTCCGGTTGGCGGAGAGAATGGCAAAGCCGGTTTATCATGATATAATAAAGCGGCAGATTATTTATATGGAAACATCAAAAAAAGAATACCCGCAAAAAGAGGAGAGAGCGGAAGCAAGCGGAAAGCGGGGGCTAGGTACCGTCATGATTTTAGAGGACGAGCGGCCGCTGCTTGAAGTTGTGCAGTTGAAACTTGAGGGAAACGGATTTGACGTTATAACAGCGCGGTCGGTGGCGCAGGCGGTGGATTTTTTAACGCACATGGAACATATTGATGCCGTATGGGTGGATCACTACTTGCTGGGAACAGAGGACGGCATAGGGTTTGTGGCGCTGTTAAAGGAACATCCCGCCTGGCGGCTGCTGCCGGTGTTTGTGGTGTCAAACGCGGACGAAGAAGATACGCGGAAGGATTATCTCGCGTTCGGCGTTGATAAGTATTATGTAAAGGCGGACACGCGCCTTGACGATATTGTGGCTGATTTGAAGCGGATAGTAGGGGAGAAACGATAAGCGGAGGAAGGCAATATTTCACCTTCTTTAGAGAGAGGGTTTTTTGTTGTTAACTTTTGCTTTTTGTCATTCCCGCGAAGGCGGGAATCCAGTTTCTTGAAAAACCATAAGAAACAATAACCAAATCCCAAACCAGAATCCCGAAACATTTCTTCTGGTTAGTTATTTGAGCTTGCCCACATTCAATTTACAAGTGCAACTTTTCAATAAAAAGCTTGTAAATCAATGATAATATTTTTAGCTAGCAAAAATTGGGTTTCGTGCTTTGTTTTCAACAGATTTCCTCATTTTTTGATAAGCGATTTTATCCAATAAACATTAGATATTTCCCGCAATAAGTTGCACTCCTAAATTGATTACACCTTGTGTATTTTTTCGGAATTCGCACTTGTGTATTGGAACTTTTAAGTAAAACTGGATTCCCGCCTTCGCGGGAATGACAAAATAAGACACATAGAACAACTTCAATATGTTTCTGTAAGTGCGCGTTGCCTCGGTCGTTATATGGTAATAATGCATCATAGTAATTCACCTTTGATGGGTATGAACGCTTTGCAGCAGAAACCTATACAGCACATTCGCTTGCCGCATTTCCGCGGTTTGCAGACGCGTTTGTTTGAACGTATAAGCCTGGCTGCGTTTTTTATGCTTTTGGTATACGTAATATTGATAATTAAGTTGGTTACGCTTGAGTTGCTCAACGATAGTTTTATGTTTGCCGCATACAACATATTGGTAGCGGTATATATATTATCGCGTTATTTTTTAGCGTATTTCTATGATCCTAAAGTGAAGACAAACAGATCCTACATGCCGTCTATCACCTTTGTAACGCCGGCAAAAAACGAGGAAGAAAACATTGCGCGCGCCATTGCCTGTATGGCCGCGAGTGATTATCCGAAAAATCTCATTGAAATAATCACCATAGACGACAGATCAACGGACAATACGTATAGCGAGATGTTGAAAGCGGCGGCGGAGCGGCATACGTCTTGCCGGTGGGGAGGAGCTTGAAATCGGCATATACGTGGACGGTCCGCGCGCCGGTTGCCTTCTTGATAATGAGATTATTATAACGGCATCTCCATCTGCCGCTATGCCGGGGCATGGCAGTATCGGGTTTAAAACGTGGGACCCGGAACCGCAAAGAGTACTAGCGCGCGTAAAAGAGGTGCAAGTGGAATCGTTGTAAGTATGTGACTAGCCGAGCTTCGCATTCCGGTGCAACCGTGGATGAGTAGCTCGGCTTGGCACATCAAGACAGCTAAAAAGATGCTAATGCCTAATATTGTATATAACATGTGGATAACTTTACAAAGAGCCTTTATTTTTCCCGCCATAGGGGTTATTGAAAATGCATCGAGAGGATTGTCGTATGTGATGATGCATGATAAAATGTCTCCTTATGCGTACCATATTACGTCCTGCAGCAGCCGGCGTTATTATTGCAGGGGTGACGGCTGCTGCAGTAATGGGAATTTCTTCCCCCTTATTTATTCAAGCTTCTACAGCCGCAATAGTCTCATCGCCCTTCCACTATCGCTTCCATGTGGACGGAGTCCTTGACGAAGCAGGGACAATGGCGGACAGTTGGAGTGCATACTGGTGGGTAAATTCAGGAGCGCAATTTTTAATAGAAAACGGCATAGGCCAGACGATTCAAGGAGCGCTGCCAAGCGGGTATCGCTGGGCAAAGCTCTACGGAGCGTCAAGCGCCGTTGATACGGATAACGGCCTCTACCCCCAGAACTTATTCCGGCTTGTCACCAGAAATCAGTGGCATAATATCCAGCAGGAACTGTATTTCCGCATACGCCGTATTCAAATGACCGCAAGCCCGAACCGTAACGCTTCTAACGGCATTCTGCTCATGAGCAGATATGCCGAAGATGGCCGACGTTGTATTATGCGGGATTGCGCACAGACGGCGCGGCAACCATAAAAAAGAAATACAAAGGCTCATACACTACACTCGCGTATAAACCGATCTTTGCCCTTGACGTGCCGTACGATGCCGATACGAATCCGAATCTTATTCCCGGCAACCGATGGATTGGATTGCGCAGCACGGTAAAAAACCTTCCCGGCGGATCAGTAGCCATAACGCTGTGGGCCGATATAACAGGCACGGGCGCGTGGACCGAAGTAGCTTCAGCCGTTGATAGCGGCACGGTTATTGCTGAAAAAGGATATGCGGGCATTCGTACCGATTTTATGGACGTGGAGTTTGACGATTACCGCGCGAAAGAGTTGTAATGCACAGCGCCAAAGAAGTGCCAGATGGCCTTCCTGCTAGGTGCTATGCCCCTTGAAGACAAGCATTTAATTGAAAACGCGCAAAAGGACGCAGAGGCATACACATTTGTGTACCAAAAGTACTCGCAAAAAGTGTATGCGTATTTTTGGCACCGCGTAGGGTACAATAAGGAAGTCGCGGAGGATCTCGCGCAAGAGACGTTTCTGCGCGCATTCCAGCACTTGGAGCGATACGACGACCGTGGATATTCGTATTTTTCCTATTTGCTTCGCATTGCGCACAACATTCTCGTTAATTACTACCGCAAGAAAGAGCCAACGCCCGTGCCGCATCCGGAGTTCATATATACTGCGCCGCAAAGCAGTCTTTCCGACGTAGAGCATACATGCGATTCATTGCGTTTATGGGATGCCATGCAAGGCTTGCCGATAAACGAGCAAAACGCGCTGATTCTCTACTACTGGGAAGACATGCCAGTGCGCGCTATTGCCCAACAACTGCAAAAAAGCGAAAACGCGGTAAAACTTTTGTTGTCGCGCGGTCGCAAGCGCCTTGCAAAAAGCGATTTATTTAACGGATATGACGGCACGCTTCCGCGGCGTATTCAGGAAATTGCAGAGATTTGAGTTGTCAGACACTTAGTGTTTGACACCTCTTTGTATGCAAGGTGTTATTTGCTGTAGAACTGAAGGCCTAATACAAAGTTCTTTCTACTGGTTAAGGATGTATTCCAAGAGTTGAAACAGAAAAGAGGTCTTACGGCCTCTTTTCTGTTTTTGCTTTTTGACACTATTTCCATAGGCAACGTTATAATACTATTATGGAAAAGATACTTGTCCAAAAAGAGTATGTGGCGGAGCAACAAAGCGCTTATAACGCATTATTGAAGTTGTTATGCTACCTAGGAGGAATTGGCTTATTGATGAGCGGCATGGATTGGACGCTGCGTTTGTGGTGAGGAAAGGACACTATGTATGGTACTCTGTGTTTCTATTACTATAAAAAGGTCGAGGGGTATTTTTTAAAAACGGGACGTATTAAAAAGTACAAATGCATATGAGTACGTTAATGGAAAATCGCTACGAGGTACGCAATCTAGTGGTTGAAGCATATGATGATGGTTAGCGGACTTTTGGGCGGTACAATTACATATCTGACAGCTGCACCCCTTGGCAGTTGTAATACATGAAAGAGGCAATAAGACGCCTCTTTCGCTTTATATATAATGTGTGATTATAGAACATGAAAATAACTTTGTGATATGATAAACAGATATGAGGTATTCCATACGGCCCGTTTTACGCGTATTTTGGCAACATGCGCGGCGGTATAAGGCCGCCTGTTTTCTTGCAGTGTTTTTTCACGCCGGCGTGCATGCCGTAGAGACTATTATACCGCTGTATTACAAGCGCTTCTTTGACACTATTGTGGGTATTACAACAACAGTATCTGATTCGGATTTTCGCAGCTTGTTGTTTATTATCGGAATGATTGCGGCATTGCACGGAGTTGCTTGGGTTTTTCGCCGCGTAAGCCAGTTTGCAATTACATATTTACAGCCTCATGTTATCGCCGATCTTATGAGGACGTCGTTTGCGTATCTTGCACTGCATTCCTATAAATTTTTCTCTGATAGCTTTGCGGGCTCATTAGTGCGGAGAGTAAATCGCATTGCGCGCTCGTTTGAAACCATTGCGGATCAAATACAATACACCTATATACCGCTGATAGTAACGTTTCCCATAATCATCGCCGTGTTGTTTTTGCGGCATCCGTTGCTCGGCACGGTATTTACCGCTTGGCTTGTTGTTTTTATCATCGCGCAGTACGCAGTTACTGTCTGGAAGCAGAAATATAATATCGCGCTCGCTGCGCAGGATACCAAAACAACCGGCGCATTGTCGGATTCCATCACTAACATTACAACCGTAAAATCGTTTGCCGGCGAAAAATATGAGCAGTCTTTGTTTTATAACGTAACGGAAGAACTTCGCCGGCTTCAATTTAAAACATGGAGTATTGATGAGCTAATCAATACATTGCAAGGTATGCTTTTTATTGTGGTTGAAGTCGGTTTACTCTATGCAACGCTGATATTGTGGCGGCGCGGTATCGCCACCATCGGAGATTTTGCGCTTATTCAGGCCTATGTATTGCGCGCTTTTGACCGCGTATGGATGCTGGGGCATACCATGCGAAAATCTTACGAAGCAATTGCGGATGCGCATGAGATGGTGGAGATTTTAGAGATGCCGCATGAGGTGCGTGACCGCCCGCGTGCCAAAAAACTTTCCGTATCAAAAGGCACGATTTCTTTTGAAGATGTTACGTTTAATTTTCATGAAACAAGAAGCGTGCTTAAGAATTTTAATCTGCATATCGCGGCGGGAGAAAAAGTGGCGTTGGTAGGACCGTCGGGGGCGGGGAAGACGACTGTCACAAAACTTCTTTTTCGATTTTATGATGTAACTGCCGGCCGCATAATTCTTGACGGCCAGGATATTTCAAAGGTAACGCAGGAAAGTTTACGATCGGCAGTCTCACTCGTGCCGCAGGAGCCGATTTTGTTCCACCGCACGCTCATGGAAAATATCCGCTATGGCAGGCGGGATGCGACGGATGAACAAGTAATTGAAGCCGCGAAAAAAGCCTATTGCCACGAGTTTATCAGCCGTCTTCCCGATGGGTATGATACCTATGTAGGCGAGCGCGGCATAAAACTTTCCGGTGGGGAGCGCCAACGAGTTGCCATAGCGCGCGCTATTTTAAAAAATGCTCCTCTATTGGTTCTTGATGAGGCGACTAGCAGTTTGGATTCGGAATCCGAAGCGCTTATTCAAAGCGCGTTGTCTATTCTTATGGAAGGCAAAACCGTTGTGGTAATTGCCCATCGGCTTTCCACCATTATGAAAATGGATAGGATTATTGTTATGGAAGAAGGAGACATCACTGCCATGGGGACACATGCGAAACTGTTAGAAAAAGGAGGCGTATACAAAAAGTTATGGGACATCCAGGCCGGCGGATTTATACAGGATATCTCGAACACAGAAGTTTAAACCCGCGCCACGTTTGCAAAAAAACAGCTTCTAAAATCACTTTTTCTATTCTATCAAAAAAACGCAATTGCGATAAATTGATAGAATAGAAATTCTTTAGCAAATGCAAAATACTTGCAAATAGTTTGACTTGAATAATCCATATACCTCATACTGACAGCTATTATCAGATAACCTATTTATATATGGCTTTAGTATATCTTTATGCCTTGGGAAGCGTTTTTATTGTCAGTTTAGTTTCGCTGATCGGCGTCACAACACTATCGTTCCGCGCGGAGCGGTTGCGCGGGATGTTGTTTATATTGGTAGCGCTTGCTATCGGCGCCTTGCTGGGGGACGCGTTTATTCACTTGATTCCGGAAGCATTGGAAGAATCAGAAAATCCGGCGGCAGTCTCGCTTCTCATTATCGCGGGTATTCTTGCTTTTTTTTGGTTTGAAAAAATTTTGCATTGGCACCACGGCCATCATGGCGACGTGGACGAAATACAGAGCGAGCACGCGGTAAAACCAATCGGCAAGCTAATTCTCGTCTCCGATGGGCTGCATAATTTTCTGGATGGCCTTATTATCGGCGCGAGCTTTTTGGTAAGCGTTCCCGTGGGTGTTGCAACAACGATTGCCGTTATACTTCATGAAATACCGCAAGAAATCGGTGACTTCGGCGTGCTGCTGCACGCGGGATATGCAAAAACGAAAGCTATATTTTATAATTTTCTCTCTGCGCTTACCGCAATACTCGGCGTGCTGGTTGTTATTGCGATAGGTGAGGGGGCTAAAACGCTGGTGCAGTGGGTGGTGCCATTTGCCGCGGGCGCTTTCATATATATAGCAAGCGCGGATCTGGTGCCGGAACTCCATAAACAGCGCGGCGGCAGCACGGCGCTTGCTTCCATGGCCATTTTGGTCGGCGTGGGTATGATGTATTTGCTGTTATTTTTGGAGTAACTAGAGCCTATCTCAAAAATAACCGTTTAAAATAAACCATAATAGCACTTGAGGGCTGAAATCCTTAAAATTCGGCTGCAAATTGCAAAAAACTCGTCTGCATAGCATGCTATGCCTCCTCATTTTTTGCAATTTTCGCGACGAATTTTAAGGATTTCATCACCTCATTATTTTTGAGATAGGCTCTAGCTTTACTCAATTCCCATAAATTCTTGTTGGGAACTGCGGCTATCTATTTGAGGATCGCGGCTGTTCCAAAACAGAAAGAGAGCAAGGACAAGCATGAGTATGCTTAGTATCCAAAGGATAATAACTGCTTGTTGTATGCTTGAAATTTTGCCGTTAGAGCGCCTGATAAGCAACCGCACAATTTTTGGAGCATCTCGATATCCCATTATTTCATGGAACTGTGTTTTTTGTTTTTCTTTACTGCTTTTGGAGAGTAAATTAAAATCAGGCATATGGGAATTTTACATTAATAATTAACGCAGAGCCAATGATAGGGTTCTCCTAATTCGTACAGCGTGTCATGCGTGCCGTTGTCATTTTTAGAGAGCGCATTGCTTACCTCCATGTTGCAATGAAGAAAGTAGCGCTGCACGTCATCTATGTCATCTTCAGAACCAAGTATAATATAGCGGCAATTGAAGATGCTTCCGAGCCCCAGTTGGAGAGGGTCGTTCCATGTTTTAACGCTTTCACTAATATAACCTTCATCTGCAAGAGTTTCTATAAATCCAACGGATGCACTGTTATCAAAGCGAATAATTCCGGCCCAATTAGGAATGGTTCCTCCACAAGAACCATCAGTATTTCTCCATTTGTATGTAAAACCCCAAAACCCGCTACCTCCATCAGGGTTGAGCGGTACATATGCCTTATGATCATGATAGTACAATTCCAGCGCGTTTTGTAACGCTTTCAACGTTGTTACGCGTTGCACATCCCGTACTTTTGCCCGCACAGAAGCAATAGCGGTAAACAATAAACTCGCAATAAGCGCAATCAAACTTATCACTACCATAAGCTCTATGAGGGTAAATCCGCGCATGGAGTTTGAGTGCTTCATAAACGCATGGTATCATATTTGTATGCTTTTGGAATTTTACGGCACTGAGTGCCTGCATTTTCAAATATGTCATGTCTATTTTTTTGCACCTATTCATCCCCATGAGCAGAGCTCAAGGAGTATTCTGGACAAAAAATAAAAAAGCCGCTTTAAGAGGGCGGCTTATAAAAAGAGCAACGGAGGCAATGAGGGAGTAAGGAGGAAGAACCCCCCTCATTATCCATCCGTTGCTGTCACCAGCTGGAGAGGAGGGATGTCCCGAGCTAGTGAAATGTGAATTATTTATATCCTATACTATACGGATTTTCGTGTCAATAGGCAGTTGACGCCGGTCTTTTTTTGCGGTACATTATATAGATACGCATCTATATGAATATACAAGAAATAGACAGGTCAAAGTATGACGCGGCGGACGCGGTTCGGGAGCGATACCGCGCTGATTTGGGCTTGACGGAAGCGCTAGTGTATGAGATATCGCGGCAGAAAAAGGAGCCCGCATGGATGTTGGAGAAGCGCCTTAAAGCATTTAAGTTATTTCAAGAAACGCCTCTGCCTTCATGGGGACCTAACCTCTCAAAACTGCAATTGGATACTATTGCATATTATGTGCGGCCGGATGCAAAAGAATCAACATCTTGGGATGATGTGCCGGAAGACATCCGCCGCACCTTTGACCGCTTGGGGCTTCCGGAGGCTGAAAAGCGCTCGCTGGGCGGGGTCGGCGCGCAATATGATGCCGATGTGGTATATCACAATATAAAGGAAGAATGGGCGCGGCAGGGAGTCGTGTTTGAAAATATGGACGTCGCGGTGCAGAAATATCCGGAGCTTGCGCAGAAGCATTTTATGACGCGCTGCGTGCCGGTTAATGATCATACATTCGCCATGCTGCATGCGGCGGTTTGGTCTGGCGGGACATTCATCTATGTGCCTCAAGGCGTTAACGTTATGTTTCCTTTGCAGGCGTATTTCCGCATGAATGCCGAGCGTGGCGGACAGTTTGAGCACACGCTTATCATTGCGGATGCCGGCGCGGAAGTTTCTTATATAGAAGGATGTTCCGCGCCTCGCTATATGACGAATGCCCTGCATGCCGGCTGCGTGGAACTGTTTGTGGGAGAAGGAGCTACGGTACGGTATTCCAGCATAGAAAACTGGAGTTTGAACACCTATAACTTAAATACCAAGCGCGCCATTGTGGAAAAGAACGGCACAGTGGAATGGGTCAACGGCAATATGGGTTCCGGCACTACCATGCTGTATCCCTCAAGTATTCTTGTAGGCGAGGGTGCCCGGTCGGAAAGTTTGGGGATTGCCGTAGCGGGTCCCGGACAGCATCAGGATACCGGTTCCAAAGCAATACACGTAGCGCCGCGCACGTCATCGGTTGTGCGCGCAAAAAGCATCTCGTACGGCGGAGGCATTTCATCGTATCGCGGGCTTGTGCGCGTGGGTCCGAAAGCGGACGAGACGATTTCCAACGTTATGTGCGAGGCGCTCATTCTTGATGAAGCATCGCAGGCGCATACGTATCCTTTTATCAAAGCGGAAAATACCAATTCGGATATTTCCCACGAGGCGCGCACGGGACGCATCGGGGATGAGGAATTATTTTATGCTATGAGCCGCGGCCTTACGGAAGAACAGGCGCTGAAGATGATCGTGAGCGGTTTTGTGGAAGAAGTATCAAAAAAACTGCCGGTGGAATATGCGGTTGAGTTTAACAGGCTCATTGATCTTCAAATGGAAGGAGCAGTCGGATAGATACAATGCAAAATGCAAAGTGCAAAGTGCAAAATTTTGGTGTTCGCTTCGCTCACGGATTTATACATAGTTTCATGAACGAATTCATATATAATTTAGCCAAGCTCCCACAGAATTTTACGAAAGAGTTGTTCATTCCTGAACATGCTGCTTACACGCTCAAAATTACGGGTGATGTATCGCACAATGTTTCGTATGCCTTTACCGCGCGCGTTGCAAAAAATGCGTCGCTTACCGTGGAGGACTTTGTGAGGACAACAGCAAATTGCACCTCACGGCTTATGGTACTGTTGGAGGGCGCGGGTGCCGCCGTTAAAGACATTAGCAGATACCACGGAAGTGAGTCTGCCCGTTTCGACATTGAACGCGTGGTTGTGCATACGGGGGAACAGACGGTTTCGCACTTGGAGGCGCGCGGTGTCGGCGAGGACACGGCGCATGCCGTATGGCGCGGGCGCGTGCATGTGGCTGCCAGCGCGCGCAAGTGCCAGGCGTTTCAGAGGTATGATGCGCTCTTGGCGGGAGAAAAACCGTTTGTGGACGCGTCTCCCGTACTGGAGATTCACACTAATGACGTTCAGTGCAGCCATAGCGCTTCCGTGCAGCGGATTAAGCCGGAGCATATGTTTTATATGGGAAGCAGGGGAATCGTTGAAGAGAAAGCGCGGAGGATGTTGATAGAGGGATTTCTAGGAAAGGAAATAGGAGATAGGAAATAGCTTGTAGAGAAAAAAGCTTTTCTACAAGCTACAAGCTAATTCCTATTTCCTGAGCAATACAATAATGAAAACAAATATTAAAAACGATTTCCCTATATTCAAAGAGAACAGCCGTAAACAACCATTCACGTTTCTTGACAGTGCGGCGGCGGCACAGGTACCGCAACAGGTTATTGATGCCGTTTCAGAATACTATACATCTTACAAAGCGAATGTGCACAGCGGCATTTATGCAATTGGTGCCAAGGCTGTGGAAGCGTACGAAAATGCACGCGGGGATGTGGCACAGTTCATTGGCGCGGATAGTAATGAGATTATTTTTACCAGCGGCACGACTGCTTCTATAAATATGCTTGCGCGCTGTTTAGAGGAACGTATCGGGGCAGGGGATGAGATTGTGGTTTCCCGCATGGAGCATCACAGCAATTTTATTCCGTGGCAGGAACTCGCACGCCGACGCAATGCCAAATTTACCATTCTTCCGCTGGAGCCGGATGGCACGCTTTCATTGGACACCGTGCGCCGGCATATTACGGAGCGCACTAAACTCGTATCAATAACACACATGTCGCATGTAACGGGAGCCATAAACGATGTACAGGAAATATGCCGCCTGGCCCGGGGAGCGGGCGCGCTGTGCGTGGTGGATGCCGCGCAGAGTGTGCCGCATATGCCGGTAGACGTGCGCGCTATCGGCTGCGATTTTCTGGCATTTTCGGGACAGAAAGTGTTAGGACCCACCGGTACCGGCGTATTATATAGCAGGCGCGAGTTGCTGGAAGATCTTAATCCATCCATATTCGGAGGCGGCATGATACGCGATGTGCGCGACGATGAGTCAGTATGGGCGCCGCTTCCGGATAAGTTTGAAGCGGGCACACCCCATGTTGCGGGCGCTATCGGTTTGAGCGCCGCCATCCGCTATATAAAATCCGCAGGGGGCATGGAAGCGCTGCATGCTCACGAGACGGCGCTTGCCGCGCTGGCCCGCCGTGCGCTGCGCGGCATTCCGGAAGTTACCCTGTACGGTCCGTCCGAAGAAGAAAAGGCGGGGAGCATATGTTCATTTACGGTGCAAGGGGTGCATCCCCATGACGTTGCGGAAGTGCTTTCGCGGGAAAATATAGCCGTCCGCGCGGGCCATCATTGTGCATTGCCGCTGATGCAGCATTTCGGCATTTCGGGAACGGTACGGGCAAGTTTTTATCTGTATAATACGGAGGAAGATGTTTTAAGGCTTATAGATAGTATTAAACATACAGTTACATTATTCAGCAAATAGGAATGCAAATGTAAAATGTAAAAATCAAAATTACAATTCAAAATGCTAAAATTTTAAATTTTTGCATTGTCATTTTACACTTTGATATTTGCATTTTTCATTACAACATGGAAGACCAATTCTACAAAGAAAATTTATTAGACCACTATAACAACCCGCGCAATAAACGGGTTCTTAAAAACGCTTCCGTTTCCGGCAAGGAATATAATGCGTTATGCGGCGATGAGGTTACCGTATATGCGCTGCTTGATGGCAAAGAGACAGTTCAAGAGATGGCATTTACCGGTGACGGTTGCGCCATAAGTCAGGCTGCTGCTTCGCTTCTTACGGAATACGCACAGGGAAAGTATATACATGAGGTTGTTCAGTTAAAAAAGGACGACATGGAAATCATGCTTGGCATATCGTTAAGTGTTGTGCGTGTTCGGTGCGCCATGCTCCCTGTGCAGGCGTTACTCCATAGTGTTCAAAGCTTAGCTTTGAACAATTGAGCTATGATACATGCGTTGGAATTACAACACATATCAGTTACCGCGGGCGGCACGGAAGTGGTGCGCGATATTTCGCTTGCCGTGCCGCGTGGAAAAGTGGCGGCGCTCATGGGCCCAAATGGATCCGGCAAAAGCTCGCTGGTTAACGCCGTAATGGGGCATCCGCGTTATACAATCACAAGCGGGAACATAATTCTTGACGGCGAAGACTTAACCGCTTTGCCGCCGCATGAGAAAGCAAAAAAGGGGCTATTTCTCTCGTTTCAGTATCCTCAGGAACTTGCGGGCGTTACGGTTTCATCTTTTCTGCGGAGCGCCGTGAACGCGAAAACCGGCGGCAAGATGCCCGTGCTTGCGTTTCGCAAGATGCTGGAAGAAGAGATGGAAAAGTTTGGACTCGATGACGAGTTTATGGACCGGCATGTGAATGCGGGATTTTCCGGCGGCGAAAAAAAACGGCTGGAAATATTGCAGTTGGCGATTCTCAAGCCGAAATACGCCATGCTGGACGAGACGGACTCCGGCCTGGACGTGGACGCGCTGAAATTGATCGCAAACGGCATACGGCGGTTTTCAAACGACATGGGTATATTGATAATCACGCATCACGCGCGCATATTGCAGCATCTCGTGCCGGATGAAGTGCATATAATGCGTGATGGCCGCATTGTACGGAGCGGCGGAAAGGAGTTGGCAGAGGAAATTGAGGAGAAAGGATATAAAAATGAATTATGAATCTGGAATTATGAATTAAGGGTTCACTTCACTTATCCATAATTCATAATTCATATCCCATAATTCATTTTTGTTATGTTAGAAGATATCAAAAAAGCATTGCGGTCAGTCGAAGACCCTGAGCTTGGGATTGATATTGTAACCCTCGGGCTGATTTATGATATGCAGGTCTCCGAAGAAGGGGACCTATACATAAAAATGACGCATACCACGCCACTGTGCCCTTTTGGAAATGAAATAACAAAACAGGTGAAAGATGCTATCTATCAGCATGTGCATCCCAAGTCTCTCAAAATTGAAATCACCTTTAATCCCCCGTGGCAGCCAACGCCGGAACTCCGCAAGATGCTGGGAGTTTGATATAGTCTTTTCATTATGGTATCTAAAATAAAGAACATGCGTGTTTGAATTTCTTTAAGGAGGGTATCACTATGGCATACGTGCCATTTGCATATCAGGTTGCGTGTTTAGGCGCGCTTTCTCGCGTGCGGGAAGCAGGCGCGCGACGAGCGCTGGTGGTAATGGCAAGCGGCTTGGGAAAAACTGTTACAGCCGCTTTTGATATAGTGAAGTGGCTATCGCAAAACAGCGGCAGAGTGCTGTATCTTTGTCATCAAAACGACATTCTGGAACAAGCATGCAAAACGTTTCAGGAAGTAGCGGGCAACAAGTTCACTTACGGTTATTTTCATGGCGTGCGCAAGGAATACGATCATGTAACGTTTCTGTTCGCTTCGTTTCAGATGATGCGCGGGTGGAAGCGCGTGTTCGGCGAAGACGCGTTTTCTTATATTGTGGTTGATGAAAGCCATCACACGCCGGCAGAAACGTATCTGCCGGTCCTTCATTATTTCAAACCTTCGTTTCTCGTAGGCATGACGGCGACACCGGATCGCATGGATTTGCAGAATATCCGCGAGACGTATGGAAAAGAGATATTCTCGCTGCCGCTGGAAGAAGCGCTTTTGCAAAATCTTCTGACATCGGTTGATTATCGGGTAATGGGTACAGAACTCCGCGAGGTGTCCGGCATTATGAATGGCGGCGGCCGGAAAATAACTATACAGGATCTTAATAGCATGATCTTTGCCCCGCGGCGGGATGAGGAGATTATGGGAATTGCGCTGCGTCATATGCTGGAATTTGAGGATCCGCGGGTTATGGTGTTCTGCTCAACGGTTGATCACTGTGACCGGTTTGCTTCATTGATACCGGATGCATTCGCCGTGCACTACAAAATGTCTCCGGCGGCGCAACGAATGGGCCTTTCCGCATTCCGCCGGGGACACGTCAAGATGTTGGTAACGGTGGATAAGTTCAATGAAGGCATTGACGTGCCGGAAGTCAACATGGTGGTGTTTTTGCGATCAACCGCTTCGCGTACGATCTTTTACCAGCAGTTGGGCCGCGGTCTTCGCAAGGCGCCAGGTACTGCAAAACAACGCGTGCTGGCATTGGACTTTGCCGCCTCGTTAGAGCGGCTTGCCATGTTGGATGAGCTGTGGCGCAGCATGTGCGAACAAGGAGAAACACAGACGGAACATTTGCATAATGGGGATGAGGTATTGTTATTTCCGCATGGCATGCGGATTCAGATGCCGCGCGCATATCGCGCTGCGCTGGAATCGGCAGCAGCGCTTGGGGCAGGATACCCCAGAGAACAGCTTATTGAGTCTTTGCAGCAACTTGCGCGCATATTGAAGCGCACGCCTACCATACGCGATATGAAAGAAGCGTATAAAAATGGCATTTGTGTCGGGTTGTCGAACTACTACAAAAAATTCGGTCCCTTTGCAGACGCACTTCAGGCGGCCGGGCTTTGGGAAACGGAAGATCCATTGACATTTGACTGTTATACAGCGGAGGAAAAACGATTGATTGCGGAACTGCGCGCATTCCTGCGTGATAACAAAGGCAGGCCTACCATTCAGGATTTGGAGGAACATGCGCGAAGCGGCGGTACATCATACGCGCGGTTTTGCGAAGTCTTCGGATCGCTTAACGCGGCGTTGGATACAGCGCGCATCCCGCGGACGCGCCGAATGCTGCATCGTTGACATACATCGTCATCTTGTGATATATAAGGAATGAATAAGTGTATGAGCTGCAGGCTGGGTAAACTATTTTTCAAGAACGGTTTTTAGTGAACGCTGCAGCTCATCGCTTTGCAAATTACGTGCGGCTTTTGGCTGGGCATATGATTTTTCAGAACGGCAATAGGTTCATGCAAAAGCCGCGCACAAAAGGGCAGTATGGCTGGAAGGTAGGTTCCTTTTAGAATGGGTGGTTACCAATGCATACTGCCCTTCGTTCATCATGGAGCCGCTGGTTATATACCGCGGCTCTTTTTTATTTTTTTTGCGCGTGCGTTGACATGTAAAAAAGGATATGGTATACATCAACCAGATTGAAAAGGAGGATTACCGTTATGGAAGTACTTGGTATGGTAGTTGGCAGGAACACACATACATTACTGTGGAACAAAGCGTTGGAATTCGGCTCGCATCTGTCCTTGGAAAAGGATCAGGTTGCGTTTTGTGAGGATAAAATCCCCAATTGCCAGGATGGCGTCCAACGTATTATTTCGCTTGCGCCTCGCTATCTGGTGGTGGCTGGAAACAAGGAATGGGTAAAAGCATTTCTCTACTGTCTCCAGAGCGAGGCCGGTGAAGAAAGCATTGCGATCCGCTACGTGATGCGCAAGGCGCAAAAAGGTACGAAGGAGGACATGAGCAAGTTTTTGCAAAATGCGTTGCAAAAAGGAGCAAAAACCGTGCCATTTTTTGCGGAACCGCGCAACGCAATGCCGGTTAATGCTCATCAGGATGACGGGCAGGAGCACCTTTGGTACCGTACTGCTATGGAATACATGCGCGCTTCCACGGAAGTGCGGCGCGCCAAGCATTTGGTGCTTTCTACCATCTCCGTTTTATTCCCGGAGGCAGTACGGCCCAGTACGCGTGAATTACATAAAGTGAAAGCGGTTCCCACGCCTATGCCGCCGGATCTTTGGACTCAAAGAATGAAGATAGTGCTGGACAACCCCGATCCATTTGTCTTGGAGGATCACTCGTCCGCGCCCATGCAAATACATATTCTTGCCGCTGATTCCGTCGGCCGCGCGCTGCCGGATGACATACGGGCGCACTATAAAAAAATCCACGCGGAATATCTTCAAAACATGTACGCATGGCAGCGTGTAAAAGAAGAAACTATGGGGCGGCTCCAGGCATTGGTGGCAGACCATCCGTTGATGGCAGCGGCGCCCGATTCTGAATTGCTTGCTGTGGTGTGCGGATTGGTGGGGTGGCGCGCATGGCCCAGCTGGCGGGAACTCGCTAAATTTGCAGGCCTTGAAGTTAGCCGCGTGGATGAAAGCGGCAATCCGCGTATTTCGCGCGTGCGCGCGCCTCTGCGGAACTATTTATTTCTCATTACGACGCTTACGAATTGGGGCAAGCATATTGTGGATACGAAAGACGGCGTACCCATGGCGCCGACCAGCAGCAAGGTCAAACGGATAGAAGGTCTGCTGGGCGGCTTGCGGCGAAAGTACCTGTGCGGCGACGGGGCGTGAAGATTGTTCTCTTGCAGGCTGATCATAGTAATCTCTGGACTGGATAGTCGAGAACGCTGCAAGAGAAAAGTGGGGGAACTGCAGGCTGGACTTTTCCGTCTCAAGAAAGGGAATATAGAACGCTGCGTCTTCCTCCACGCACTGTGCGCGGCTTTTGGCTGGACAACAACTCATAGGAGAATGGAGGCAAATTCATGCTAAAGCCGCGCATGGCATAGTGGTGGTGGCATGGCTGGAACGATATTTATATTGAAAGGCATTTCAATCATGCATGCCATCACTTCTTTTACGCAGAGCCGCTGGTTATATACCGCGGCTCTTTTTATTGCGGTACTTCTCGACAAATATTTTGAGACATGCTATACAAGGTTTATAGAATACATTTCATATGATTTGAAAGGAGAGATAGTATGACAGATGTACAGATACAGCAGGGCGAGCGGATTCAGATGATTCCGGTTGACGTGATTTTGCCGAATCCTTTTCAACCACGGCGGAATTTTAACCAAAAACGTCTGGAAGAGCTCGCAGAGTCCATTCGGGCAAACGGCCTTGCCCAGCCCATTCTTTTGCGCCCTGACGGCAACGGCGGCCTCATCCAGGTGTTGGGCGACCGTCGGTGGCGAGCGTATAAGCTGCTGGGGCGCGCGGAAATACCTGCTCTCGTTCGGGAGATGACGGATCAGCAGGCCCGGCAGATTACGCTCATTGAGAATTTGCAGCGAGAGGACCTCACTATCATTGAAGAGGCGGAATCCTTTCGCGACCTCGTTGCAGTTTACGATGGTAACGTGAGCGAGGTTGCGCGGCAAGTAGGCAAGAACGATGTATATGTTGCCCGGCGCTTGAAGCTTCTGGAGTTGCCGGCACATGTGCAAAAACTAGTTGAGGATGAGGTGATACCGCTCGGCATCGCGGAGAAGATTATAGAAAAAGTGGAGCCCGAGAACTATGCGCGCGCGAGTGAAATGGCAGTGAAGCATAATTTGGACGAAAATGCTTTTCTTGGAATGGTGCAGCGATACTTCAAGAAGGAAAAAAAGAAGACCCACGGCGCCAGCCGCGATACTCAGGGCGAAGCACGTTTTGTGCAGGTGCGAGGCACCATCCAACGTCTCTACGATATGCTGCTTCCGGACAAAGGCGGCTTCCCATTTGAGAAGCTGCGGGATGAGAACAAGCGCGCATCCCTCCTAAAGCAGATGGTGTATCTGCAGAAGGGGTTGGAGAATGCTATGGCGCGCCTCCAGGGATCCGCGGCGGCAGCAATGAAAGATGAGGACTTGGAAGAGAATGAAAATTCTTTTGACGAGGATGGCGAACAAACGTGGGGAGAGGAGTAACATCGCCACATAAAAAGATAGCCCGAAAAATGCATATAAGCGTTCTCCGGGCTTTTTCTTTACGTTTGCGTAAAAAGGTTTTGAAGTGTTGCCAGACGTTGAAGGTCTGGTATCACTTCCGTGCGGAGAAAGATACTGATTTTGCTCTCTTCTCCGAAAACCTCAATGATCCGTTGTAGTTCCGATACCTTTTCTTCCGTGGAGCGCGCGGAATTCTGTTTATTGCGCAATTTTTCCGGCGCATAGACGTACTTGCGCTTTCCCCATGGCAAGTATTCCTTGGTAAGGAATCCCTCGCGGCACAACTCTTCCAAGATCCTCTGCACGGCTACGGAATGCGTACCTAGCTCTTTTTGGAGAAAGTTGTACGTCGCAATGCCGTGTTTTCTGATTGCCGCGCGCGCACGATCCAGCAAACTGCGCATATCTTCAGAAACCTTGTATGAGCGTTTGCGATGATGACTCTCGTAGCACGAATCACAGATGCCCAGACGTGGATATCTTTTTACTTTGCATTTTCCGCACTCATTGCAAAGCCGCTTAGGTCCTTTTTTCTGATTCTCACGATACTGTTTATTATAGCAGCGGGCGCCAAGTCCCGATCGCTTATATCGAAGCGGCTCGGCATGGCACTGCGCGCACAGAAAAGGTGCGCCGGTATCGGTTTGTGTTCCATTTTTGGCAAGCCGTGGATGCCGAAACGAGCTGTCCTCGGGATATGCTGTTTCTGCTGTGGCATGTTCTGGCACGGGTTCCTCCTCTTGAGATTCTTGCGGTTCTTCTTCCTCTATTTCTGCTTTCCAGTTCTCGCCGAAATCTTCCAGCGCACACGCAAGGCAGAGGCCGAATACGGGATACCGCACAGGGCGGAATTTGCAAGTTTCGCACTTGCGGGATGGCTCCGCGCATCCGCGGCATTCCGACTGGCCTTGCGAAGCTTCACACATCTGCCAGCTAATGTCGCGCTTGAAAAGCCGGCACGACACGATCGATTTTTTGACAAGCGCGCGGTACGTTTCGGAATTTCCCGCGTTGTCCTCTATCTGAAGCTCCCGCGCGATGCAATTGGCGCAGAGGCCGGTGATGGGTACGGTTACCGTTCTTGCGTGGCACATCTCGCACATACGCGTGGGTGCCGCGCAACCCGCGCAGTCGGGCTGGCCTTGGGTCTCCAGGCAATTGCGGGCCGCAATCTGCTGTTTGGCAATCTGGCAAAAAGGGCGCATATCCTCAAAACGTTCGTAAACCTCGGTGCTCATAGTATTCTCCTCCTTTAATAACAAGGTATGACTTGACAAAATAATAGTATATTCTACAATCATTGTCAAGAATCCGTTCGGATTGTTCCTTGAGATTATAATACGTGATCAACGATAGAATACAAGAAAAGGAGGCACTGTATGAATACAAATCTAGTATTTCCCGTAATGGCGTTTCAGAAGCGAATCGTGGAGACAGTAACGAGGAATCAGGTTACGTTCATTGTGGGCGCGACCGCTTGCGGAAAGACGACGCAGGTGCCGCAGTTTCTGTTGGATGCCGTGTTTGCAGAGCAGGGGTTGATTGGGTGTACGGAACCGCATGTAGCAGCGGTGATTGCGGCAAGCAATTATATGGCGTGGCAGCGCGGCCTTCCCGTAGGGGAAGAAATAGGGTATCACGTGCGCTTTAACAGGCGCCTTTCCCCGCGCACCAAGGTAAAGTTCGCAACAAGCGGCATTGTGCTGCGCGAGGCAATACTTGATCCGCAACTCTCGTCCTATCAATGCATGATAGTGGACGAAGCGCATGAGCGTGATGTCTTTAATGATTTTTTACTGGGATACCTTCGAAGGCTTTGCCGCGACGGCTCTTCCGCGCGCGCCGCGTTTCGGTTGGTGGTGATGAGCGCCACGCTTGACTGGCGTGCATTTGCCCGGTTTTTCCCAGACGCGGCTATTGTGCGCATTCCGCATAGAACGTATCCTATTCATGTCTCGTATCATCCGGTAGAAGACGGGGGGTATAGAAAAGCAATCTGCTCGCATGTGCGCCGCATTCACGCCTCTGGTGCCGATGGCGACATTCTGGTATTTGTGCCGGGAGAGCGCGAAATACGGCAAGTGATAAAAGATATTGAGCGATTGCCGGTGCAAGGTATCCGCTGTTACCCGCTCTATGGCGGTATGGACCCGGAGCATCAGCAGGAGGTTTTTTTGAAAACGAAGGAGCGTAAGGTAATCGTGGCGACAAATGTCGCGGAAAGTTCCCTTATATTCCGGGGAACGGTGATTGATTCCGGGCTTGCAAAAAAGGTAGCGTTTGATCCGGTGCTTGGTATTGAGACGTTGAACCTTGTTAACATCAGCCGGAGTTCTGCGGAACAGCGCGCGGGACGTGTAGGGCGCGATGCGCCCGGCGCCTGTCTGCGGTTGTATAGCGAGGAGGATTTTCTAACCCGCCCGGTGCACGACGAGCCGGAAATACAGCGCGCAGATCTTACATCGCTGGTGCTTGCCATGAAGTACCTGGGCTTGGGGCGTGATTTTGATTTTTTAACGCCTCCGCCTGCGGAAAACTGGCAGGTGGCGGAAGACTATCTGCGCGCCATGGCGGCGGTTACGGAAGAAGGAACGCTTACTGCGCATGGCGCGCGCATGACGCGTATGGCGCTTGATCCGATCCTTGCCCATTTTGTGCTTTGCGGCGTGAAATGGGGTTGTGCGGCCGAAGCCGTAACGATTGCAGCCATGCTTTCGGTGCCGCGGCTTTTTTACCGCGAATTTTACGAAGGAGAAGAGTTTGCGCGGATACAAGCGTTGTTCCGGTGTGCACAGAGCGATCTTTATACCTTGCGGGCCGTATGGAAAGGGTACGAAGATGTGCAGTTCAATCCGCAGTGGTGCAGCCGGCATTTTCTCAACGCGAAGCTCATGCAGGCCGCACGGGATCTCCGGACGCAAACGTTGGAGTTTCTTCAACTGGAAGGATTGCTTAGTGAAGCGCCAGGAACCGATGACATGTTGGATCGCGCGATACTGGAAGGGTTTCGCGCGCATCTCTTGCGGTATCATCGTTCCGGGTGGTATCGCGTAATGCGCAATGGGTTTATGGTGAAACTTTCGCCCGGATCCGCATTGTTTGCGTTAACGCCGTCGTTTGTGGTGTCTGCCCAGCTATTTCGCACAAAAACGGTTCTTGCGCACTGGAATCATGCGGTGTCGTATGAACTGGTGCGGGAACTCTCACCGGAAGCGCTGCAATGGGAAAAGCCAGCTGCCGCTCTCCGACCGCTTCATGTGGAAGGAATACTGACTGTTGAAACTGGAAATAGTAGGCGGCTCGTGAAAGTGGATGTGGATCTTACGCGCTCATCCGGGCGGGAGTTGGAGATAGTGGATCGCGGAACGGCCATCCTGGAGGAGGACCGATGTCCGCTGCGCCTGCTTGCCCTTAATCCACAGACGGTTGCGGCACTCCAAGAACGCGGCATCACCTCGCTCGCAGAACTACCCAATGCGCGCAAGGCGCTAGAGGACGGCGGGTATTCAGAGGAGGTGATTGCGGATATTGAGCACGCCATACGGCGATTGGGGTATCTTCCTCATTCGCTGCCACGGGGCGCCGTGGAGGATGAGACGCGTGATCGTGAAGAGCAGAAGTTGGAGACGGGTACGGTGCCGGAGGCGGCAGATCATGATCGGTATCGGATGGAATTTCTCAACAAGCCGGTGGAGGCGCTGGGATGCTCCAAAAGCGCAAACATGGTACTGTGCGGAATAGACATAGCATCCGTAAAGGACCTTGTTTCTCTTACGGAAGAGGGATTCATCCAAAAAATCAGGATGTTTTTCCGCGCATCGCAGGGCTGGCCTACAAATAACCGCAAAGGTGATGAAGATAAAGCGCTGCGGATTGTAAGGGAAGTACAAGCACAGATGCTGCGCGCCGGGCTTTCGTTTACACGTGATCCTTCCGAGCAGCGGCTTACGGTACGAAGATCGGTTATAGACATACCGTCGGCGATGGTGGTGAGCGAGGAAGAAGCGGCGCGGATAATGGGTGAAGAGTTCCCGCTTTTTAAGATGTACCGGGAAGCTTTAGTGGGTTCATTGCAAAAGGTGCAGGCGCGTAATGAGATAACAGTTGCTAACCAGCGGCTGCCTTTTAAATACGTGCGTGCATTTTTAAACCAGCGCGCCGCGCAAGAGAACCCCGCGCTTGAAAGTGACGATTTCTACCAGGAGGGCGTTATCGGGATGATGCGAAGCATTGAATCGTTTGATTACACCCGCGGCGGCAGGTTTTCTACCTATGCCACGTGGTGGATCAAGCAATTTATGCAACGCATGCTGGATGATTGCGGACTGGTGCGCATCCCCGTTCACCTGATAGAGAATATACGGAAAACGAAAAATGCGTACGCTAAGGTTGAGGAAGAAGTCAAGCGAGCGCCGACGCGCGAAGAAGTTGCGCGCGCGATGGGCATATCCCTTCAGAGATTGGAGAATATCCTCTCTTGGATGGATTTGTACAAGCATCCGATTTCTCTGGAGGATGCGCTTTCTCCGGACGCAAAGAAGAATGGATCGCGGGGAGGCAATGATGATGACCTTGTTTTGGATATTGCGGACGAACGGCCGACGGTAGATGAACTGTTGGCAGATGATCAACTGCGGCGGTACGTAACGCGCCTGCTTTCCGAACGCGTGATGAAAGACGTGAATGCAACGTGCCTCAAATTGTATTTCGGGCTGGAAGGCGAGCGCGCGCATACGTTGGAGGAGATTGGCGAGTACTTAGGCGTAACGCGCGAGCGCGTTCGTCAGCGCATCAAGTATACACTGGATGAATTGCGAACGCTTGAGGTGTGGAAAGAAGCGCAAGCGCATCTACCCTATCTGCCAACACCGGCAACGGGTGTTCACAAGTGGGATGTTGAGGTGGCGGAGAACGCAAGCGCGCTTGCCCAAAAGCGCAAATCGCATAATCAGATTGTCAACGAGACGCTTGAGTGCGTTGCGGCAGAGTGCGGCGCTGATGTTGCCGTGCTGCTGGGCGGCGGCAACCTCACGCCGGATCTGGTGCCAGTGCGCAATAAGGCAGTGTATCGCTTTATGCAGCTTGCACGCGTCCCGGCTGATGAAGCAGCGCGACTCTTTTCATTGGAGGACGGGCTTGCCGTTTCAGAGATATGCGCAACCGTTGCTGAAGAAGAGCGCATAGCAACTGGCGGGGCCGCGGCATCACTGACGGCTGATGAACGCTGGCACGCGCTGCAGATTGTGACGGGCGCGGCTGCAGAGTTTGGGCTTACGCCTAAGGAAATGATGGAGAGCGGAAGAAGCGGAGAGACGGCGTATGCGCGGCAGAAAGCCATGTATCGCCTGCGGGAGGAACTCAAGCTTTCCTTTCCGCAGATCGGTGCCATTTTCGGCAAGCATCACACGACTATTATTCACGGCTATTATAGCGTCAAGCGCGCAATGGCTCGTGAGAAAAAGAACAAGGAAGGAGGTGTCATGTCATGAGAATTCGTGGCACCATAATCGTGGAGGGCATAAAGCTCCACGTGGACATTGAAGCGCCCCCGCATGAGCGGGAATTGTTGGTGACGAACGTACATCCAAGCCGCATTGTAATCCCGCGGGAACGCTGGAAGATTGAGTACTTGGGGCTCTCGGACAAAGTTGTTTCAAAGCTGCGCGCGCTGGGTTTCAAAACGCTTGATAACCTGCTTGACAGCGAGTGGAGTTTGGATCCTATAGGGATGCATCGTATCCCCGCGGATGCGCGGCAGGAGGTGGAACAAGCGCTCGAAGATTTTAAGGAAGCGGCACTCATTTTTGAGATGCCGCGGGAGGATCGCCCTGGGGATGATGCGGCCGAAGCAAAGCGGCAGACGATCGCGAGCGGAAACAGGACCAGCAGCGGTCAGGCGGCGCATCAAAACGGCAGCGGCAAGCTGGATGATCCCATTTCCGTCATTGGGTTGCCGAAACCTGTGGAGGATGCAATTTGCCAGCGCCATCGCGTGGCGCTGATACGGGAACTTGCGGCGTTGACGGAAGAAGATCTTATTATGACGCCGCATGTGGACGAGAAAGCGCTGCGCCGCATACGCGACGCCCTCAAAGAGCGGGGACTCTATCTCTGATGGGAAGGAGGTGATACATGATAGATCTGGATAGTAATGGTATACGTGAGGCAGAGCAACGGATAGGCGTCTCGTTTTCCGACCAAAATCTCTTATGGACGGCGTTCACGCATCGGTCATATCGTAATGAAAACCCGCGTTGGCCGCTGCCGCACAACGAACGTCTTGAGTTTTTGGGAGACGCGGTAATTGAGATAGTGGTAACGCACTATCTCTACCGCACCTATCAGAATCCCGAGGGAGAGCTTACCGCGTATCGCAGCGCGCTGGTAAATGCAGAAATGTTGGGGCGCGTCGCACAAAAGATTGGCCTCAACGACCTGCTTCTTCTTTCCCGCAGAGAAGCAGAAAATATTGGCAAAGCCCGTACATTCATACTGGCAAACGCGTTTGAGGCGCTCGTAGGAGCCATCTATCTTGATCAAGGATATCGGGTTGCTGAAGAGTTTCTCATGCGCGTGCTGATAGCTCGAATGCCGGAGGTTTTGGAACAGCGCCTTTATCGGGATCCGAAGAGTGATTTTCAGGATATCGCACAGGAGGCTCTTGGTATCACGCCCATGTATCAAGTATTGAAAGAGGAAGGGCCGGATCATAAGCGGTACTATGTGGTGGGCGTGTTTCTTGGCAGCAGGATGGCAGGAAAAGGAAAGGGACTAAGCAAAAAGGAGGCGGAGCGGGAAGCGGCGCGCGTGGCTCTTGCGCGCGAATTTCCACATCGCCAATAACGAACAAACGGGAGGAGTACGCGTATGCAAGATTTCAAAGCCGCGCGGTTGGAAGAGAAGCTTGGCGTTTCATTTCGCAACAAGAACTTGCTGAAGGCCGCATGCACGCATCATTCTGCGCAGCCGAAACGGAACGATACGTATGATAACAACAGTCACCTCGACAACATGCGCCTTGAGTTTCTGGGCGGGCGCGTAATTAAATTGCTGGTGGCGAAGCGGTTGTTGACAACAAACTCTCCCCGCGCGTGGTTCCCTTTGGAAAAGCTGCAGCTGATACTGCGGGCGTCCACATTGTATCGGCCACTCGCGGATGTTGCCGAGAAACTGGCGCTGGGCGATTTCTTGGTTTGCGACAACACTACCCGCAATACGCTTCGCGCGAATGCCATACATCGCGCGCACGTGCTTTCCGGTATGCTCAAAGCGATAGTTGCCGCGATGTATCTGGATCGTGGGGAAGGCACGGCGGAATTGTTTCTGGATGACGTGTTTTTGCGGGATATTGAAATACTTGTCCAGAAAGGGGAGCGGGTTGATGTGCGCAAGTATTTGCAGGGACTGGTGGAGGAGAAGTTCGGGTCCGCGCCGACATTCACGCTCTTAAATAGGCGTGAAGCGCAGATAACGAACAGGTGTACCGTCGGCGTATTTTTGAAGGAACGGCTGCTTGGGAGAGGGATGGGCGCGAATGAGGACATTGCCCAGATAGAAGCTGCGAAGGATGCGTTGCTGCGGGAATTTCCAGAAGAAAGCGCTTCTACGGTCCCTGTTGTGGTGCGATAAGGTTAAATGTCCCCCCCAAGGAATATATTCCTTGGGGATTTTTATTGTAGTAAAAAGCCCTGTACCTATGCACAGGGCTTTGAAAAAACGCGTCTATAAGCCGGGCGCTTCCTTCAGCCTACAGTTCATACGCATGCAGCTGCATGCAACAGAAGCCTTTCTTTACGTGTCAGTAGACCAGCCAGCTGCATGTTTTGTACTATGTATATCAGATAATGGGGAAGCCGTCAAGGTCTTGACGGGCAACTCACGGTGTTATAATACTATATAAAGTTCCGAAAGGAGGCGCACTGTGATAACGCTGGATGAAATGCAATACATGGAAGACATCCAGTTGCTAAAACTTTCTCAAGCCAACCATGCCTGTTTTGAAATATTGGTAAGGCGTTACCGGCAAAAACTGTTTATGAAGGCATTGAGCGTGTTGGGCGATAACGGGGAGGCAGAAGATGCGGTTCAGATAGCATTTCTGAATATATGGAGGCATGCCAGTTCCTATAAGCCGCGGATACATGCCACATTTGAGAACTTTGCCTACCGCGTGGTAACGAATGCCGCGATCAATATATACCGAAAGCGCAAGCGTATGCATGCGCGCGAGACATCCATTTCCTTTGAAGATGAAGCGTATCTGAACGTACGTGACGCAAGGGGTGATTCCAATAAGGAGAAATATGTTCATCTGCTGAAAGAGTGTGTTGGGCAATTGCCTGCCGAGCTCCAGTCAATTATGAGACAGCGCCTAGAAGGATATTCAAATAAAGAGATTGTGTGTACAGAAGGTATTTCCGCCGCCGCTTTGAAAAAGAGATTTTTTCACGCACAAGCGGAATTGCGCGAAATAGTACGGCAGCGCCTGAAAGAAAAAACGCCCAATGCTATTGGGAGTGCTACTTCAGTGGATGATATTGGCTTGTCGAGCCGGATTGTAACAATTTTGCGGAAGCGGCGCGGTATTGTCACGATAGAGGATCTTTGCAAGCACACCTACGAGCGCCTTCTTATGACGCCCGGCATGGAAGCGCATTTGGTGGATCAGATATGCGAAAAATTGAAAAGATTGGGGTTGTCGCTATGTACATAACGGATGAGCAGGGCCTCATCCTTTTCTTTTGCTTCCCGTGTTATATTGTATATATGAAAATTTCACAAAACTTGCCGCAGTTTGCGGGAGAGCATGTGTTATTGGTTGTTACCGGCAGGCAGGAGGCGGAGTTTTACCGCGCCGGTGATGGAGAAGTGGAAAAAGTAGCGGCGTTTAAAGTTGAAACTCCCAAATATTCCGATCGCGAAGGACATTTTAAAACGCGGGGGCGCGGCATGGTGCTGGCCTCCGGCGCGGTATATGAAGCGCAAAAAGAAAAAATCTTGCAAGATTTCCGCCGGGAATTTAAGAGTTCGCTCAAGAGCGTTCTTGCCAATTTTTCCCAACCGGACCGTATATATATGTACACGCCGGCATACATGGCAACCGATGTGCAAGGATTGTTCCCGCGACTTGTTGCAGGCGCCATAAAGAAAACGATTCGCGGCAATTTTTACGGCAGGCATCCGTTTGAGCTTTTGGAGAAGATATGAATTTTGTCATCCCCGTCCGCTTCACCAGAGCTTCAGCGAGGCTAGCGAAGGCCGAAGGTACTGTAAGTGCGAGGATCCAGTTTTATAAAATAATTCAAAGTTCAAAGTTCAAAATGCAAAGTTGCAGTTTTCAGTTCAAAGTTTTCAAACGGCTTTTTTGCTTTTATTGTTGTTTTTCATAACTTTTAACTTTGGACTGTAACTTTGCACTTTGCACTTTTAATTTTGAATTGCATTTCAAAAGTAATGGATCCCGGTTTTTCCGCGACTAGGCGGATCTGCCTCAGGTACGACACCGGGATGACAGCTTGATGACCATCCGCTATAAAAAACAGCTTGCCGCGTTTATTTTTTTCCTCATGTTTATCGTAACATGGGGCTTTTTAGTGCATCAGTTTCCTCCGCAGGAAATTGTGGAGCGGTTCGGTGTCACCAACGGCTACGCGATTGCGTTTGTTGCCGGATTTCTGGGCGGCGTTTCCACGTTTACCTCAATACCCTATGCGCTGGTAGTTATTACGCTTGGCGCGGGCGGGCTTAACCCGGTATTGCTGGGCATTACTTCCGCAACCGGTCTCTTTTTAGGAGACACAACCTCCTATTTTTTTGGATTTTACGGCCATCATGTAGTGCCGAACGGCTTTCAGGAAAAGCTGCAAAAATTCCGCGACTGGCTCTTGGCGCGCAAGCGCGCGTGGATGATTCCCGTAGTCATATTTTTGTACGGTGCGTTTTTCCCGTTTTCCAACGACGTTGTGGTTATCTCCTTCGGCTTAGCCCGCTACCCCTTCTGGCGCGTGATGATCCCGCTGGGCCTCGGCACAATTGTCTTTAATTCTATCCTTGCGTTCCTCGGCAGTTACGGCCTTGGATATTTTTTGTGATTTATCATAATATGTATATATTTCTATTCTATCATTATTACGCATATGCGAAATAATGATAGAATAGAAAATCCTTTCTTGGGAGAGATGGAAGTTATAAGAGAAAGTTACTCAGATGTTTTTTTATTTGATGCCAGACGTTTTCAATTAACTGTGTCGCGTCCACTATACGCCAGTGTTCCGGGTCTTCCCGCGCTTGTGTTAAAAATCCTTCGCGGACTCGTTGGTGGAATTCCAGCTTTTCGGCATCAAACCGGCTGGTTGCTTCTTCGCGGGAAAGCACGACTTCCGGGTTGGCATCTAATAGAACGATCAAGTCAGGCAAAATACCGCCTCGTGCCGCGGCACTTTTATTTTTAATAAGTTCCAAATCAATACCCCTGCCATATCCCTGATAGGCAATGGTAGACGGCTCAAAACGGTCGCAGAGGACTATGGCGCCGCGTTCAAGCGCCGGCAGAATTACATTGGTTATATGCAGTGCGCGATCCTGGCAAAATAAATCTAGCTCTTCTTCCGGTGCTAGAACGCCTTTCTTGTCAAGAAGTTTCTCGCGAATAGCGGAATCGCCGCCGCCCGGTTCGTGCGTAAGAACGACAGTATACCCCTGTGCTTGCAAATAATCTTTCGCGCGCGCCAATTGCGTTGTTTTGCCGACTTTCTCGCCGCCTTCAAAAACTATGAATCTCTCATTGGAATTACGCATGGCATTATTGTATCATAGTTTATATGAAGGCCTACCTTGACGCATTACGGCACATAATGGAAAACGGCGTAGACCGGCCGAATAGGACAGGCATTCCATCACGAGCGGTGTTTGGGATGCAGATGCGGTACAACATGGCTGATGGGTTTCCTGCCATTACCACGAAGAAACTTGCCTTTAAAGCGACAAAAGCAGAGTTGTTGTGGTTTATCAGCGGCAGCTCGGATGTAAAAAAATTGCAGGAGTTGGGGTGCCGCATCTGGGATGCCAACGCGGAAGCGGATTATTGGAAGCCCAAAGCTCGGTTTAAAGGGGATTTAGGGCGCGTATATGGCGTGCAGTGGCGGAGTTGGCAGCGGCCCGATGGCTCTACCGTGGATCAGCTTACGGATGTAATTCAGCATATCAAGGAACAACCTCATGACCGGCGGCTTGTTGTAGCGGCATGGAATCCGGGAGAACTGGATCAGATGGCGTTACCGCCCTGCCACGCGTTTTTCCAGTTTTTCGTGGCAGCTAATAAGCTCTCACTTCAGATGTACCAGCGCTCGTGCGATATGTTTTTGGGCGTGCCGTTTAATATTGCCTCGTATTCACTCTTATTGCATATGGCAGCACAGGTAACGAGTCTTAAAGCAGGGGAGTTTATTCATACCTTGGGAGACGCGCACATTTATGAAAATCATTTTGATCAAGTACAGGAACAGTTGCAGCGAGAGCCGTTTCCACTGCCGAAGTTGAAGCTCAACCCCGCTGTCAACGATATTGAAAAGTTTACTATGGACGATATTGAGCTTGTTGATTACCAGTATCATCCGCCTATTAAAGCAGAGATGGCTGTGTAAGCAGAGGCATTTGTCAAACACTAAGTGTTTGACAATATATGATTATATCTATTATTTCAGCACTAGATAAAAACGGCCTTATTGGGAATTCGCGGGGGTTGCCATGGCATTTGCCCGCTGATTTACGGCATTTTAAAGAACTTACGGTTGGCAAGCCCGTCATTATGGGGCGCAAAACGTATCAGACAATCGGGCGGCCGCTGCCAGATCGCCTGAATATCGTGCTCTCGGAGATGCCGGAAGAAATTCCCGGCTGCATGGTTGCGCATTCGGTTGAAGAAGCGCTTCGCCGCGCAGGCAATGCGCCGGAAATAATGATTATCGGCGGAGCGACCGTTTACAAACAATTTTTGCCGCAGACAGAACGCATGTATCTAACAAGAATAGACCATGCCTTTGAAGGTGATATTTATTTTCCGGAATACAATGAGCATGAATGGCGGGAAATATCACGCGAGGAACATGTCCCGGATGAAAAGAATCCATATCCGTATGCATTTATCAGGCTTGTCAAACACTAAGTGTTTGACATATAATGGACACATGCGGAAAAAATCATTTGCTGAAGGAGGATATTATCATATCTACAATCGCGGAGTAGAAAAAAGGGATATTTTTCTCGACGACCACGATAGATGGAGGTTCCTCACACTGCTCCTTGTGTTACAGGGAAACATGCATTTTCCGCAAGTGGGACGACTGGTATCCCTTGTCAAACACTTAGTGTTTGACAAGTCTGTTGATTCAAGAATTGATGAACAGGATATGTTTAAAGATGTCTTATCTAACCGCATGGTCGAACTTGTTTGTTTTTGTCTTATGCCGAATCATTTTCATCTTGTTCTATACGAAACCAAAGAGGGTGGAATTTCAAAATTTATGCAGCGGCTGGGGGATGGTTATACAAAATATGAACGATCGGGGCATCTTTTTGGCGGAGTATTTCAATCAGTTCCTATTGATAAAAATGAATATCTTAATTATCTATTGGCTTACGTACATCTGAACCCTCATACACTGAAAGCATGGCACAGAAAGGAAGATCAGTATCCATGGTCAAGTTACTATGATTACGTGAAAACGAATAGATGGGGCAATTTTTTAAATCCTTCTGTAGTGCTTGAACAATTTTCCGTTTCAGAGTATAAGCAGTTTGTAAAAGGGAGTAGAAACAATATAGATATAGAAGACATCTATTTAATAGACAATGTGTCAAACACTTAGTGTTTGACAGTTGCTATATGAAAATTAACATAAAACGTCTTGATCCGTCTCTGCCGTTGCCGGAGTATAAGACCAGCGGGGCGGCGGCTTTTGATTTGTATGCGCGGGAAAGTATAAAGATAAAACCGCAATCGCTTGGATATATTCCGACGAATCTCATCATCAAAACCCCGCCCGGGTATGTACTTATAATGGCGTCGCGTTCCAGTACGCCCAAAAGCGGGCTTATTATTCCGCATGGAATCGGCATTATTGACGCCGACTATTGCGGTGATGAAGATGAGCTCAAATGTCAGGTGTATAACATTACCAAAAAACCCGTGCGCATTCAACGAGGTGATCGGATAGGGCAGGCGTTGTTTGTAAAATTAGGCCGCGTGAAAGAATGGAAGGAACAGGCGTCCATGAATAAAAAAAGCCGGGGCGGGTTCGGTTCCACCGGCTCAAGTTAGGATGTAAAATTTTGCTTATCTTCCCCATTCCGGCGCAAGAGGCGTATCCCCGGCTTGCCGGAGAGCTTTGAGTGGCCTCATGTAGGAATAAGGATTTTTGCGGCGGTAATACTTTTTGTGTATTGGCTTGGCATCGCAGAGCTGAACTTGAGGCCATGCATTCGGGTAGGCATACGGCAAGTTATTCCTCAGCGCGCCATGCACCACGATGCATCGGAGAGCGATATTTTCTTCTTTAGCCATCCAAGCGCGATGAATACCGTCTTTGAGGATGGGAATTTTAAGCGAGAGAGCCGGAGGAGGATCGTTGTCTCCTACAGCGGAAATTATTTGAACGCGTTCCTCATAAATTTCAACGAATGGCGGCGCCATGCTCAGCAGCTGCCCTTCAGCGGTTTTAAGCTGGAGAATCGAGGATAATTTGAGAATATCGATTTGATAGCGGTCCATGAGGCACCGCCTGATTTTCCGCCTTCAGGAGAATACACGCACGTTAAATCTTTTGGGGAGCTTATTCGATTGTTTCAGAAGTCGAATAATACTATCGTATAAATCTACGCTGTTGCATTAAAAACTTGCGGCATGTAGTATGCAAAATGAAGAAGACCAAGGAGGCGATAGAGGAATTCTTTAGATTCTCGTATATCGATTTATATACTCCCTGGAGGTGCAATGCCTGAAAGAAAAAGTGCGGGAGCAATAGGATACGATGTCGCGGCGCGCGCAATTTTATGCCCTTTTGAAATGGACAAATATCATCCGTACCTGCGCAAAACACTTTCTAACGTTCCTGACGACTCTCAAATTGCGCGGCATGCCTACCGGCGCGGGACTGAATTACTGTACCGCATGGATCTGGGAGAATCCGTATTGGTGGGTCTTGGATTTATAACCGCTATGCCATTTCCGCTATTTTATTGGGTGGCTCCCCGGAGCGGGCTTGCCTCGAAGTTTGGTATTACTGTAACAAATGCCCCGGGAACTGTTGATCCGGATTATCGGGGAGAAGCAGGCGTGCTTGTATATAATCGCAATCAGTCAATATTTGATCTTGCGCGAGGTATGCGGATAACGCAAATCATTTTCCAGTGGGCAGTTATTCCTGTGCTGGATGAAGTTGCGGCGTATGATGACTTGGTGGAAACAGGCCGCGGTGCCGGCGGGTTCGGCTCTACCGGTATTCAATAAAAATCATTATGCAACCTCTCCCTTGAGAGGTTGTTTTTTTACTTCTAGGCGGTATCCCGCGTTTGCGAGAATACCGCCTTTGCGCGTGAGAAGGTCAAAGAGCTCCTGAAAAAAATCTGCCCAGTCTACGCTATGAGGTTGAAGTTTCATATTTTTTAGTTTCGCAAGTTCTTCCAGATGATGATCTCCAAGTTGGTTATCATAATTTCCAATGTAGTCAATACGCATAACACCTTCTTCAGCAAAGTTTTTTGCGCAGTGAAAACAAGGAGTTCCCAAAACAATTGCTTGTCCGTTTTTTAGATCGTTACGATCGGTGTTTGTAATGGCATTCGCTTCGCCGTGGCGTGTGCGCACGCAGTGATTATTATCCATTAAGTGCCCCGCCTCATCGCAATGCGGAAGTCCGCTTACGGAACCATTGTATCCTATACCCCGCAGACGCTTGTTGTTGACAATGCCGCAGGCGGTACGCAGGCGGTCGCAGGTTGCGAGCGCGGAATGTAAAGCAATGGAGCCAAGAAATACCTTAAATCGGACATCATCACGGGAATGCGGCTTTTTGGCGTTTTTTTGCTGTTTTTTCATATGCTATACTGTATCACATTATGGCCGTACTTGGAAAACCGGAAATAAGCGCGGCAATTAAAGAGCGCATTATAGAATTTTTGCCGCCGTTGGATAGTTTTCAGTTACAGCCGCACGCGGTTGATTTGCGTTTGGGGTTTAGTTTTTACATGCCAAAAAACTGGGATATTGTGCCGGAAGGACGCATTGCGATCCGCCCGAACACGATTAGCACTTCATTAACTAAGGAAAATTTTACTTTTATTGAACTTACACCCGGCCAATTCTTTGAAGTGCTTCCCAGTGAACACGTCTTGGCGTCCACGTTTGAAAAAATTACGCTCAATACTGGTGATATTATGGCCACGCTTCACCCGCGAAGTTCAATGGTGCGAAGGGGTATTGTGATAGAATCTGGTGTTGTGGACGCATATTACACGGGAACAATGATTATCCCCATATTCAACGGCACAAACCATGTGATACGGCTGTATCCGGGTGAACGATGTTATCAGCTTGTCTTTGAGCGGTTGGAAAGCATTCTTCAAAAGGTAGAAGCTAGTATACATGGGCGGGCTTCAGCAAAATATGTTGGCGCAACACCGTTAAATTCCAATGCAAAATTAGACAGCGATGAAGAAACTTCTTTTTTAATGTCCGGCAATATTGAAGGCTTAAAATCTCGTTTTCCACTATGAGTACTATTGTTTCCTCAAATTCGCAATCACCAACCATATTCGTTATCTTCGGAGTAACAGGGGATTTGGCGCGCAAAAAGCTCATCCATGCCCTGTTTGATTTGTATTTAAAAAAACTTCTGCAGGAGAAATTTCGCGTAGTTGGATTTGCCAGGAGCCCGCATACGAAGGATGATTTTCAAGCCCTAATTCGGGATATGATACATGCCACAAAGATTGGATGCTGTCAAAATCCGTACGGAGCGCGCGGGTGTTTGAAGCATTGCGTCTGTTTGATGAAGCACGGCTGCGGACAGACGTAGTGCGCGGGCAATATAGAGGATATAAAGCGGAAGAGAACGTGGTGTCGGATTCTACCATGGAAACATATTTCCGCATGACAGCATACATAGATAACGGACGCTGGAAGGGGACGCCGTTTATTATGGAAGTTTATCACGCCGATATTGGAGCAGTGGCACACCCTGCCGTTGATGGAGTATGATAAGGGAACGGAGGGACCAGCGATGAATAGCAAGTAAGCGCAAGAATGTGACTAACCGAGCTCTATCCACGGTTGCACCGGGAGACAGCCCGGCTCGGCACATCTGAATAAAGCAATATTTTATGAAATCATTTTTCAAACCGACGAAAGTAACTTGGATAAGTTTCGGACTTTTGTCAATATCGGCTCTATTAGCAAACATGTTGCTTATACTCATATATGATGATACTTTTTTTCCTCAAAACATTGTTTTTTGGTATTTTATCAATTTTATTTTTTTGATTTCAATGCCAGCAATAGTAATGGCTGGGTATATGATGAGTATCTTCGAACCTACTGCTACATTTTCACAGACTCCTCGTATTCTTGGTGTTTATGATCTTTTCATTGTAGTTCTCTTTGCTCTTGTGTATTATTATCTCCTCACCAGTATAGTTTCCAAAATATGGTACCGTATAAAGAATAAAATTAAAGGTCAAAAGGAGAAAGAAACAGTTGAATTTTAAAGTGTTTTGTGATACTGTTTGCGTATGGCTACGCTTGTTATTCCAAAAAATTTAACATTTACGGTACAGATCTTCCGAGAAGGAAGCTTGTTTGTCTCATACAATCCAGAATTGGACGTTTCAAGCTGCGGCGAGACGATTGATAAGGCAAAAATGAATTTGCGCGATGCTGTAAAAGGATTTTTAAAATCCGCGGCTAAGATGGGCACATTAGATGAAATTTTGGAAGAAGCGGGATATATCCATAAGCATCGGCATTGGAGTGATCCGGAATTGGTCGTGATAGATCGTGTTACTATAGGATCATAATGTTACATGCCGCGCATTACGCCGATTCATTTCAGGAAACTCGTACGGGTTTTTGAACAATACAGTTTTAAGCTTGACCGCCATGAAGGAGATCATTTGATTTATGTGAAAGATAGCGTTAAACGCCCAATCGTAATTCCCATGTACAAAGAAGTTCCTGTTTTTATTGTTAAGAACAATCTTCGCTCTGCTGGCATATCGCGTGATGAGTATTTTAGATTACTGAAGTAAGAGTCTTATGAAATTTTTTTTCAAACCGACAAAGGTAACGTGGATAGCGTTTGTTTTACTTATTGCTAGTTCTATATTTCCATTCTTTCTGCTTTTTACTTTATATCTTCCCAACGTTACGATGCCGAATATTTTATCCTTGGTTTTATTTCTTATACCGGGTATCTTTCTTGCCGGATTACATGAATACATATATTCTCATTTCGTCAGCTATCGCACCATTGCATATTGGGATTTAGCATTCTTCGTGTTTTTTGTCGGAATGTATCAATATCTCCTCGCCAGCATGGTCTCCTGGATATGGTATAGTGTGAAGAATAAAGTAAAAAGTCAAAAGGGAAAAGAGAACATTGAATTTTAAAGTGTTTTGTGATACTAATATTCTATGGCTACGCTTACTATACCGAAAAAAGAATATGAGGAATTGAAGCAAAAAGCTGCTTTGTATGACGAATATGTGAAATCCGCTTCGCATGATGTGCTTGATGTTCAAAAAAAGAAAGAAACTGCTACGGAAGAAGATGTGTTGCGGTGGTCGCGGGAAGCGAGGCGGCTTAAAAGACAAGGAAAACTTCCGCTTCTAAAATCGCTAAAAGATTTTCGCTAGACATGAAAATTCGTTTCAGTGCGCGGTTTAAGCGGCATTACAAAAAACTTCCATTAGAAGTGAAATTGAAAGCGGAGCAGCGTGAAAACTTGTTTCGCGCTAATCCATTCAACGTTCAACTAAACACCCACAAACTCCACGGGAAGTTAAAAAACCAGTGGAGTTTTTCTGTTGACAATACACACCGCGTTCTCTTTGAATTTGACGGTTCCGATGTTATATTTCTTGATGTGGGTGATCACGCTTTGTATAGAGCCTATCTCAAAAATAACCGTGCAAATATAACAAATTAAACACTTGAGGGCTGAAATCCTTAAAATTCGGCTGCAAATTACAAAAAACTCGTCGCCATAGCTCGCTATGCCTCCTCATTTTTTGCAATTTTCGCAACGAATTTTAAGGATTTCATCTCCTCATTATTTTTGAGATAGGCTCTAAATAATATATTATGAAACTCGGCTACATTGGTCTTGGAAAAATGGGACGGAATATGGTGGAGCGATTGCTGGAAGGGCGGCATGAGGTTGTTGTATATGATAAGGATGAGGATGTAATGCGGCAGATAGCGTGGAAAGGGGCAATTAAAGCGCCGTCATACTGGGGTTTAATCGGTTTGTTGAAACGGCCGCGCGTTATATGGCTTATGGTGCCGCATCAGGCGGTGGATGCCGTTTTAGCTGAAATTGTACCGCTTTTACACCCCCATGACGTTGTGATAGATGGTGGCAATTCGTTTTATAAGGACTCGGTGCGTCGTGCGGAGGAACTTGCCAAACGGGATATTCATATATTGGACGCGGGCATTTCCGGGGGACCGCAGGGCGCGCGTGAGGGAGCGTGTGTGATGGTTGGCGGAGACGAGAAGCAATATAAAAAAATGGAAGAATTATTTCAAGATATTGCCGCTGACGGCGGATATGCGCATATGGGAGCATCGGGCGCGGGGCACTTTGTAAAAATGGTGCACAATGGTATTGAGTACGGCATGATGCAGGCAATCGCGGAAGGCTTTGCCGTGCTGCGCACGGCCGCTGACACACGCGGACTTGACGCAGAAACACGCGGAAGCTACAAATTTGATCTTGAAAAAATTGCGGATCTGTACAATCATCGCAGCGTTATTGAGTCGCGCCTGGTCGGATGGCTCAAGGACGCGTATTCCCAATATGGCGCAGAATTGGATCAAGTTTCCGGATCCGTCGCACGTGGCGGGGAAGGGGAGTGGATGGTGAATACCGCAAAGGAACTCGGCGTTCCTGCTCCTGGTATAGAGAATGCTGTTGCATTCCGAACACAATCAGCCGCGAAGCCAAGCTATGCGGGTAAGGTATTGTCTGCTTTGCGGAATCAGTTCGGGGGACACGATATAAAATAAAT
The DNA here is from genome assembly GCA_964479945.1 of uncultured Candidatus Saccharibacteria bacterium. Lineage (GTDB taxonomy): Bacteria > Patescibacteriota > Minisyncoccia > Ryanbacterales > 2-02-FULL-48-12 > CAYZNS01. The sequence continues at coordinate 45,851 of CAYZNS010000005.1, forward strand.
TCAAAGTTCAAAATGCAAAGTGCAAAATTTTGGTATCGCTTCGCGATAATTTATAATAATGTCAGAAAAAATACCGCCAATTGAAACAAATCAGCCAACTCCACCGGCAGGCCGAGCGGGAGCATGTGAAAGAAGAGGGTACTGAGAAGTAGGATACTTGAAAAATATGCGAGAAAAATGTACCATAAGATTATGACCACAACAATCAATTCTACAATTACATATGCGAAAAAGTTAGAAAAACTGGAGGAGGAACTCTTAAAACTAAAAAAAGGATCGAAACAGTTTCTGTCAGCTCCTATTTCACTCAAAGGTCTCTGGAAAGGGGTGCAGATTAGCGAGAAAGACATAGAAAAAACGAAGAAAGGCCTTTTTAAGGACGTAAGGTAAATATGTATTACGTAGCTGATACGCATGCGTTCATCTGGTATCTTGCTGATGACAAGAAACTCTCGCGAATTGCGCGAGACGTTTTTGATTCTGCTGATAGGGGTGAGGTAGTGATTATGGTGCCTGCGATTGTGCTTCTTGAATGTATTGATATTGTGGATAAGAAAAAAGTGAAAGTGAATTTCGAGGAAATTGTTTTAAAGTTATCACAGGCAAGCAATTTCATAATTTCCGAAGTTACATGGACGCTTATTCTTGAGACAAATCGTGTAAAGGGATTCAAAGATCTCCATGATAGGGTGATTGTTGCTACGGCACGGCTCCACGATGCAAAACTTCTATCGAAAGACAGTGTTATAAAAAAAGTATATACAAAAGCAGTGTGGTAAAGGAATTTGGCATACCAAATTCTGGCAAGTTATAAGTTTATGAAGAAAAATTATGTCAGAAAAAATACCGCCAATTGAAATAAATCAGCCAACTCCACCGGCAGAACAGATGCCGGAAGTAGTGGAAGCAGAAAAAACGGCAATACAAAAACTCGAACTGCTAATGAGTCCTGATTTTAAGGAATTTGCAGTGCGCTTTATGAATACAGACGAGTATCGCAAGATGATTAACAGTATAATTTCTTATAAGAGAGAATTAAAACGCAGACAACAAGGACTCATATATCATGAGGGAGGACTGGGAGAGGTTTATGTTCCTAAATTGGAGGAAGAAGTGGAACATCCAACTTTTAAAGAATATCTAGAACGTTCTAAGGAGAATTGGCTCAATGTGGCGGGTACAGCAACTGATTGGCCTCAAGGAGTTGAAGGTAGAGATAAGGCTTATACTCTTGCAGTAATATTTGGGTTGTCTTTAGTCGATACAGAGTGGCGTAGAAAACGATTTGGGATTCGTGGGTATGCGTGGGGCGCGATTCGACCAGAAGTTAAGCAAAGAGAATTCGATAAAAATTTACTTGGTTCGATCGCTATAACAGAAGATGCGTCAGTAACACAAGAATTAGAAGAACTTGCCTCAAAAAGCGGAAAACTCGCTCACCCCGTTTTTGACAGTAGCGGAACTGTGTATTGGCCAAAAAAAATGTCCTACGAAGAAGTAAAAAAACTTGTAGCCGAGCGGGAAGAACGTAAAAATGAAAAGAAATGAAAGTAATTATCTCTGAGCCCGCATATGAAAGATTACATAAAATTTAAAAAACGACTTCTGAAAAATAAGGAAATTGGAAGAGCTTACGATGCATTGGGACCTGAATATGCTTTTATCGGTATGATCATACGGAGACGGATAGAACGAGGGTTTACACAGCAAGACCTTGCGCGAAGAGTCGGAACAAAACAAGCCGCAATTTCTCGTTTGGAGTCTGGAAGATCGAATCCGACCGTTTCTTTTCTGCGACACGTTGCTGATGCGTTGAATAATGAATTGGATATATCGCTTAAGTAATATGTTATAAGTTTATGATGGAACAAGCAATCAGAGATTTTCCGAAGCAATTTGAATATGAGCCTGTGGTTTTGCGGGACGGCGTTTTCGGGAGAGCGTCTTATTTCGTTGTTGCCGGCATGGGAGGCTCGCATTTGGCGGCGGACTTATTGCAATCCGTGCGTCCGGCGTTGCCTTGTAGTGTTCATACCGACTACGGTTTTCCCATAATGCATGCTGATATGGTGCGCGCCACGCTTTTTATCGCAAGCTCGTATTCCGGAAATACCGAGGAAGTTATTGACGGCCTTGAGGAAGCGCGAAAAAGAGGATTTCCGGCCGCGGCAATTTCTGTCGGTGGGCGCCTGGAAGAGCTGGCGCGCGAATATGAGCTCCCTTTCGTGAAGATTCCCGATACGGGTATCCAGCCGAGAAGTGCTCTGGGATTTAGTTTGTTGGGTCTATTAAAACTCATAGGTTTGGATGAAGAAATAAAGGAAGTGCAAGGGCTCAGCCGCGCATTGCGGACGAAACAAAATGAATCAGCCGGAAATGCACTTTCCCAAAAATTGCATCATACTATTCCTATTATATATGCGTCGCGCGCGAATAAGGCAATTGCATGCAATTGGAAGATAAAATGCAACGAGACAGGGAAGATCCCCGCATTTTATAATGTATTTCCGGAGTTAAATCACAACGAGATGACGGGCTACGATTCTACAGAAACTACAAAGCATCTCTCGGAGAAATATCATTTTATTTTCTTGCGGGATTCAGAAGATGATCCGCGCATACAAAAGCGCATGGATGTTTGCAAAAAGTTATATGAAAAACGCGGGCTTCCTGTAACGGATGTGCCGCTGGAAGGGTCTACTCGTTGGGAGCGGATTTTTAATTCATTGCTGACTGCCGATTGGTTTGCGTATTATACAGGTACGGCATACGGCGTGGAGACGGAACACGTGCCTATGGTGGAGGAGTTTAAGAAAGCAATCAAGTTGTAAGTAGTAAGTTCAAAGCAGTATGTATTTGTTATTAGATATTGGGGGAACCAAAACACGCATTGCGTATTCAACGGATGGCGTATCTTTCGGCGATCCACTGGTGTGCGACACGCGCAAGAATTTTACCGAGGCGATTGCCGAATACGCGCAACTTGCAAAAGCGGCGGCCCAAGGCGGGGAAGTGCGCGCCTGCGCCGCCGGCGTGCGCGCACTGGATGCCGATAAAAAAACGCTGCGCGCTCAACCTCATTTTCCACTTTGGGTGGGGGAGCCGCTGCATCAGGAGTTAGAGCGCGCGCTCGGCGCGCCGGTGTATCTGGAAAACGATGCGGCATTAGCGGGGTTGGGAGAAGCAACAGCAGGCGCCGGCAAAGGGCATGACATTATTGCCTACATTACGGTAAGTACGGGGGTCGGCGGCGCGCGGGTTGTAAACGGAAACATGGACCCGAGCGCTTTTGGCTTTGAGCCGGGCAATCAGATACTTGATATGGACGGGTCATCGCATCATGCGGGCAGGGTTTCCGCCGCGCTGGAAAGCTATATATCCGGCACGGCGTTTCGGGAACGGTATCAAAAAGAGCCCCACGAGGTTACCAATGCCGGTGCATGGGAAGAAGCGGCGCGCGTTTTGGCATACGGGCTTCACAATACCATTGTGCATTGGTCGCCGGATGCGGTAGTACTTGGCGGCTCCATGATTACCGGCAACCCCGCGATACCGCTTGATCGCGTAGAGGCGCATCTTACAAGCATTATGAAAGTATTTCCGCAACTGCCTGTCATAAAAAAAGCGGAGTTGGGGGATAAGGGAGGGTTGTATGGGGCACTGGCGTTTGTAAATCAAAAATTAAAAATCAAAATGCAAAATTAAGGTATCGCTTCGCGATATTATTATATAAAATCGTCCCGACCCGGGTCGGGACACCAAAATTTTAACTTTTGATTTTTGCATTTTGAATTTTTTAATCATATGCTTAAGAAAGTATAATAAGTGAAGGAGAATTAAGGTAATTTATCGTTATTAACATAAGACAAAACATGGATCCACGCATAAAAAATTGGGTAGGGATGGCGCTGGTTGCCGCGCTGTTATTGGGAGCCGTTGCGTCGCTCTGGTACGTGCGCGCGTTCAGCCAGTCAATAGAACCGTCCTCATTTAGAAGTTTCTCGGTTTCGGCCGAAGGAGAAGCGGTTGTTATTCCGGACGTCGCGGAGTTTACGTTTACGGTGCTGACGCAGGGCGGCACCGATTTGACCGCAACACAGCAGACAAACACCAAAAAAACAAACGATGCCATTGATTTCGTGAAATCAAAGGGGGTGGAACGCAAGGATATAAAAACGCAGGGCTATAGCGTGGAGCCGCGGTATCAGTATTACAATTGCACTGGTCCAATTCTTCAAAAGGGCGTAGAAATTGATCCTTATGTTTCGGAGCGTGAGGCATGCCCGCCGCCAGAAATTGTGGGCTATACCGTGCACAACATGGTTTCCGTAAAGGTAAGGAATTTTGAAGAAGTAGGCGGTATTCTCTCCGGCGTGGTGGAAAACGGCGCCAATTCCGTATCCGGCATTTACTTTACGGTGGATGATCCTACTGCTGTAGAAAACGAAGCCCGCGCGGAAGCGATTGCCAAAGCAAAAGATAAAGCGGAAGCGCTGGCGGACGCGGGCGATTTCCGGCTAGGGCGGCTCCTTTTCATAAACGAAGGAGGCGGCCCGCCCGTGTTTTATGATAAGCGTATGGCCGTTGCGGAAAGTTTTGACGGAGACGCGGCTGTAGCGCCCGCGCCAAGCATTGAGCCCGGCTCGCAGGATTTTAAAATAACAATGACATTAACATATGAAATACGATAAAAAAAATGCCCTCCGACCAGGGTCGGAGGACTTTTGCTGTAAGCTATATATCGTAATAGCGTTCAAAGGTGTTAACCAGGTTTTGTCCGCCAAATCCAAAGCTGTAGTTTTCAGCAAATAGCAAATCTGGCGCTTCTCGCGCTCTGCCCACTACATAATTAAGATCGCAGACAGGATCAGGCGTGCACAGATTCATAGTTGGAGGAATAGTTCTTTCCACAAGAGACAAAATACAAACTATTGCCTCAATGGCGCCGGCAGCTCCCATCATGTGTCCGGAAAACCCTTTTGTAGAACTTATCGGTATTCTATAGGCAAGATCGCCAAATGACTTTTTTATCGCTTGCGTCTCAGCGGCGTCTCCGTTGGGTGTTGAGGTGCCATGCGCGTTTATATAAAGATGACTGGCAAACCATTGCAAATCATCTTGAAATCTCAGCGGAAGCGCTTTTAGGATTGCGCGCGCCTGCATATTTGGATCAGGATCGGTTTCATGTCCGGCGTCTGAAGTGATACCATGGCTGATTACTTCTGCATAGATGCGCACTCCTCTCCGCACGGCATGTTCAAGTTCTTCCAATACAAGAAACGCTCCTCCTTCACTCATAACAAAGCCGTCTCGAAGAAGATCGAATGGTTTTGAGGCGGTCGTAAGTTCGTTGTTGCACCGCGTCATGGCGCCCTTGCGCGCTAATACATTGAAATCCCAAAACATTACTTCATCAATAGCGTCAGCGCCGCCCGCAATACATATTTCCGTATTGCCAAGCATGATCTCATTCCATCCAAGCCGTATTGCGCCCGCGCCGCTGGCGCATGCTTCAACAGGTGTTACGAACCCGCCGGTAATGCCAAGCGCTGTTGATATGCGCGCCCCGCAACTGTCAGTCAATCCTTGTATAGCGGCAAAAGCTCGTTTTCTTCCGTACTCGCTTGCAACAAGGTTCGGATCGGAGGGATATTTCCCGCGCAGTTCGTTCAATAGCGCCCCTCCTTCGGCAACTATCCCGCTCGCACCACCCCCCGTAGCTGCAATTAACATCATCCGATCCCGCAGGCTGGAAGATATTTTCTGTTCGCCATTCAACACATCTGCATTTTCACAAGCTTTCAATGCGGCCACGCAGGCAAAGTCGGCCATGCGATTGCTCCCGCGCCTGATTTGCTTCAAGGTGTCTCTGTTTTGGAAAAAATTCTGCAGGTCATATGTCGCAATCTGGGCTGCTATGCGTGTGTTGAGCTCGGATACATCAAAGCGTGTTATGGGAGTAAATTCAGGCGTGCCGTGGAGTAATTTGTGCCATATATTTTTTATGTCAGCTCCGTACGGACATATGGCGCCAATGCCGGTGATAACAACTCTCCGTTTTTCCATATGTGATTCCTCCTTCTCAAAGATCAAATTTCAATTCGTTGCCTAGTATAGCAAATTGTTTCTGTGAGGGCAAATAACAATAGCTATTTGCGCATGTGTATGCTACGCTGATAAAGAATCAAATTGTTCTTGAAAAAGGAGGAATTATGAACATGGGAGTTCTGGTTTTAGCCGTCGTGGCTGCTTTCGGCGTTTTGGGCGGCATGGCGATTTTGTTTCTTCAAAAACTTCGGGAGAAACAAATTACAGCGTATCCGGTTTACAGCACCATCACGTTTCTTTCGTTGATAACTGCTGGCGCTCTATACGGGGTATGGTACGGCTGTACAGGTGGATATTCTTTTATATCTATCGCAGCAACATTTTTTATGACCATTTACACCGGCCTCGGCGTAAGTTTGGGTCTCCATAGACATGATACGCACAAAAGCTTCAAAATGGATCCGGTAGTCGAATGTATCCTAGCGGTCGGCGCATGGATGGCGGGTATGCACAAGAGATCATGGGTGCCGAATCATCATCAGCATCATGCGTATGAAGATAAATTCGATGACCCGCATTCTCCAAAACTTTTTGACGGAAGATGGTATGGCTTTTTCTGGAGCCATATTGGCTGGCTTTTTGTTCAACGGGAATATTCTCCGTCAGTCCAAAGAATGGATACGGCAAGGATACCTTTCATAAGAAGTGAGCGGTTCTTGTTTGCTCCTTGTTTTGTTCTTGGATTCATCATTCCATATGTTTTTTTTGGTCAGGCAGGCGTGTGGCTCGCGTTTATCCGCGTCACTTACGTGCTGAACATGGCATTCAGTATCAATTCCGCGGGGCATATGTTTGGCACAGCCGTACGGCAAGAAAGTTTCAGCCGCAATGGTTCATGGTTCGGTGCACTGCTGACGATGGTAGGGGAACGGTATCATGCGTTCCATCACGCAGATCCACGTTCCGCGTACTTGGGTTGGCGATGGTGGGATATTGATGTCGGTAAATGGGTACTGCGATCGCTCGAGCTGATGGGGTTGGTATGGGATGTGCGACGCCCAAAAATATACCAAAGACTATCCTAATTCATCTACGAGGCTTCAACAACTTCATAAACTCTTGTAAAGGACGGGTATTAACCACGTCCTCTTTTTTTGCCCAGCCGCGGCGAGCTTCGGCAATGCCGTGTTCCAAAAATTTAAAATGCTGTACGGAATGCGCGTCTGAATCTATTGCCATTTTTACCCCTGCTTCCACGCATTTGCGCACGTATTCAGCTTTGATATCTAACCGCACGGGATAGGCGTCAATCTCCAAAATAGTGCCGGTGCGTTTGGCAGCTTTTATAATTTCATCAACATCAAGCGCGATGGGCTCGCGGGAATTGATAATGCGGCCCGTAAGGTGAAAAATAATATCTACATGTGGGTTCTCCATCGCGCGGATAATGCGCACGGTTTGTTCTTTTTCAGAAAGCTTCATGCTCGTGTGAATGGCCGCACCCACCACATCCAGTTTTGCCAGGCATTCATCCGCAATATCCAGCGAGCCATCTTTTAGAATGTTAACCTCCGCGCCTTTTAGAACCTGAAGTCTGAAGCCTTGTCCGCCGGAGGCGGATCCGCCTTTGGCGGAAAACTTTTTGTTTATACGGTCAATCTCCTTCATCTGTTGTTCCAGCTTCTTTTCATCCGCGCCGCCGGTCATGGCAAGAGATTTCGTATGATCGGTAATTACGATATATTCCAGACCCGCCGCTTCGGCCGCGCGTGCCATCTCTTCTATGGAATCCTCGCCGTCGGTCCAGTCGGTCTGCGTCTGCAAGTCTCCTTTCAGATCACCGTATTCAATAAGCTTAGGCAGCATATTTTTTTGCGCAGCCTCAATTTCTCCCGTATTCTCCCGCAACTCCGGCTCTATATATTGCATGTCGAGCACATTATATAGATCTTTTTCGGTTTCTCCCGCTATTTGTATTTGTGTAGTTTTAAGTTTTGCGTTGTAGTTTTGACTTTTGACTTTTGAGTTTTGAGTTTTAAATAATCCGTACTCGTTGAGTTTATATCCTTTTTTTATCGCAATTTTTCGCAGTTCTACATTGTGCTCTTTACTGCCGGTAAAGTAATTGAGTGCGGCACCCCACGATTTCTCCGGTATCACGCGCAAATCCGCATCCAGTCCATTTTTGAGCCGCACGTTTGTTTTAGTCTCCCCGCTGCCATAGACGTGCACAACCATCGGCAATTTTACGAAACGCGCCATAACATCTGATGGTTTTGATGAGCTTACCAGGATATCAATGTCGCCTATGGTTTCTTTCCGACGTCGAGCCGACCCTGCGATAATGGCGCGGGTTACACCCGGAAACGCGCGTATCGTATTCTCCAGCGCGTGCAGTTCCGGCATCATAAGGCCGAGTACTTTGCGTCCGCCGGATTTTTTTAAAAATTCAATACCTTTTAATATCTTTTTTTCGGAACGCTCGCCGAAATGCGGCAGGGCGCGGATTTTTCCGGACAAAGCCGCTTTCTCCAGATCTTTGAGATTTTTAATCTTGAGTTCTTTCCACAAGGCGCGCACCATTTTCGGCCCTATGCCCTCAATGCCGGTAAGTTCCGTGATATCAACCGGATTTTTTTTCTTGAGATCCTCGTATTCTTTGAACGTCCCTTTTTGTAAGAGTTGCTCAATATGATCAGCGATCCCTTTGCCTACGCCAGGTATCTCTTTCGACAGCGCTTCTATGCCGCCCGCTTTGTAAATATCCGCGACGTCGCGCTCAAGCGCTTCAATACTTTCTGCGGCTTTTTCATACGCGCGCGGCTTAAACGGCACGTCATCCATCTCAAGCATGAGCGCCATTTCTTTTAAGATGTGGACTATTTCTTGATTGGTCATTGTGATTGCACAATCCGCGGTCCTTTCGGCGTATCTTCCACTAACCAGCCCATGTGTTCCAGCTCGGCGCGTACGGCGTCCGCTTCCCGCCACTTTTTCTCTTGGCGCAACTGTTCGCGTTTTTTAGCTAATGCGTGAATATCCTCCGGAACATCAAGAGGCTTTATGTCGGCGAGCCCCAGACCCAGAATTTTGTCAAATTTAAAAACGAGATTTAATGCGCCACCCGCATGGCGTATTGATGCCGTGCGGCAGGTTTTTATCAAATTCCACAGAACGGCAAGCGCTTGCGGCGTGTTGAGATCGTCGGCAACGGCGGCAAAGAATTTCTTTTCATATGATGCATAAAGGTTTCCGCTGCTTTTCTCTCGCAGCAGTTCCCGCACAAATTCTACAAGCTCTTTTCGCGCGTTACGCGCGGCTTCCAGCGACTGCCACGTAAAGTTCAGTTTTGAGCGATAGTGCGCGGTAAGAATGAGATAACGAAAGTCCAGCGGGTCAAATCCTTTTTGTTCAATATCGCGCAAGGTGTACGTATTACCCAGAGACTTTGACATTTTCTGCCCGTCTACCAGCAGATGCTCGCCGTGCATCCAGTAACGCACGAATTGCTTCCCGTTTGCCGCTTCCGACTGTGCGATTTCGTTTTCATGGTGCGGGAAGAGAAGATCAATGCCGCCGGTATGGATGTCAAACGGCTGTTTGAGATAGGCGGTTGCCATAGCGGAGCACTCAATATGCCAGCCGGGGCGGCCTTCGCCGAACGGCGCGGGCCACGCGGGCTCTCTTTCCTTTTTCGCTTTCCACAGCACAAAATCCTGCGCGTCTTGTTTTGCGTATTCATCCACATCAACGCGCGCGCCCGCTTTCAGGCGGCGGCTTGCAACGCGGCTCAAGCGGCCGTATGGCTTGAATTTGGATATGTCAAAATATACGGAACCGTCTGTTTGATATGCTATTCCTTTTTTAAGAAGCTTCCCGATGAGCCGGATCATGTGCGGGATATGTTCCGTGGCGCGCGTGAATGCATACGGAGGCGCGATATGCAGTTTTTCAAGATCGTGTTTGAAGGCGTTTTCGTACTGCCGGGTAAAATCGCGGAGCGACAAACGTTCTTGCGCGGCACCCGCGATTGTTTTGTCGTCCACGTCCGTAATGTTCATAATATGCCGTACGCGGAAATCGTTGTGCGCCAGTACGGCTTTCAGAATATCCTGAAAAATATAGGTACGGAGATTTCCAATATGCACGTAGTTATAAACCGTAGGTCCGCAGGTGTATAAACCAACACCCCCTTTTTTGAGGGGCTTAAATATTTCTTTTTTTCGCGTGAGGGAATTGTAGATTTTCATAATTCAAAATGCAAAGTTCAAAGTTCAAAATTTTGGTATCCCGCTTTCAGCGGGATCATTATATAAATGTCGCGCAGCGACACCTTAACTTTTCATTTTGCACTTTGAACTTTGCACTTACTTAAATCCATTTTTTCCACCGAAAGAACACAAACATCCCCACAATGCCTGCCAACATTATACCGATAATAATCCAAAAGTCATTTGGACGCCCCACAATGGGGAACGTAACGGTGTTCATCCCGAAGAGAGACGCCAGAAGCGTAAGGGGGAATGTAATAAACGCCATTATTGTGAGATTTTTCGTTATCTCCGTTGTGCGCAGCGATATCAGGGACTCATTCGTCTCGCGCAGGGCTTCTATGGTCTCTTTGTGGTTTTCCAAGATATGCCACACGCGCAAATAGTCCCCAATAATCCGCGAGAGATACAGGCGCATATGTTTGCCAAAAAACGTCTTTCCTTCTTCCTCCAGCGATTGAAGCACGCTTAATTGCGGTTGCACGGTACGGCGGAAGTCCAGTATTTCTCTCCGCAAGAGCGAAATTTCTTCCACAAATTCTCGGCGCCTATCGCGGAATAGTTTTGTCTCCATTTCCGTGATGCGCTTGTCCAATACCTCCAGTTCTTGCAGCGCGTTCGCGAACACATGCGAAAGCAAATGGTAGAGAAGCTCACCGGTATTTGTCATGTATTGTTTGGCGCGGCGCTTATCCGTCTCGCATACGCGGATAAATTCCTCCAGCGCGGGCACGCGCGCGTACTGGGTGGTTATAAAAAAATCCTTGCCGATAACGATATCAATTTCCGCGCCATGGCTGGAATCCCGCGCGTCAAACTTGGGAACGTGGAGAATGAGATACAAATGCGAATCGTGATGCTCCACTTTGGGGCGAAACGTCGGATGTACCAGCTCATCGGCAACCAATGGATGCAGATCTTTGTTCTGCGCCAATTCCAGAATATCTTCCTCCGAAGGCCGCGAAAGGTGCATCCATACGAAGTTTTTACCATAGAGAGTGACCATAAAGTGATTATACATCGCTTGCAAAACAAGTAAATGTATGATATGTGTAATTCAAATTGCAACAAAAAGGAGTTTTCTATGCGTATACTCGGTGGTATCACTATGCTGGTAGGTCTTGTGTTGGGAAGTATGCAGGAATGGCAATCAGCTACTATAGTTTTAGTGGTTTCTACTCTGCTTCTGTGGTTTTCAGAAGTAGTCAACAAATAGTTTGATCGAGGATACAATAAATGAAATGCCCACGTCGTTTCGTTTGACCAGGGCATTTTTCTTTGCGATACTACTCATATATCATGATCAATCTCAAAAAAATTGGCTTAGTCGCAATAGCGCTCCTCATTGTAGGAGCGAGTTTTGGTGCTGGTATTTATATGGGGTACAGCCAGCGGCCGGCGATTGACAAGGTTACTAGCCTTTACAATAAAGAAACCGCCAAGCCGGCAGAAATTGATTTTTCCACGTTTTGGAAGGCATGGAGCATTGTGGAAGAAAAATACGTGGATGCGGATGGCCTGGACCGCCAGAATATGGTATACGGCGCTATTAGCGGTATGATAAAAGCGCTTGACGATCCCTATACCGTGTTTTTCCCACCGGTTGAGAAAGAATTATTTGAATCGGAGATTGAAGGCAAGTTTGAAGGAATCGGCGCCGAGATTGGCATGCGCAAAGGCATTCTTACGATCATTGCTCCTCTTACCGGCTCGCCCGCCGCCGCAGCTGGCCTTATGGCAGGGGATAACGTTTTGCAGATTGATAATGCGTCTACGGCTGACCTGACATTGGATGAGGCCGTGCGCCTTATCCGCGGCGACAAAGGAACAATCGTAAAGCTCACTATTTTGCGGGGCGGCGAAGACGCAACGCGCGTAATTGAAATTACCCGCGATACTATCCGCGTTCCCGTACTTGATATGGAAAAACGGAACGGCGGCGTGTTTATCATACGGCTGCATAACTTTTCGGAAAACGCTCCGTTGGAATTCCGCCGCGCATTGGAAGAAATGGCGCGCTCAGGAAGCAATAAACTTGTACTTGACCTGCGCAACAATCCGGGCGGGTTTCTGGAAGCGTCTGTTGATATCGCAAGCTGGTTTTTGGAATCAGGGAAGGTGGTGGCGCGCGAACAATTCGGCGATGAAACCGAGCTGCTGCACCGCAGCCGCGGGTATAACGCGCTTGCGGATATTCCCACGGTGATACTCGTTAATGAGGGTTCGGCGTCCGCTTCGGAGATTCTTGCCGGCGCGTTACGGGATCATAAGGACATCCAGCTTATTGGTGGAAAAACGTTTGGAAAAGGATCCGTACAGGAACTGGTGGAAGTTACGCCAGAAACTTCGCTGAAAGTAACAATCGCCAAGTGGCTGACTCCGTCCGGCGTATCGTTGTCGGAAAACGGCTTGGATCCGGACATAGTAGTGGAAATAACACCCGAAGACCGGGAAGAATTGCGCGATCCACAGCTTGAGAAGGCACTTGAAATAATAGGGGGGATGGAGTAGGATAAAAGTGCAAAATTTAAAGTGCAAAATGCAAAGTTATGGTGTTCCGGCTACGCCGGAACGGATTAATAAATCAAAAGCACGGAGTGCTCTTCCAGCATTTTGAACTTTTAACTTTGCATTTTGAACTTGAGCGAAGCGATTATGCAAGTAATTTTATTAAAACAAGTATTGAAACTTGGCAATCGGGGAGATGTCAAGGATGTAGCGGCCGGGTTTTTCCGCAATTTTTTGCTGCCGCGCGGCTTGGCGAAGCCCGCAACTCCCGCCGGTTTAGCGCAGGCGGAACGCATGCGGGAAGCCGCGGCGTTGCGTGCGGCGCAGAGCAGTGAGGAATTTACAAACGTACTTCACGCGATCAAGCAAGAGCCGATTGTCGTTCTGCGCAAAGCAAACGAAGAGGGGCATCTTTTCGGATCGGTCTCCGAGAAAGCTATTGCAGATGTATTGCGCAGCAAGGGATATGGCGTTGAGGATCGGCATGTTGCGCTCGAAGTCCCCATTAAATCGCTGGGCGCGCATTCTGTTTTATTGCAATTTAATGAAGATATAAAAGATACTATCTCAATAGAAGTAGAGCGTGAAGAATAATAAGACACGATACATTTTTGTGGTGGGAGGTGTAATGTCCGGCATTGGCAAGGGAATTGCAACGTCTTCCATCGGTAAAATACTCCAATCACGCGGGTATCGCGTAACCGCTCTCAAAATTGACCCCTACATCAACGTAGATGCCGGAACCATGAACCCCATTGAGCATGGGGAAGTTTTTGTGACGACGGATGGCATGGAGTGCGATCAGGACATCGGCAACTATGAGCGGTTTTTAGGCGAGGACATGCATGCCTACAACTATATGACAACAGGCGCCGTGTATCTTTCCGTAATAACGAAGGAACGGAATTTGGAGTTTGGCGGCAAGTGCGTGGAAGTGGTACCGCATGTGCCGGAAGAAGTGATACGGCGCATTACGTATGCCGCTCGGCGGACAAAAGCTGATTTTGTATTAATAGAAATTGGCGGGACCGTAGGAGAGTATCAGAATCTGCTCTTTCTGGAAGCAGGCCGCATGATGAAGCTTCAGCAACCGGACAATACGCTTTTTGTGATGGTGAGCTATTTCCCCATTCCGCGGATGATCGGCGAGATGAAAACTAAACCCACGCAATATGCCGTGCGCTCTCTCAACACTGCCGGCATCCAACCTGATATTATACTCGCGCGGTCAGCGGTACCGCTGGACGAGCCGCGCAAGCGCAAAGTATCCGTTTTCTGTAACATACACGATGAAGACGTAATATCCGCGCCGGACTGCGCGAATATTTATGAAATACCGCTTAATTTCGAGAAAGAACATTTGGGCGACCGGATCTTGGAAAAATTCCGCATGCCGCTGCGTAAAAAGCGGGACATGGAGAATTGGATGCTTTTAGTGCGGCAGGCAGCGAGCGCGAAAAAAGCGCTCAAAATTGGTATTGTGGGCAAATATTTCAGCACCGGGGATTTCACGCTTGCCGACTCTTACCTGTCCGTTATTGAAGCGCTCAAACATGCGGCATGGGCGGAACATCGCGCGCCGCATCTTGAATGGTTGGATGCGGAAGAGTATTCGCGTAATCCTAAAGCGCTTTGGGCATTGCGTGAATTTGACGGTATTGTTGTCCCCGGCGGTTTTGGCGGCCGCGGTGTAGAAGGAAAAATCAGCGTGATTGAATTTTGCCGGAAAAACAAAATTCCGTATTTTGGACTATGCTATGGATTACAGCTTGCCGTGGTGGAGTTTGCGCGGAATGTCGCGAAGCTGGAAGACGCGCATACCACGGAAGTAAGTCCGAAAACAAAATATCCCGTAATTGATATAATGTCCGAGCAAAAAAAGAACATTGAAGCGCGTCAGATGGGCGGCTCTATGCGCCTTGGTTCTTACAAATGCCGCCTGAAAACGGGGACCAAAGCGCATCAGGCATACGGAACTACTACCATCAAAGAACGGCACCGGCACCGGTATGAAGTGAATAATGCATTCCGCGAACAGTTGATAAAAAAAGGCCTGGTAGTATCAGGCATAAACCCCGAGCGGGATTTGGTTGAGATTATTGAACTTTCAGACCATCCGTTTTTTATGGGTACCCAATTTCATCCGGAATTGCAATCAAGATTTCTGGTACCTCATCCGCTCTTTACGGCGTTTGTTCAGGCGGCCGTTAAGAAAAGGAAAGAATAACAAATCTGCTTACCGTTCTGTTGCACTAATGCCTACAGCTTGCTCAACGCGCTGAAGGCGGCCATATATCACAGCCATTTCTTCGTCAAGATTATGGATTCTGACAACATCCTTTAAAGTTCGGTCAATTCCATCAAACCGGGCATTTACTTCTTTTCGGAATTCGTACAAATCTTCCGCAGTGGCAAAAGCAGAAAGATCATCTTTCGTAGCGAAAGCTGAAATGTCATCTTTTGTTGCAAACACAGAGATGTCATCTTTCGTGGTAAAATTAGAAATATCGTCTTTTGTTGCAAACGCAGAAAGATCATCTTTCGTAGCGAAAGCTGAAATGTCGTCTTTTGTGGCGAAAGCAGATAAATCATCTTTCGTAGCGAAAGCTGAAATGTCATCTTTCGTAGCGAAAGCAGATAAATCATCTTTCGTAGCGAAAGCTGAAAGATCATCTTTTGTTGCAAACACAGAGATGTCATCTTTCGTGGTAAAATTAGAAATAT
>CAYZNS010000005.1:61501-68225 GCA_964479945.1 uncultured Candidatus Saccharibacteria bacterium
CGTCTTTTGTTGCAAACGCAGAAAGATCATCTTTTGTTGCAAAGACTTCTTTCATTTCACTTATAAGCTGTTTTCGTTCTTTTTCGTCCATACAGTTGCTTTATATAACACTAACCACCTTCTTTCGGATTATGTTCCCGTCAAAGCGAGTTTTTCGTTTTGAGGTGAATTTTACAACGCCGTCACGGATGGCGAAGATTGTAAAATCACGGCCTTGTTTGACGCCGCTGCCCGGTACTACGCGCGAGCCGACTTGCCGCACGATAATATTGCCGGTACGCGCCCGCTGGCCGTCAAAGAGTTTAATACCGCGGTATTTTGGCTGTGAGTCGCGGACATTAGCTGTGGAGCCCGCTGATTTAGTATGTGCCATGTGTTAGGAATTAGGAGATAGGAATTAGCTTGTAGGAGTTAGATTCAATATGCTTACATATCTCTATATGTATGTTAGATTATCAGAAATAAAACAAGAGGTCAAGTTGTGGTGGGACAGGAATTCAGAGACAATGTTTTGGGGTATGGCCATGTTTTTCGGCGCCGTGTTGGCGGCAGGATTATTGCAATTATGGATACTGCAAGGCGGCGCGCGCGGTGTGCAATTTTATGACGCCGAAGGGGAGGAGATAACGCAGAGCGAGCTGCACCGCCAATATATACAGGCAAGCGGTTTACCCGGATTAGTGGCAGCAAGCCGGAATGGTAAACGCTATTATTATCCGTGGTGCGGCGGATTAGGTCGCATTAAGCAAGCGAACCTCATCTGGTTTTCCACGGAACAATCAGCCGAATCAGCTGGCTATACCATCGCTTCCGGCTGCCATGGATTGTAAATAAAAAATTGTAAATAAAAAATCGAAATAAATATGCTAAATTTTAAAATACTCAAACAGTCAAAGAATTCCAGGGCGCGCGCGGGAGTTTTAACAACCTCTCACGGAGAAGTGGAGACGCCGGCATTGGTTACCGTGGCTACGCAGGCGGCTGTAAAGACGCTTACAAGCGAGGAGGCAGAAGCGGCCGGCAGCAGGCTTTTAATTTGCAATACGTATCATCTGCATATACGGCCCGGGGAGAAGATGGTCAAAAAACAGGGCGGATTGCATACCTTCATGCAATGGCAGCGACCTTTGATGACCGATTCCGGCGGGTTTCAGGTGTTTAGCCTGGGATTCGGCAGGGAGCATGGCATGGGTAAAGTGCTAAAAGCGAAATCTTCTCTTTCCATAGCGGACGGCACGCAGCCGCGGGATATAAAGATAACGGACGAAGGCGTTTTTTTTCGGTCGTATCTTAACGGCGCGCAGTTTTTCTTAAATCCCAAAGAATCCATCCGCATCCAAGAAGCGCTCGGCGCGGATAGTATGATTGCGTTTGATGAGTGTCCTTCGCCGGTAGCAGATTACGCCTATATGAAAACATCGTTGCGGCGCACGCATCGCTGGGCAGAAGAATCGCTTGCGGCAAAAAAATCAAAGAAACAAGCATTGTATGGCGTAATGCAAGGCGGCCGGTTCCGCGATTTGCGGGAGGAGTCGGCGCGATATATAGGAAAGTTGCCGTTTGAGGGGTTTGCCGTCGGTGGGGAATTCGGATCAAGCAAGCGCGTGATGGTGTCTATGCTGAAGCTCGTGTTTGAGAATATGCCAAACGAAAAACCACGGCATTTGCTCGGCATCGGCCATCCCGAAGACATCCTGCCCATTATAAAAGCAGGAGTGGATACGTTTGACTGCGTGGCGCCCACACAATATGCGCGCCGCGGCATTGCGTTTACGCCGGATGGCCGGCTGGACATGAAAAAATCCGTATTCCTCTCCGACAAGAAACCGCTTGATGCGGCGTGCGGCTGTTTTGTGTGCGGAACATATAAACGCGGGTACATTACGCATCTTCTGCGTGCACATGAGATCACGGCGCTGAAGCTGCTCACATTCCATAATTTGTATTATTTTAATGCATATATATCTCGCATCAGGGAGAACATAAAGAACGGAAATATATAAGATAACTTTGTATACTGTCAAACACTTAGTGTCAGACACTTAGTGTTTGACAGTATTATAACCAAATGATATTTGCCGTCTATAAACCAAAAGGTATTACATCCAATGCGCTGCTGAATAAGCTGCGCCGCGCGGCGGGCACGAAAAAAATCGGGCATGCCGGTACGCTGGACCCGCTCGCGGAAGGCGTGCTCGTAGTTGGTGTTGGGCGGGATGCGACAAAGCGCTTGCCGGAAGAAGTCGCGAAGGAAAAAGAATACATTGCGACGATTCGGCTTGGTATGACGAGCGCCACGGATGATGAAGAAGGAGAGAAGACGCTTGGCGTCCCGGTCACCACTTGGCGTCCCGGGCGCCACGTAGATGCAAGTGAAGTACGCGATGTCGTCACGTCGTTCGTAGGGAACATTCAGCAGACCCCGCCGCTGTATAGCGCCGTTAAGGTGCAGGGGAAAGAGGCATATATATATGCGCGAGCCGGACGTCGGGTGGACATAAAACCGCGTTCTGTTATAATAAAAGAAATTGAGGTTATGGAGTATGAATGGCCTTTTTTAAAACTTCGCGCGGTAACCGGTCCCGGTGTGTATATCCGATCCCTTGCGCGCGATATTGGCGAAGAGTTGGGGGTAGGCGGATATCTGGCAGGTTTGGTGCGTACGCGCGTAGGGCAATGGAATATTGAGCGCACGGTATCCCTTGATGAGGCACTACGCAAAGTTGTAAAATAAAAAAATTATTATTAAATAATACCGTATCTATGAACGAACAAAAAAGCAACCCGTACGTAATTCCATTATCAATTGTAATATCCGGCGTGCTGATTGCGGGCGCTATTATGTATGCAAACGATGGCGGATCCGGCACCTTGGCGCAAGTAGGAGGCGCGGCTGCCGGAAACAACAACGCGGCCGCGCCCGAAGATCCATCAGGAGGCTCATTGGACGCGCTCAAGCCGGTAAGCGCGGAAGATAGAATTTTGGGAGACCCGTCAGCGCCGGTTAAAATTGTAGAGTTTTCCGACTTTGAATGTCCATTTTGCGCGCGCTTTCACGCCACTATGCTGCAAGCTATAAATGAATACGGCAAGGACGGTAGAGTAGCATGGGTATACCGGCATTTTCCACTGGAAAGCATCCATCCATCCGCGCGCGCGGCGGCAAACGGGGCGGAATGCGCAAGGGAACTTGGCGGACCCTCAAAATTTTGGGATTTTGCGAATATGGTATTTGAGCGCCAGAGTACTGGCTTGAGCGCGGGAATATTTAGCAAAGTAGCAAGCGATATAGGATTAGAAGGTCCGGCATTTTCATCTTGCATAGAGTCCGGCAAATACGACGGGCTTATAGACCAGCATATTCAAGAAGCCATAGCGGTTGGCGGGCGAGGCACTCCCTATAGCATTGTCATTTCTGCGGATGGCCGTACGTTTCCCGTAAACGGAGCGGTACCATACGCATCCCTAAAGAGTACCATTGAGCAGGCATTGGGAAACTAATGGATCTCGCCGATGATCTGATACAAAAAGGGGTATTAAAAACGCCGCGGATTATAAGCGCATTCCGCGCTATCCATCGTGCCGATTTTATGCCCGAAAGCGATCAATCGCTCGCAAACATTGACGAAGCATTCCCCATAGGGGAGAGACAAACCATCTCGCAACCCTACACGGTGGCATGTATGCTGGAGCTCTTGCAGGCCGAGCCAGGACATACGGTAATGGACGTGGGTTCCGGGTCCGGGTGGCAGACGGCGCTCCTTGCCCATATTGTAACGGATAACAAACGCGTAGGCGGGCGCGTGTTTGCCCTTGAGCGCTTACCCGCGCTCTGTGCGTTTGGCAAAGCAAATATTGAAAAATATAATTTTATTACCAGCGGTGTTGTGGAGGTTTTTTGCCGCAATGCAGTAACGGGTTTAGCGGAAATTGCAGCGAGAATTGGCGGATTTGACCGGATTATAGCGGCAGCGGCGCTGCGCGTACCTGGCACCATGCAAGGCGTGGAAATGTTGATATCGCAGATACCTCCGGCGTGGCGGCAATATATAAAGATTGAAGGCAGAATTGTCCTGCCTATTAATGAGTCGATTTGGGTTTTTACCAAACGGAGCGATGGCTCGTTTACGGGAATAGAGTATCCAGGATTTGTCTTTGTGCCTCTTTTATAGTATTCCGGTATTTATTATTCCGCATGACTTTATGACTGAACTCAAAAAGAGATTTCAAAATATGGGCATACGCCGCAAACACTTTTTTATTATGCTGCCGATACTATTTTTACTAAGCGGCATTGCATTTGCGCTCTCGCCGCCGGGCGGCGTGGTATTCCCAAAAGAAGTTACCATCCCACGGGACAGCTCGGCCCGGGAGGCCGCGGCTATTTTAGCGGGGGAAGGCGTTGTCCGATCCGAAGGCCTTCTTTTACTCACACTTTTATTTGAGCGCAGCTTGGAGAAGATACAGGCAGGCACGTATTTTTTCGAGCGCGCGCACTGGCTGCATGAAGTGGTTGCCGCGGTGACGGATCCATTTACCCGAAAAATACAGACGGTGCGCATACCGGACGGCTCTTCTCTGCGCGGTATCGCCGCCGAGTTTGAAGCGCAGGGATTGTTTGCGTCTGGCGATCTATGGGCGGTAACCGGCATGCCGGCCGTAGATTATAGGGAGCAGGCGGGCCCGCCGGATTTTACGTTACTGGAAGAACGCTTTCCTTTTCTTGCCGGCCTCCCCCCCCGCGCCACGCTAGAGGGCTATCTGTTTCCCGATACCTATGAGATGTTTGATACCACTACGCCGACTGAAGCGGTATTTAAAATGCTCCAGAATTTTGAATCCGCACTTACCGGGGAAGGGTTATTTGATGAAATACAACAAGACGGCCGTCCGCTCCACGAAATACTGACGCTTGCATCCTTACTGGAACGCGAAGCAATTACATACGAAGACAAGCGCATTATCGCGGGTATTATCCAAAATCGCCTGGAACGCGACATGCCTTTGCAATTGGACGCCTCTCTTATGTATGTTACCGGCAGGGGGAGTCTGCTTTTAACAAAGGATGATCTCGCGTCTGACTCGCCCTATAATACCTATACACACAAAGGGCTGCCGCGAGGCCCTATTGCAAACCCCGGACTTGATTCCATAAAAGCGGCGCTATCTCCGAAAGAAACGCCGTACCTCTATTATCTTTCTGACCGGTCGCATGTCATATATTACAGCGAGACGCACGAAGAGCACATACTTAAAAAGCAAACATACTTGCCGTAATCGCCATCGCTGTTACATAGAAAACTCCACTAGTACTGCGCGGTGATCCAATGGCCACGAACTGGAGGGAAGAATATCTTTGTCCGAGGAATTGCGGCCCGCTCCCACGCGCCATACATTAGAAACGTTCATGTATCCGTGATAGTATATAAAATCAATGCGGTCATGAACTTCCACTTCATCGGTGATAGCAGGTGTCCATGTATTTCCCCTCATAGTTGAAACGGAAGGATATATGCGGCGATACGCGTCTTGGAATCCTCTTTTTTCTACCGTACTGGAAACAGGCCATAAAATAGCCGTGCGCGTAAATGTTCCATACCCCGGCTCGTCACTCATTGTTCCCGTCCAATCCCTATGAGAAGGAGCGTTAAAATCTCCCAACAAAAGGACAGGCGTAACGGATGACTGGTTAATCACATCCGTCATAGCCGTTAGTATGGATTGAATAGCGCTTGTGCGGCCAGACTGCTGCTCCGCGGCCAACGCCAACGCGGTAGATCCCGTATCGCGGTACTCATAGGGCCCATACGGAAACGCAGGCAAATGAACGTTGAATACCCACACGTCCTTAGAATTCGCAAACGAAATTTTTGCACCACCACTATCTGTCCGTTCCGCTATAATGGGATACTTACTAACAATGCCAGCGGCAAGGGAAGCGTGCCAACCTAAATTCAACGCAATATTTTGTATCGTCTCCGCATTTGCTTCCTGCAATCCCGCAACATCGGCCTGTGAGTCCCGAATAGTAGCAACCACGCTTGCATAACAACTTTCACAAGAAGCATTCTCTTTTACGTTAAGCGTCATCACGCGAAACGGAATAAGGCTTGCTTCCGCTTGATTGTTTGGCGCAAAAAAACTCTGCAGTATCCATCCTCGTTTGAGACATTGCACATCGGCACAACCGCACTTCCATTGACCCGACGACCATTGGCACATATAAGCAGCAACAAGATTATGCGCACCTCTGGTGATGATGTTCCACGGAATAATACCCGCTGCTTTTCCTATAATCCACCCGCCATTCCCTATGGGCGTACCACTAAGTTGCACCGGCTCCCACGCGCCTCCAAAATACTTATATCCCGTATTCCAGACCGCAAAGGGTATATCGTCCGAAACTTCCGTACCTGCAAACATGGTTACTTGTTCTCCACACCACACCGTCAGTAAAATATCCCGCTGAGAAGTAAAGAGGCTCCACACTGATCCCCAGCCACTATACGGCTCGGATGGAGGATTCGTATTATGACACCAAGAACCTTCACCGGACGTTTGCGCAAACATTACAAAAGCGCCCGTGCTTGCAATGCCAAACACCACAAGGAAAGCGAGAGAAAAAACAATGGAATGTTTCATACCTTTAAAGCCGGACTTTACCCAACAGATAGAAGGAAAAGCCCGGCTTTGGACAACGTTGTATTAGTAAGTACAAATTAGA
>CAYZNS010000006.1:0-65676 GCA_964479945.1 uncultured Candidatus Saccharibacteria bacterium
GGATGATCGGGAATAACCAACTCATGTTTCGTTGTTAAGTCCAAACGGAGACAACTTTTTTTTTAGCCATTCCAGCTCTACATTGCGCTGACCGATAATCTTGTATAACTCTTCAATCTGACGTTCACGATCCCAGTTTTCTTTTTTCCGTTTATCCGAGAAGAGTTCGGGAAGAGTTTTTAACACTGCTGCTCTCCAGTGGCCGATCTGTGTGGGATGCACTTCGTACTTTGATGCAATTTGGGGAATTGTTAATTCTCCTTTTATGGCTTCTAATGCTACCGCTGCTTTTTGCTGCGGACTGAATGATTTTTTCATACTGGTTGGTTAACGCTGATAGTTCTATACCCCCACTATACCATCTTATATACCTGTCCGAATTTCCCAGTCCATTATAGGCCAGTATAATTAACTTTATTCACGCCATCTACCCAGACACCTATTTTCCCCGTACTCTGGTGTGTGGGAATCAGATTAACAACAAAGTCAGTCCATTTTCCGCGCTGAACAAGCCCAAGATTTCTCCTTTCTTTATTGGCGCAATTCGTTATGGAACAAGCGTTTTCGTCCCAACATGTCTGCTGCGACCATGTGCCTTGTGGTGAGATTGCTATAGAAAATCCGGGAGAGAGCCCAGGAAAATCACAAACATCTGGCACACTGTGCGCCTGAAAAATGATCTGCCCATTGTTGCCAACATCGGAGTCAAAAAAGTAATCTGTCGGAACATAGACGCTAAATCCCATCCAGCGCTCCGTCCCCTGGAAAAGAGCAGGAAACAAACTGGGGCGAAGCACCACGGAATGCATATTACCAGACGGGTTTGTATCAGAGTTTACTGTTGCCTTCTGCGCATACGCGCCAAACCGGACAGGATTTGTTATTATCCAGCAGCGCGTTGGATTGAGACAGTTATTAAGTCCAAGATCATCAAACGTGCCCGATTCGTAATCGTACTTATAGATCAATGCCGCCTCCACATGTAGCGCGAAAGTAAAAAACAGCGCAACGAAGAATGATATGCACCAAAAAGTACGACAGCGGTTCATGCACATATACTACCACAGCCCGTGAATTATTGAAAAAGGCAGTTACAGTTACAGGGTCAGGAGCGTTTTTCAACCAAGGAGCAAAAGTTATAGCACGTTCCTTTAGGGGTGCCCAGGCGGTCAGGAGGCTACCCTTCTGAGAGCGATGTAATTAACGATAGTCTCGATCTTTTGGAAGAACGCGACCGGTACTTGCGTGAGAAAGTCAGAGAGGCCCTTGCATCGGGCGGCTCGATACCGGCCAAGGACGTGCGGAACTCCGTGCCCAGAACAACGAGCAGCGCCGGAAAGGCGTATGACTCAGGTATCCTACTCCAATAAAGCACGAGACGACCTTCGTGAAATTCGTGCCTTTATTGCTGCCAACAGTGTAGACATAGCAGACAAGTTTATAGATCGCATTGAAGAAAAATGCCACCTTTTGGCGGCCACTCCGAAAATCGGACGGGCACGGTTTGATATTGCAGACGGGCTCCGTGTTTTTCCACCATCAGGACATGTGATCCACGACCGGTCACAATAAGGGAGATTGCTACTATTACAAGATCAATAAAGGATTGGAGGATTTCAGCTCGTTTGAGTCCATATTCTTCGATGCTCTGTATCGAAGTTGTTGATTCTGTGAGTACTTTTGCGTATATTTGAGGGATGAAAAAGAAGGAAGATATGATCATCGAGTTGCGATCTTTTTTTGAACCGCATATTTTCTCTCGAGGAAGAGTATATTTTCGAACTGGAGCGGTCGGAAAAATAAAAATAACGCCACAGTCGGCAGGGCCGGTGCATGTTCAGGCCAGCGTTCGTGGAAGTCGTACATATCGAACAGACATCTTGTTTTCGCCAGAGGACGGTACATTTATGACCTTTGACTGCTCCTGTCCGTACGACGATTACTGCAAGCATGCCGCCGCGCTCGGGCTTATGTTCATTGAACACTATGCTGATCCGGGCGAAGCGGGGCGAGGAGTCAATGCTCCAATTCTAGAGGATACTATTGCTTCAATACTGCGCGGCGATGCGGCGGCAGCCTCCGATATCGATCGGATCATAGAGCAATTACAGCAGGTCAAGAAGCGGACGCAGACGGCCGCTTTTTCCCGTGACACACTACATGGTAGCCGATCGATCACATCCGTGCCAATCCAAAAGGATGCAGCATCGGCGTTAGGAGAATACTATTTGGTGATTTCGCGATGGGACGGAAACGTATCCCTTCACCACCGCAGTAACCCATACCAAATGGCAAGCGTCGCCAAACTTCTGAAACGTAGTGATCTTGAGGCCAAGGCGCGCGAAATGCTTGAGCTTACAAAAAGTGCGCAGAGCAAGAGCCCGCATGGGGTTGATCTTGGGCGGCTCTGTATTCTTGCACAAGAGGTTGGTATAAAAATGTATAGCGAAAACGAATACCGGTGGGGTGTGAAAGTGAAACCGCTTGTGGTTGAACCCGCTCCAAAGAAAATCTCCGCAACTTTGCGATTTGAAGAGTATCATTCCGAATCTGCGGGCCGCGTGCGTCCGCGATTTACGTTTACTTTTTATCCAAAAGATATCAACGAAGATACATATAGTTTTATTGCAAGCACCAACCATCTTATACGGATAGGCAAGGATACGATCGCCTTATATTCGATGTCGGGGCGACTCGCCCGCTGTATTGCGGATATGCTGCGACATCATAGGTATACTAATACTTTTGCACTCGCTGATCGGGATACAATACACATCAACGACATTATGACTGCCGCCAAGGAGGCGCTCGATCTCACGTGTGTATTGAAGGATTACGCCATCGAGCGCTATACAAATCCTAAAAAAGTATTGGTAGTTGATCTTAAAAACGACGAGGAGGTGCTTGCCATATATGCCTGCGTTGACTATTGGTTTACGCAGATCGATGTAACTGAAAGTGTTATGATAAGCAATAGCGGCGGGGGCAAGACGTTCAAGCGGCGAAACAACCCCTATGGCGATGCGGACACGCATATAATCGAGTTTGATGGACAGACTATCCGTGCCGCGCCTATCGACGAAAAGATGGAAGAGACACTTGTTGCAGACTTGTATGACAAAGGGGTACTGCCGAATATGAAGCCGCGCGCAACCATAAAGAAGTTTTCTAATATTTTTTATTTTTACAACACCTACTGGCAGAAATTGGAGAAGTATTGTTGCACCATTGGCTGTGAGATACGTTTTCCGCACGATCGGTTCGCCTTTAGCGAGGGTAACTTCCGCGCTGATTTTTCCGTCGATATACATGAGAAGAACGACTGGCTCGCATTCGATGCAACTTGCTATTTAGGAGAAGATAAAGTAACACTCGACGATATCCGACGCTTACTTTCCGAAGAGAAAGAGTTCTTCCGGCATGCTGACGGTCGGATACTTCGTATTACTAATCGCGAGGAGCTTGCGCGGTTTGTCGCGATGCTCCGTCGTTTTGCCGAGCGCGAAGGGCGCTTTGAAGGCAGACTTTACAATGCGCCTGAGTTGCAATACATCGTTACCAGCTCGCCATATTACAATGCCCAACAGTCCGAAGGCTTTGATGCTTTTTGTAAGGCTATGAAACAAGGCAAACCGGTGAAGCGCGTCGCGCTTACTGCTTCTCATCGCAGGATTTTGCGGCCGTACCAGAGAGCGGGTGTCGAATGGCTCTACTTCTTGCGCTCGTATCATTTTGCCGGTATTCTAGCGGACGATATGGGACTTGGCAAAACCGTGCAAACGCTCATACTCCTTGAGCGCGAGCGTGTAGAAAAAACACCTTCGCTCGTCATCTGCCCAAAATCGCTTCTCTATAACTGGCAGGCGGAGGCTGCCCGCTTTACTCCCGCGCTCAATGTTGCCGTGGTAGACGGAACGCCGACCGAGCGCGCAGAGATTATCAAGAACGCCAAGCGGTACGACGTGCTTGTTACCGGCTACGCTACGTATAAAATCGACGCGCCCGCGTACAAAAAGTGGAACATAAAGTTTAATTATTGCGTGCTTGACGAAGCGCAATTCATTAAAAATCATGCCACCAAAAACGCGCAGATTATAAAAGAAGTGGATGCGCAGTGGCGCTTGGCGCTCACCGGCACGCCGCTTGAAAACAACGTGTCGGAGATCTGGTCGATGTTTGACTTTCTAATGCCCGGCTTCCTCGGCACGCACAAAGAATTTTCCGAGCATTTTCATACACCTATAATGAAGCGTGGCGATACGGAAGCGCTGACGCACCTCCGCAAAAAAGTGGAATGCTTCATGTTGCGCCGCATAAAAGAAGAGGTGCTTGCAGAATTGCCGCCAAAGGTTGTGCAAGATAGTCGTTGTCATTTAAGCGCCGCGCAAAACCTGCTGTATCAAGAAGTGCTCGCGCGGGTCAAACAAGAAATCTGGGAGACAGTGGCCTCAAAGGGCTTTGATCGATCAGGTATCCACATACTCGCGGGTCTCACCAAATTGCGACAGGTGTGCAACCATCCTAACCTTCTCCTCAAGGAACGCGACCACACCGCACACCCGTCCGCAAAGCTTGATATGTTCCATGAACTGATTGAAGAAGTGTCCGAAAACAAGCGTAAAGTGTTGGTATTCAGCCAGTTTACCGCCATGCTTGATATATTGGCGCTCGAGCTTAAAGCTAAAAATATCTCGTATTCGTATCTCTCCGGCAAGACCCGCAACCGGCAAAAGATGGTCGATACGTTCAACAATGATCCGGCTATTCCGGTCTTTCTCATAAGTCTCAAAGCAGGCGGAACAGGACTCAATCTCACCACCGCCGACATGGTCATCATCTTTGATCCGTGGTGGAACCCGAGCGTGGAAAATCAGGCGATTGACCGCGCGCATCGGATCGGACAGAAACGTTCGGTTAACGTGCACAAACTCATCACGAGCGGCACCATCGAAGAGAAGATTATTGCCTTGCAAAACAAAAAGAAAAACCTCTTTGATTCCGTTGTCGGTGAGAGTAAAGACATCTTTAAGAAACTCACATGGGATGACATTCAAGATCTGTTTCGATAGGATTCAGGATTCAGTGTCAGTTGGATTCAGGATTCAGAGGATTCAGGATTCAGTGTCAGGATTCAGATTCAGTGTCAGGTACCTTTTTCAAAAGGCGTTTGAAAGCACCTGTGTACTTTGTGTGAGTAATTAGTACTTTGGAAAATTTTCTTTGAAAAATTGGGTGCCATCGTGGAGGATGTTAGAACTGTGTTTGAGCGGAAAAATGATGCGACTGTTTATATTCCCGACTTTTCATATTTGGTTGAACACGCGTAATCTACCCCACCCTTGAATTCACTATATAATTAAAGAAAAAGCCCGGTATTATTGGCCGAGCCGAGTGCGCTATGAGTAACTACCTTCTATCGTCCACTCCCTTAAATCAACTACCACCGCAGAAGCCTGTCGGAGACTGCTATAGCAACTGACAAAAGTAACTTTACATAATACCTGTTCTATTGGACAATTGATGTATATTATCCATAATATACACTCATTATGAATACGGTACATCAATTGTCCAAAATCAACAGATCTCTTGAAAGAGTAAAGGATGCCGAGACTCGGGAACGCCTCATGCTATTGAAACGCTACTATCAATCAAGGTCATTACGGGATACCGCTCAAGAATATCGATGTAGTCATGGCAAAGTCAAATACTGGAAAGATCGGTATGAAACAGAAGGAGTACGGGGACTCTTGACACAGGAGAAATCAGGCAGACCGCCAGACGTAGACCACCGTACACTGGAAACTATCAGACAAGCCGTGAAGCAAAAATGCAGAAAAGAACAATGGGTGGTTGAACAAGTGCGCGAGTTCATTAAGAAAAAAAGCGGTAAACAATATACCTTGCGGCACACCATACGCATAATCCAGAGTTGGGGATTTTCCATGATTACGCCACGCCCGCAGTATGCACATGCTGCATCAAAGGCACAGCAAAGGGCTTTTTTAAAAGAAGAACACTGAACAATGGCGGAAATGGTTGAAAAACGGTTGGCATATTGTCACACATGTCTTTAGGTATAGCACTCATTGTGCTTTGGCGACCCGACAAAAAAAGACTGGCACATGCCAGTCATTTATCCTCAATCGGTTCTACCCAATATATTTGCTTGTGGGCATGCTTTTCAAGCTCCTCTTTTTTCTCTTCCGCCTCTGCCCTTGTATCATATTTCTTTTCTATATAATATTTTACCCCGTTGTCGTCCTGCCGGACGATCTGATAGCGTGTCATGGCATCCTCATTCAATTGCGAGCGCCGCTTCAATATCATGCGCTATGCGTATGCGGCGCGGCGCGGCGGCAGAAGGGACCTCTTTGAGAATATTTTCTAACCAATATTCTTCCCGCCGCTCCGTCAACCTTGTATAACAGCACTGCCCAAGCAACGTTACCGCAAAACCGTTTCGTAACCCGCCAACTGCTGTCCAATACACGCAACACTCCGTATGAAATCCTGCCAGACATATCTCGCGGACGTTGCGCTCTTGAAGGTAGTGCAAGAAAGCTTTGTTTGTAAATGCGTCGGTTGTCTTCTTGCAAAATACAGGCTCGGCGGCATGATTATGCTCCAAAAACGGAGCGAGAGAATACTCCCCATCGCAAAATACGCACGAATCAAATGCCCGAAACATGATTTCTTTCTGATATTGATCCAGCGGATAGCCATACGGACACACAATAAATACAATTGGCATTTGTAAGCTAGATGCGCGCGCAATAGAAAGCGCTTTGGCTATATTGCCAGCCACTACGATAGTGTCATCCGTAAACCCAAGTTTTATTTTTTCCTTGTCTATGCAATCCCAACACTCATCACTCCCTTGATGAATATCAACTATTACCAATGCCTTTGTCATAAGCGCCTCCGTAAAATATCAAAATAGCGTTCATGGTAAAGTCAAGCACGGAAAGATACGCGCGTCAATCACCGTTTCCTCTTTCCAAACACAAGCGCCACCAGCATGCCGAAGGTAAAGCCGCCGATGTGCGCCCACCAGGCCACACCGCCTGTAGATCCGCTTGCCACGCCCAGACTTGCGGTTCCGTTGAGCAGCTGGGTCAGAAACCATAAAAACAAAACAAGCCGCGCGGGCAAATTCATAAACGTAAAGAATACAAAAATCGGCACCAACGTAGTTACCGAATGCCCCGGGAACGCGACAAAGTAATAGCCAAGTACTGCCGCCACAGCGCCGCTCGCTCCAAGTATCGGTATGGCCGCGCCCTGCAAGAACGCGAATTGGATGAGAGCCGCCACTACGCCTCCCGCCAAATAAAAGAGAAGATAACGAATCTTCCCCAACGCCGCCTCCACATTGTCTCCGAAGACCGCAAGAAACCACATATTGGAGATAATATGCAAAAAGCCGGCGTGCAGAAACAGAGAAATGACGAACGGGTAGAGCGATGCGGCGCCTGCCGCGCTTACGCGGGCGGGTATAAGCGCCCATTGATATATAAACTGCTCGGTATCCGGCGCTATAAGCTCAAGCCAGAATACATAGGCCGTGATACCAATGAGAAGCCATGTTGCCACCGGCACTATGCCGGCCCGCTGATGATCGCGAATGGGAAACATACGTAAACAGTAAGTACTAAGATGTGCCTTTATAATAACACTGACGCAAATAAGCGGCTCAACAATTATTCTGGCTGAGCCGCTTATGCACGATGTGCACCCACTAGGAGTTGAACCTAGAACCGTCTCATTAAGAGGGAGCTGCTCTGCCTCCACCGGCTGGCGGATGAGCTATGGGTGCTTAGAAAGTGTTTACAAACTCTTCAAAAGCGAAGGTTTTGTAAACACTTTCTTAAAGCTAATTTGGAAAAGTCAGTAGGAAAAGGTGGGTAAATATTATATACATTATCTACTCTATTCGCTACGCGGCAGTAGGTTCCGATGCCGGCTCGCCGCCTGCGATGCCCATCAGCTTGCGAAACGTGTTTTGCTCCATGGTTTCGTGTTTGATAAGATACTCGGCAATTTCCATAAGTTTTTCCTTGCGATCGCGCACAATTCCTTTCGCTTTCTCAAGCGCCTCTTTCATAAAACGCGCAACTTCTGTATCCACTAAGGAAGCAATTTCTTCGGAATATTTTTTCTCGTGTCCGATTTCACGCCCCAAAAACACCAAATCGCTTTGATCGTCCCATGCGACCGGACCTACTTTTTCCGACATGCCATACCGCGTTACCAAACCGCGCGCCAAACCTGTTGCTTTGCGAATGTCGTCCGAAGAGCCGGTTGTAATCTCTCCGAATACCACCTCCTCGGCGGCGTATCCGCCCAAAGAAACTGCCAATTCATCAAGGAAAAAATCGCGCGTGTACAGGTGTCGGTCTTCCGTGGGCAATTTCATGGTATATCCGCCAGCTCTACCGCGCGATACGATAGAAATTTTGTGCACCGGATCGGCGTTCGGAAGCGATGCCGCTACCAGCGCGTGCCCCGCTTCGTGAAATGCCGTAATTTTCTTTTCCTTCTCGGAAAATACTTTGCTTTTGCGCTCGGGTCCCAGCATTACTTTCTCAATAGAGACCACAAGATCTTCCTGACTTACCGTTTTGCGGTCGTGGCGCGCCGCCAGAATGGCCGCTTCGTTCACCAGGTTCGCCAAGTCGGCGCCGGAGAACCCCGGCGTGCGCTCGGCAATCTGCCGCAAGGTTACGTCTTTGCTCATCGTCTTTTTAGCGGCATGCACCTGTAAAATTTCATCGCGCTCGGCGATATCCGGCAAATTCAATACCACTCTGCGATCAAACCTTCCGGGGCGCAACAACGCGGGGTCCAGTACATCCGGCCGGTTTGTTGCCGCCATTATAATAACTTTGTCCGATGTTTCAAAACCGTCCATCTCGGTTAATATCTGATTTAAGGTCTGCTCGCGCTCGTCATGTCCGCCACCCAAGCCCGCGCCGCGATGCCGCCCTACGGCGTCAATTTCATCCACGAAAATAATCGCGGGAGCCGCTTTCTTTGCCATCTTAAATAAATCCCGTACGCGGCTGTTATGAAGCAACATCGGCTTTTCTCCGCCAAAAAACGCTTCATTTTCGCAACCAACCAGATCATACACATAATCGTTATATGGTTTTTTTGTAACTTTTTGAACGATAGGCCGCTTAAACTGATTGGGGCTTCGATATGATAATCCGCTCCAGAAATCGCTTGTTTTTCCTACAATAATATTCCATGCCTCACCTGCCGGTAATGGTTTTTTGCCCATGCTGATTATCCTTCCCGGTTTTAAAGCCATTCTCCGCACGCCGACTTGAATGCCGTGCATGTTCAAAAGCCATGTGAGCTCGCGAATCAAGCCATGGCTAACGGATGTCATGCTTAGCTTGCCATCTTTCGTAACATACCCATCGCCGTCAGAATATCCTTTTACAAATTCACACACATACTCCCACGGAAGCTCCCATATCCACTGCGGCAGATGTTTTTGGTGACTGCCCGTCCCGCATTGCGTTTCAAAAAAACGGGCAAGCGGCTCTGCATGTACCGTGATGCGCGTGCTATTTGTAGTTGTCTCTTCCACATGTACCGGAAGATTAAAAATCTGCTTTACCAACGAAATACAGTCGTTAATCAATGCTTTTTCATGCGAACCGAAAACAAACTGTGTATAATACGCCGTTGTGCGTCCTTCTGCCATATAATAACCCAAGATACGCATCAAATCTTTGGTAACGGCAACTTGCGCCGGAAGACCCTGCGTGATACTGCGGGACGAATACACGCGTGGCTTATGCGTGCCGTCTATCCATTTGCCAACGATTGCCTGGCTCATACCCACATGCGTGCCGATTTCTTTCTGTGTCATGGTTTCGGCATGCGCCAACGCATACGCATATTTTTCATTCGCTTGCCGGTACTGTTCCTCCCAGATCGGCAATAACGGGATCTGTTCAACATCAAACTCGTGCGCTTTTACTTTGTGTGTTGTACCAAAGCCAGGCACAAACGAAGAGCGTACTTTATAGGGAAGATTTACCAATACGTCGCCTTCCTCAAGCTCATCAGCGCGTTTTGCGCGCACGTAATTTTTTTCCCGAACAAAAATACTATGATCCCCCGTTGTGCGAACAACGCCGCCGCGGAAATAAATCTCATATATGGAATCAACTTTATGGCGGTACACGCCTGAAAACGGTGCAAATCGGGAACCGCCCATATTAAATTTATCTTCGTTATTTTTAAAACCCCAAAAGCCAGTTCCCGCGCGTCTGGCGCTTAACGTTTCTAATCCGGAAACCTTTTTTACCATGCCGCCCTCGCCTTCCTTATAAAACTTATCCGCAACTTCCCGAATGGATAGAAGCTGCACTTTGCTGTCTTCCCGAATAAGCACCGGCGTATCACCTGTTACAGAAGCCCCCACGCCTACAAACATTTCCACGAACTCGGAGGCCGACATATGAAAAAACGGCACGCCCGCTTCAAACGCGACCGCTTTTGCCAGCAATGTCTTCCCCGTACCCGGCGCGCCCATCAACAGCACGCCGCGCGGAATGCGCGCTCCAATATCCAAAAACTTTTGCGGATTTTTCAAAAAGTCCACAATTTCCAAAAGCTCTTCTTTGGCTTCTTCCGCGCCTGCCACATCCTTAAATGTTACTTTCTCGCGCGGGTCGTCCGGATTGATAACGCGCGCGCGGGATTGCCCGAACATGAGCGCCTGCCCGTTAGAGCGCTGCACCTGGCGCATGGTAAGCCATATAAAAAGGCCGATTAAAATTATAGGCAAGAGAAACGGCAGTAGCGCCGAAAGCCAGAACGCAAGGCCGGACTGTTCTTTTACTTCAATGGTTATATCGGCAAGCATCTCGGGTGTAACCCCGTAATTGCTTAATGTGTCGGACAAGGCGGCGTCCGGCTCTTTCTGCGATGTCTGCACCGTACCGTTTTTGAGCACGATTTCCAATTTATTGTTTGCCGCGGAAATACGCAGTATCTCGCCCACGCGGATTTCTTCCACCAACCGGGAAAGCGAAACTGCTTCCGGCTTGTCCCGTTCGGCAAAAGAAGCATACAGCGCCGTGAGCACCAAGAAAATTAAAATGGCATAGAGAATATTTTTACCGAATTGCCCCATGGGGTTTTTCGGCATTTTTGGTTTTTTTAGGTTCATCCCGTTAGAAGCAGATTGCGATCTCCATAAAAATCTGCGTTAAAAAATTGGTAATACTTCTTTATTTTAAATAAAAATTCACTTCCCGCAAAGCAATCGCAACTTATAACGGGGTGCATAAAAGGTATGATGACATGAATTTCATAAAAAAACAAGCCCCATGACCGACATGCGCTTCTATACCATGGATAGCGAGCTTTCCTGCAACCCAACTGAAAGCATATTCTTAAAATCATCCCTGGTAATACGCGTAGGAGATATATCTTTCGGGTTAATACCGCCATTCTGAAGAGAATTCGTCGCGGGGTCATAATACCATTCCGGTACTATGTGCAATCTCCCGGAACTCATAAGCTCATATTCGTTTACCTCCGCCCGCACGCCTGCCCGCGTCATCTCTTCCGCGCGCACAAGCGCCGCCAACGCCTTTAAGCTGATGCGCTTCGCCGGGCGCGTTAAAATATTCACGTGACCGGACGGCAACCACTGCGCTACCACGTCGTACTTGCCGCCGTTTTGCGACCGCAAATAACCGGCCATGCTTGCGTTATTCGACTCAAGCATTACAACGCGCAATTTCTTTTTTTGTTGGCGTATTTCAAGTTCATCTACTTTTCCCGTGCGCATAAGATCCTTAAATTCCCGCGGCAATTCCTCCGTACGGCGCACTTCCTCCTTATAGTGCGCCACTAACAACGGTATTATCACATCCACGACTCGCGCGGGTTCCTTTGCAAGCACTTTATTCACATTCGCCACAAGCGCCGAGAGGCCAAACGCGCGATCAAGCGGATCGCTTGATATTGTCCCTTTTCCATAAAAATCATCTCTGCGCACGTATTCCAACAGCTTCGCCAACGCGGGATTACCAGAAACGCCAAGATACGATGAAACCAGGTCTGATGCCGTTGTTTTTTCTTTTACCGCATGATGATCAAATCGCCCGCCGCCAATGTCAATCAACACGACCCCCTCCGCATCAAGGCGTACTTCCGTAGCCCCGAGCGGCAGCGACTGCATTACTTCAATGCGTGCGTCTTTGATACACGGAAACCGTTCTCCGCCAAATTTTTTCAATATGAAAATGGCCGCAAGAGTATCCGGTTGGGGACGTGTGGGTAAAATAATTCTATTGTAGAAAACTTGTTCTTTTTGCATAAAAAAAACGAGCCCTTCTCCTCAAAGTATAAAGAAGAAGGGCTGTCAAAATCTATCCTACCATCTGCGATTTTTGGAAATCGGAGGAAATTTCACCACCATATCTTTCAACTCAAACAAGGAAAAACTTGTGGGTGTTGTCTTACTATAGTTTCTCCCTCCATTCAATAACATCCCCTGATTCAGGGCATAATACCACTGACCGGGTTCCTGTGCACAAAGATGTTGTGCCAACTCTCGCAAGTCAGCCCCATTAGTCAACACGGCGGAATGTCCCGTTGTTTTGCGAACAACGAGCACATCCCCTATTGAACGTGCTACCAATTTCACCAGCTGGTCACGATCGGTTTCCAAAATACGAACAATCAAACCGTTCCTCCCCAAAAATTGGTTCACGCCGGTTTGCCATTTAATGTTACGCGCATATTCTTCCATCCTTCCCTGTTCTTCTTTTATGCGCTTCCATCCGGCAATCCACCACCCCGCCTTTTCGCAAATATCCTCAACTGCATACCCAAGCCGCCACATACCCCGCGCGTATGCGGCCGGCGTAAACGGCGCCATTGAGCATTTTTTCACTTGCTCCAATAGAGCCGCGAGCCGCTCTTCACCTGCCATAGTGGCATCTTTCCGCTCAAATTCTTCCAATTCCTGCTCGGAAAGATACACTTCCACTACGTGCACCGCACGCGCAAACACTTCCGCGTCATCATACTGCGGCAGCTCATAAAGCTCCCGAAGTACCAAGGGAATTGCCATGTGCGGCTGTTTCAAGTGGCCGGTAGCATTATTCTTGTTGAGCAAGAACACAAACCTTTGTTCAGCCACATTGAGGCGCAGATAAAGCTGTGTAACAACAGCCTCTGCAGCAGAACCAAACTGCTCTGATCGGTTGTATTTCTCGGGCCCTATGTCTATGGGAAGAATATTCTCTTCCCTCCAATGCGCCAACTGAGCAATTGTGCAGTCTGGTATCGGATCAAACCGGACATTTTCTATTGGCTCTGCCCGGCGGCGCTCCACAAGAGCTACGGCGCCGATCTTATCAATCGGCGGCTTATCGGGAACGATTACCGCAACCCAACGGCTGACATCCTCCAGATTATCCATCACACACCTCCTTTTTGGTACTCAAAGATTTGCGGTGATTATATAGCAAGATACGCGACTTGTCAATACCACTCTTCCCATTCCGGATGTGCCAAGCCAAGCTACCCACAATTCCGTCTATACACGGAATGTGTGAAGCTCGGCTAGTCACAATCCTGGCGCCTTGCCGTTTTTGTAGCTGTTCTCTTTGTTTCCATTATTGCCGAAAAACGCAATGAGCGCGTTGAGCAGTTCTTGAGATAATGCGGTCACCTTCTCGGCCGCTATGCCATCCCGCGGATCCACCCCGGGGCAATACGGAAATACAATGCCTCCGCGCCATCCGTTTTGCTGGTCGCGAATCCGCGGCAATACCGTTTTGGTATCTATGAAACAAAATACCCCTCCGTGCCGCGGCGCAAGAACGCACCATTGGTCAACGCCGAGAGAATCAATATAACCTGTCCCGTTCTCGTACATAGCGTACCAGCCATACTTCACGACATCGCCGCGTAAGAAAAGAAGATGAAGCAAATATGTTACGAAGGCTTCTATGCGCTCCGATAAGGCTATACGCTGCGCAACAAGAATTACAGATTTTACTTCCTCGCAAACGCTTGGCACTATAGGCAACTCAGATTCAAATCGGGTGATTTCTGTCTGCAAAAACAAACGCTTCTCTATTTTCGTTTTCTCCCAACGCCAACAATGGACTATCTTTTTTATATCCTCCGAATCATGCGGTGGCCACGGCCAGCACGGCAGTTCGATCCAATATCCTATTCCATCAAGCATTTCGGCAGTATCTGCGTTCATAAGCCAGTCCTCCAGAAAGAAATTTTTCAAAATCCAGGTTCCGTTGCTACCATACAATACCTGTGGATAACAGACAAGTATTATTATGTAACATTTGGTATTATAGAAAGCGTATCGTCGCGCAAAAATGCGAATCCGAAAATTCCGGCACGGCAATTCATAATAATAACAAAACACAAATTCCGAAACAAGAATAGAAAATCTATATTCGGGATTCTGGTTTGGTAATTGATGATTTTCTTACACAATGCCCCGAAAGAAAAAAATTGTCTCCGATGCCAGCGACGCGCTGGAAATTCTGCGCGAAGCGTTTTCTCCGTACCATACAAAAAAATACGGAATGCCGCGCTTTGCGGAGCTGGGAAAGAAACCGCGCATACGACTCGTTGCCGCTAAGGAAAATGGATATGCAGGAGAAAAGGATCCCTATCTTGAAAATCCGGCTTCGGGGGCTGAAGAAAACAACAACACTCCCCCTGCGTCGGAACCGAAAGCAACTCTTGAACCATTAATCCGCAACGTGCAAGAAGGAACATTAAAACCGGAACAACAGAAGAAAACCGTGGATAAAAAGCCATCGGGCGGCGCTTTATCGCTGGAAGATCTGAAAAAATACAACGAGATGCGGCTGGAACGGATGGAGGCCATTCCAAAACCGCCGCCGCAACCCTCTCCCGAAGAATTAAAAACAAAAATAGAAGTCGCCGCGCGCGGACGGGCAGAAATGCAACCCCCGGCTCAAGAAGCGAAGATACTATGGGAAAAAACACAGGAAGAACCGCAAAAGCAATCAGTTGAACAGTCATCCGCGCCCGTTCAACCGGACCGGCTTAAGATTATAGAAGAACAAGACGGCAGCTTTAGCCTGGAAGACGAGGAAGGCAATCTTAGAGCGGGCAGCCTTTCCAAAGCAGACGCGGAAAAGTATTCTGATCCCGATAAGATACAAGAATTGTACGACAAAACATATCTTGAAGAAGACATTGAGCGGGATATCGCGCAGCTGCACCGCCGGGCGCCGCGAGAGCAGACAACGCAAGACATGGTTGGAAAAGAACTTCTCAAGCGTTCCGGCATAAAAGACCTTACCGCCAAAGGCAAAGGGTTTCGCGTTGACATAGACAATAAACTCTACCAGCACATAGCTTCTGAAGAGGAAGCAAAACGGGTAGCGGATGTTATCAAATCGGGAAAAATGCCGGATCTGATAAAAGGAGAAGACGGCCCGTATCGTCTGCGAAATGACGAATCTGCCGCGGAAAAAGAACGAGTGGCTGCTTTACATAAAAAAGCAGAAGATCTCCATGCGCAAAAATCCAAACTCTCGCCGGAAGATCAGAAGCGACTTTATGACCTGACGGCCAAAATAAACGCGCAATTTGAAACGCAAAGTCAGGAAGGCCGAGTTCCTGCTACGGAAGCAACACCAATTCCTCCTGATGCTGATAAACAAGCATTGGAAGTATTGCAAGAGATAGTATCGGAAGAGTCTCGTAAAAAACCGGAGCCGCCTATGGTGAGCCATAAAGAAACGCCGGTGAAAGTTGAAGCTGCCACGGGCGGACAAGCGGAAATAAAGGCCCCGGAAATGCCGCAAGCAGTTCCTGATCTTGGCACGCCATCGCTGGAGGAGGTGGAGAAACAGCTTTCCGAAAGCATGAAAACAAAAGTTGGCGCGCCGGAAAAAGCCGTGCCCACCGGCAGGCAGGCGCCGGAGCCGCCGCTGGCAGAGATCCCGAAACCGGAACTCAAAAAATCGGAGGCGGCAAAAGCGAAGGAGGCGAAGAATTTAAAACCGGAAGGCATCCGCTTGAGCGATTTGCCGCCGGAAGAACAGGAAAAGGCAAAAGTAGAAGCGGCAAAAGTTTCGTTTGAAGAAAAAACAAAATTACTGCTCAAAGAAATTGATTCGCCCGGCGGATGGTCAAGGGAAAAAGGGCAGGAAGTTTTAGCGCGGCAACTGGCACGAGAAAAAGGATACAGCGCCGAGGCAATTCAAAAGAGTATTGACGAACTGCGTTCGCGAGAGAAAGATATAAGCCACCGCGAACGCCGCATGGTAGGACGGCTCGGGCTTGCCAAAAAACTCATTGAAGAAGAACTTGGCGCGACAACAAAAACGGAGGAAAAGAAAGAAGAAACCAAGCGCAGGCCTTACACAATAAATGAAACCGGCGACATTGAGCTTGAGAAAAGCGAGTACGCCGAAGTGAAAGAAACCGCCGTCGGCAAAGCATTTTCTGAAAAGTTCGGCATCACGGCGGAAGAATTGGCGCGCATGGAAGGTTTCCGCGATCTTTCAGACGGCCAGCAACTGCTTGTATTGCGCAACCTTGATCAGCTTACACGCGGGCGCATTGAAGAAGAAGCGGCTACCATTTACAAGGAAGGTA
This sequence comes from uncultured Candidatus Saccharibacteria bacterium, assembly GCA_964479945.1. Classification (GTDB taxonomy): domain Bacteria; phylum Patescibacteriota; class Minisyncoccia; order Ryanbacterales; family 2-02-FULL-48-12; genus CAYZNS01. The sequence continues at coordinate 16,651 of CAYZNS010000006.1, forward strand.
CGCAACACAGTAAATTCCTGGGCAGAATATTCCGCGGCGTTACGGAAGGAATAACCGGAAAAGAATATAAAACACTTGCCGCCAAAAAACAAACGGAAGAAGCGATACGGACCGGCGGCATTGCCCTGCACGGCGCACACCTTGCATGGCTTACCAAAATGGCGAAAAATACTCCGGTAGAAGTAAAAGAAGATGGATCTCTGGAAATTAATTATATATATCCCGATACTTTTGGACCCGATGGCATACAAGTGGCAAAGGCATATAACACCGCTGCAACAAAATTTTCTACGATACCGCTTGCGTGGTCATGGGACACCGCAACAAATAAACAACAAAAAGAATTCGTAAAACTTGAAAAGCAATATCAAGAAGCGCGTGAAGCACTGGAGACATTGTTCGCTAAAGATTCCAATATAAAAGCGGCATCTCTTTTTGTGCACAATCTGGACAATGCCGTAAAAATGAATCAACTCCTCAACGCAAACCCGGAACTGGAAACTGCACTTCAACAAGTAGATTCAAAACGCACGTGGAAAGAATTTGCAAAAGGTGTTGGTAAATCACTTAGTGAAAAAGGTGCGTTTGCCGGAGCGGGTTACGTTACCCGATACGCCACCATAAGCTTGTTCGGACTAGCCGCCGCACCAGCCGCAGCTGGTGTAATAAAAGGCATCCGATCAACAATGAAAGGAGCGGAAAATTTCCGCGAGGAGAAAAAATTGCGCAGGAACAGCACTGCCCGAAAAGAAAAGGCGGGAATGGATAAGGAACTACTCGGTAAAAAAGATTTCGTTGACGCTGAAAATCTTAACGGAAGAATTGAGTTCCTTCTGGAAAAGATCAATACAGACCATGTGCCAACCCGCCATGACCGCCATGTAGAACATCTGGACAAATTACTGCAATACACGCACGCAAAATTAAAAGATGGTTACATAAATTTCGGCACCAAAGACAAAAATCTGCAAAACCAATTTGAACTTCTTACAAACTTGAGTAAAGCCCAAGGATACCTTTTCATGCACCTCAATAATACAGGAGCTCAAGACAAGCAAGACAAGATGGTTGCAAAGGCTTTGGAACTTCACAAACGAAGAGTTTCCGGGGAAAAGAGAAAATATTTGGCGGTACAGTTTGGCAAAGGGGCTCTCATAGGCGCATCATTCGCCGCAGGCGGTTGGATTACGCGCCATCTCATGGAAGAGAATGGTTTCTTCTCAAAAGCAGCAGAAGCTGCAAAGGATACCGCCGCGCCGCCCGAAAACCTGCCGCTAAAGCCGGAGATAGAACCAACACCCGTACTGCCAGCGGAAAAAGCGGCGAAAGCCCCCGCCTGGCAGCCGCTGGAAAAACAAACGCCGCAATGGGAACCGTTGGATAATGCAGACGCGGGAACGGGCAGAAAAGGGCTGCCGGCATGGGAACCAGCGGAGAAAGCTTCGGACGCAATTTCCGCTGCGGAAAAAACAATGACGCTTTCCATTGCGGCGCGAGGGCCGGAGGGTACGCTTATTGATGAGCTTCAAAATAATGCAAAACTGGCAAAAGAATACGGGTGGGATGGAACATCTGATATAAAAACATGGGCAGGCGGCGAAGCACACCGTATGTGGCTGGAACATGCGCATAAGGCCGTGAAAAATCCCGATGTACTTAACCAAATGAAAAAACTTGGATATCTGAAAGGCCTTTCAAAAACACAAATGGAAGATGAAGATATTGTACTCGGCCGTTACAAAGAGATGATGCTTCGCATCAAAAAAGGGTCAACTCTTTCATTTGATCCTGCAAAAAAATTACTGGATTTTTCGAAAGTACTATTTTCAAAGGCGCCTAGATAACATTTTCCGGACGTGCCGAGCCGAGCTATCTCCCGGTACAACCGTGGATAGAGCTCGGCTAGTCACAATCCTGGCGCTTGCTTGAATTTTAAACGTTCTTCGTTACACGTTTTACGTTCTACGAACTTATGCCCTCAAAAAAAGAAATAGAACTAACACTGGAAGAGACGGAAACTGCGCTCGCTTCCGCGGCCGCGGCAGAAGCTGACCGTCTGGACGAACAGTCGTACTGGCTGGACCAGGCGCTGCGCAGCGAAGTGCCCAACAGCGTATTGGAACGCGCCTATGCGCTGCACAAGGAAACGAACGGCATGCGCGGTTTGGCGCCCGAAGTTTTTAGCAGCGTGCCCTTTCCTTTGGAAAAGGGAGGTAGGGAGGAATTTGTTGATTCAAATAAAAAAACAGTTCCAGAAACTGCCAAAACCGGAGAGACGCTCTGGGGCATTCTCTACCGCGAATTTGCAAGCGGCAAGAATCTGGATGATCCGCATGTTGCCGACATATTCAACCACCTGCCACCTGCCGCGCAGTGTCATTTTGTGGATGCCACTGAAGACTATATTCGCACGCGCGCTGCTGAAGAGAAACGCACAATGCACAAAACAATTTCCTTGAGCGCCCCTGAAGTTGACGCGATAAAAGACGGAGACGCGCTTAATCTGGATTCCGTATTGAAAAATGAGGAGCTGCTGCTGCACTTGGTGGATAAAGCAAAAGAAATTGCAGTTATTATGGAAGGAGTGATACAGGAACATAGCAAAAAAACAGCCGAGTGGATGCGGTACCATCAAGCGGAACCGCACACCGAAGCAAAGCTGGAAGAAATACTCTACGGCCCGGAAGCGGCAAAGACATTCGCCGAGCCGCCCGCGGACGAGATATTCAAGCTTATGCAAAAAGTAAAAAGCGGCTCTCCCGTAGGACCGCACGAAGAGAAAGCGGTTGCGGAGACATTAGCGCTCTACGAACGCAAAATCCGCGATCGTTTTACCATGACAACCAGTGAATATATCCGTATACGAAGCCTGCCCGTACACACCCTGCTCGAAGCCGTGCCGCCCGATAAAAAACAACTCGCGTTTATTACGCAAAACGCCGTGCGGCCAGAGCTATTGAATGTGCCGGATGCGGAATTCAGCAAGCGCGTGCGCATAGCGCAACTCATCCGCGCGTACTCATTCAGCAAGGAGCTCCGCACTATAACCATACGCCAGTTCTTCCGCGGGATTGTGGAGAATTAGAGGGCACGCTATAGTATGCTCCATGCAGCGTGAGCATATTTTTGCAAATGCTCTCAACCATATACCGGAGCTTGGACCGCGCCGTCTGGCGGACCTTTATGCGCGGTTTGCCTCTTTTGAGCGCATGTGGCACGCCGCGTTATCCGATCTTGGTTTGGCTCTCCATAATGATGCGCTCGCGCGCGCTGTCGCCGAGAAGCGCCGCGCTATCAATCCCGAACGGGAGTATGAGCGTGCCAGATCCCGCAACATAACAATCATACTGAAAACTGATCCTGCTTATCCTTCCCACCTGCGAGATCTGCCGGATTCCCCCGCTCTCTTATACATAGAAGGCGCGTTGCAGGCATTTACTCTCCCCGCGCTTGCCGTTGTTGGTACGCGTTCCCCGACACCTTACGGCCGCGAAGCGTGCCGCGCGCTGGTAGGCCCCGTAGCGGCCGCAGGCATTCCCATTATTTCCGGACTTGCTGTAGGCATTGACGCAGAAGCGCATAAAACAGCTCTTACGGAAAGTGGATATACGATAGGAGTTTTGGGATCTGGCATAGCGCGCGACGCTCTGTATCCAACCCAAAACAAACGCCTCGCCGATGAAATAATCGCGCATGGGGGCGCACTTATTTCGGAATACCCGCCGTTTTTTAAAGCGGCAACATGGACATTTCCCATGCGAAACCGTATTATCGCGGGGTTGAGCGCTGCCGTGCTTGTGGTAGAAGCAAAAGAAAAAAGCGGTACGCGCATTACCGCAAATTATGCTGCCGAATACGGTCGCGACGTGCTTGCCGTACCAGGCGCTATCTTTTCCGCCAACTCATGGACGCCCCATAGCTTGATCCGGGATGGCGCGGCGGCGGTTACATCAGCCCATGAAGTGTTCGATGCTCTTGGGTTGCAGCGCCCTACCGTTGCAAGCGCCGTTGCCAATGTATCGCCGGATGAGCAGACAATTCTTGCTCTATTAGAACATGAACCGCGGTCAGCAAACGATTTGGCGCGCGGCTGCGCGATTGGCATCGGCGCCATACAACATATTCTCGCGCATTTTGAAATACGTGGTATGGTACGGAATATGGGAAACGGAGTGTACAGAAAAGTATCATGAAAACATTAAAACACAAGAACATAAAAACACTTCTGCTTTAACATTTTTGTGTTTTAATGTTTTCATGTTGTAGTGCTTTAATGAATTACCAATGAAATCCCTTGTAATTGTAGAATCCCCCACTAAAGCCAAAACCATTTCCCGCTTCCTCGGGAAAGATTTTGTCGTGGAATCCAGCTTCGGCCACATTCGCGATCTGCCTTCGTCGTCGCTAGGCATTGACGTAGAGCATAATTTCACACCCAAATATGTTATTCCCCGTAAAGCATCGCCGAAGGTAAAAAACTTGAAAGAACTCGCGAAAAAGGCAGATCGTATTATTCTGGCAACTGACGAAGACCGGGAGGGAGAAGCCATAGCGTGGCACCTCACCCAGGCCCTTGGCCTGGGAAATTCCAATTTCCAAGAAACAATTTCCAAACGAATTACAAACAAAAACAAAAAATCAAATTCAAAACAAAAAAAAGAACACGCTCCACGCTCCACGCTCCACGCTCCACAAATCCAACGGATCGTTTTTCATGAAATTACCAAAAAAGCGATAGAGGATGCGCTTAAGCATCCGCGGGAGATTGATGCGCATCTAGTGGACGCGCAGCAAGCGCGGCGTATTTTGGACCGGCTGGTTGGCTATAAGCTCTCGCCGTTTCTCTGGAAGAAGATAGTGCGCGGTCTCTCTGCCGGCCGCGTACAGTCAGTTGCCGTGCGGCTTATTGTAGATCGCGAACGCGAAATTGAAAAATTCAAACCACAGGAATATTGGTCGATTTCCGCACTACTGCGGAAATCGCAATTTCCAATTTCCAATCCACCAACTGGCGGACAATTTCCAAACGAATTTGAAGCACTGCTCATAAAAAAAGGCAACGAATCGCTGGATAAATTTGCCATAAAAACAAAACAGGCGGCGGATAATATTGTTGCTGATCTCACCGGCGCTTCCTACACCGTAAAATCCGTAGAGAAAAAAGCAACCCAGCGCATGCCCCCGCCTCCCTTTACCACGAGCACGCTTCAACAGGCGGCATCAGCGCGAATGGGATATTCCGCGCGCCAGACCATGGTATTAGCCCAGCAATTATATGAAGGCATTGATGTTGGCAACGGCGGCCATACCGGCTTGATAACCTATATGCGCACCGATTCGCTTAATCTATCCGCAGAATCGCTCACAGCAGCCGCAGTTTATATTACATCCGCGTGGGGTTCTTCGTACGCACTGTCCGCACCGCGCGTTTATAAAACAAAATCAAAGGGGGCGCAGGAAGCGCACGAGGCAATCCGTCCCACCGACGTTACGCGCGCGCCCGCGCGCATAAAACAATATCTTGACAATAAGCAATATAAATTATACGAACTCATATGGCAGCGTTTTGTAGCAACGCAAATGCCACCCGCAATATTCGACAGTACAACTGTCGATATTGCGGCAAATCACAAAACACAAATCACAAATTCCAAACAAATTCCAAATTCAAAAATCCAAAATCAAAACATAGAATACCTATTTCGCGCCACGGGGTCCGTTCTGAAGTTTGACGGATTTCTCAAAGCGTACCCCATAAAAACGGAGGACAAATTGCTACCGGAACTTGTGGAAAAACAGGTACTTGATCTGGAGAAACTGGAGCCGCGGCAGCATTTTACCGAGCCGCCTCCACGGTATTCGGAAGCATCTCTTATTAAAGTGCTGGAAAAAAACGGCATTGGTCGGCCTTCCACCTATGCACCAACCATCGGCACCATTCAAGAACGCAATTATGTGCAAAAAAATGAGGCAAAACGCTTCCAACCGACTGAGATGGGCGTTATGGTAAACGACCTCTTGGCAGAACATTTCCCCGCTATTGTAGATGTGCAATTTACCGCGCGCATGGAAGAAGACTTGGATAAAATAGCAGAAGGAGAGCGCGCATGGGTGCCGACCATTCGGGAATTTTATGAACCGTTTGAAAAAACCTTACTGGAAAAATACGAAACCGTTAAAAAACAAACCACAGACGAAACTACGGACGAGATATGTGAAAAGTGCGGCAAGCCGATGGTAATAAAACACGGGCGCTTCGGTAAATTTATTGCCTGTTCCGGTTTCCCGGAGTGCCGCAACACGAAACGTTCGTCCGAATCCTCCCCAGCCATTGGCATACCCTGCCCCAAATGCGGCGCGGAAATTATCCAAAAAAGAACGAAACGCGGTAAATTTTTCTTCGGCTGCAGCGCCTATCCCACATGCGATTTTGCTTTGTGGGATAAACCCACCGGGGAGAAATGTCCGAAATGCGGCTTGTTGATGGTAGAGAAAGGGAAGAAAGTTGTTTGTTCTGATAAGGAATGTGCTAGGGTATTAGAGCATTAGGTTTTAGAGCATTATTGAGCTTTCATAAACAGCTTAACATGGTCGTCTTCTCAAAAATGCTTTAAAATAGGCATTTTACGGGGCATGCGCCTGTTAAGTGAATAGTGAAAGGTCAATAGAAAATGGGAATCCTACTAACCTAAAGCTCTAATGCTCTATTCATGGATTGGAAACAATTTAACCAAATACTAACAGACCTCGGCTATTCCGAGAGTGATCGCGAATTCATATCGCAGGCTTTTTCTTTCGCCCGGAATGCTCATGAAGGACAGAAGCGCGCATCCGGCGAGCCGTATTTTACCCATTTAGCAAACGTCGGCGCATATATAGCGGAGATGAAGCTGGACGCGCATACGATAGCGGCCGCCCTTTTGCATGACGTACTGGAAGACTGCGCCGTGCCGCAGGAAGAGCTCGCGCGCCGTTTTGGAGAAGATACGGCATTTCTTGTTGAGGGTGCCACAAAACTTGGCACCGTGCGGTACCGCGGCATACAGCGCAAAGTTGAGTCGCTGCGCAAAATGTTTCTTGCAGTGGCCCAAGACGTGCGTGTAGTCCTTATCAAACTTGCCGACCGCCTGCACAATATGCAGACAATCCAATATCTTCCGCCGAAAAAACAACAACGCATCGCAACTGAAACGCTGGAGATCTATGCGCCTATTGCGTACCGCCTCGGCATGGGCGGCATGAAAGGCGCGTTGGAAGACCTCGCGTTTCCTGTTACGAATCCGGACGAATACGCATGGGTATGCCGCGAAGTGAAACACCGTGTACCGGAAGGCGAACAGTATCTCCGAGAAGAGGTAAAACCAGCGCTGGAAGAATTCCTGCATGCGGACGGCATACACCCTATTGCCATTGATTTTCGTAAAAAACATCTCTATAGCTTATGGCAGAAACTGCTTCGGTACAATATGGACTTCGGCCGCATTACGGATCTCCTTGCCATGCGCGTTATTGTAGATACTGTTGAGGATTGTTATCAGACGCTTGGCATCATTCATCAACTCTGGAAGCCGCTTCCCGGCCGCATCAAGGATTACATAGCGCTTCCAAAACACAATGGCTACCGAAGCCTGCACACCACCGTGTTCTGCGGTGAAAATAAAATAACGGAGTTCCAGATACGAACGCAGGAGATGCACGACGAAGCGGAGCGCGGCGTTGCCGCGCACTGGATGTACACGGAAACCGGCAAGCCGAAACGAGGAGCGGCCGTGGAGCGGCAAACTGCATGGATACAAAAACTCTCCGCATGGCAGCAGGAGGTGGGCGCGGCTGAAGACGATGATGAATTTTTAGAATCCTTAAAGATAGATTTCTTCAAAGACCGCATTTTCGTCTTGACGCCGAAAGGAGAAGTAATAGACCTCCCTGCTGGGGCAACGCCCGTTGATTTTGCGTATGCAATACACTCAGAAATTGGGGACCATATGATGGGGGCCAAGGTAAACGGCAAACTCTCACCCTTTGACCGCGAGCTCGCCTCCGGCGAAACAATAGAAATTCTCACGCAAAAAAATAAAAAACCGAACGCCGAGTGGCTTTCGTTCATAAAAACGTCGCTCGCCCGCAACCGCATACGTGCCGCCGTCCGTAAAGAGCCAGAGGGCGCTTCTTCAGGCGCCACCCGCAAAAAGCAGCATCAGCAATATCAATGCGTCATTACCGGCCGCGACCGCGTGGGCTTGCTCAAAGATATATCCGCGATATTTTCCGAATTCCGCATTAACATTCAGCACATCGCCATGAATACGAAGAATAAACAGCAATATCCGGATATCGTCATATCGTTTCAGGCACGCGATGAGCGGCAAGTGCACAGCGTCGCCACGCGCCTCAAAGGTGTCCCTGATATTGAAGAAATTGCAATGAAACGGGTGTAGGTGACTAGCCGAGCTCTATCCCGGTGCAACCGCGGATGGATATGGATATCTCATCCAGAAAACGCATCATGTCATTCCCGCGTAGGCGGGAATCCAGTTGTCCGCCCGAGGCGGATCAGCATCCGGATGAAAAAACATATATACCTTCAATGGTAATGGATCCCGCATCAAGTGCGGGATGACAAATTATGTCGCATGTGGTGCGGATTCATAATGTTTTATCTATAGCCGGGCTCAGCACCGGAAATGCTTACCGGTGCCGTATTCCGGAATGTGCCGAACCCCGGTGGAACCTGAATTAGTCACAACCTTGCACTTATTCAGTCAAGAACTCAATTCCTCCTGCATCTTTTTGCACACACAATTTCCCATTCTTGAGCGTTATAGCACCTTTTCTTATAGGATCATATAAATATTTTTTTCCTTGTGGATGGTTTTTTTGGTATTTAATGAAATCTACAAGGATATCTTTAAATGTGGGTATATTTTTTAAAACATGTTTAACTATCCCATCTATGTAAGCAGTCGCATCGCCTTCCCTGCCTCGCATACTGTCCTCAAATGAAGCCAGTTCCTCTCTTGTCATTCCATTCCTAACTAAAAGGATGAATCTATTCATTGCGTCCAAAGATTCTGGTTTATAGAGAGGATCTTTTGGCGCCTGCTTTTCCATTTTTTCTCGCCATTCTTTCAAGCCAATTTCCGGATCGGTGCTAATAGTAATACCACTTTGCATGAGTTCCTTTTCAACAGCAAGTAGTCTGCGCCATATATCAGCGCTATTCTGCACAGCATCTACTACACGATTATTAATAACATCCATGTACAATTTCTCTTTTTTTGGGATCTCCACTTTTATACGGCTCAAAACTTCTTTAAAAAAGAAAACATTTTTGATGTTCTGTTTGCAATCACGAATCATATGCTTTAAAGTGAAATACCGCTTAACATCCACGTTACTGTCATCCTGAATGTCCTCTTCGGAGACCATACCATCCAATCGTTTATCAACTTTCTTGGCCTCAAAAAGAATATTTTGCACTTGTGGTAATAATTCCACATTCTCCATTATTGCATTATGTTCTTCTCTGTCTATCTTTTTTAGCGTTCCTGATAGATAAATTAAATTCAACTCATCACTCCTGGAATCTATGGCTATGTTTTGTAAAATTTGATCCATTTCGTGAGTACCAAATCCTTTGCTCTCTGCTTTTTCAACCATCGCCGCATAATATTCTATTTTCTCGGGTATCTCAAGTTTATTAAACTCAAGCACTTGCTCCAACCGCAACTCTCGCAACTGCTCAGGCGTTAATGGAAGTTGTTCCTGCACGCCACCAAAACGATCAACTCTCGATAGCGGCGACCCTTCATTTGTCTTTTCTTCGTATTCTGCCAACTCTTCCTCTGAAGAAGTTCTTGGTATTGATTGAATAAATTCTTTATACGTTTTCGCTTTTTCGGGATACTGGCTCGCAAATTCATTCCACATATGGATTGAATTTGCTTCGTATGTCCGATTCCAGACTTCATTGAATTGAAGTGTCGGTTTCTCAAGTGCTTGCCGCACACCAGAATCGGCATTTGTTTTTCTTAGTATTTCATTTTCCAAATTTTGAACAGCGGGATCATCAATAGGGTTATCGTAGATACGTTTCTCCTCTCGTGCATCATACATCTGTGCTACTTCACTAAATTTCTCTCGAAAGAGATTTTCGGCTCGATCATCCAAAGTAACCGGCTTCTCATGTTTTTTAAAAGCAGTTGGATCGCCAAACATATAATCTTGAAACTCGGAACGCAGTTCATTTCCATTCCACCTATTACCATTCTGTCTTTCCCAATCAGCGATCAATTCATCTTTTATTGACTGAAATCTTGGATCATCAATTAATTTCCTCGTCAGACTCAACTCTTGCGTCTCGATTTTCTTATCCATACTTTCATCCTTATCTGGTTCAATTATTCGCGGCTGTTCGTATAAAATTTTTTTTTCGCCTTCCATAATTTTAAATATTTATATTACACCGTAAAAGTAGTAAGATCCTCAGGCCGCGCCATACCTTCCTCTTCCGGCTGTTCGTTCTGTGACTCATGTATGGTAACCGCGCTTCCGCTTGTATCTTCTTCCGGCATTGCGCCGCTTGCCGCCGCGTTGTCAGCCGCCATGCGCACCAATAAATTCTGCAACTCTTCTTCCGAGAAAAATTCTATGGATATTTTACCTTTCCCTTCCCTGTTCCGGCGCACGGAAACGCGCGTACCAAGCGCGTTAGCAAGTTTTGTCTCAAATGTGCGCGTTGCCACATCAAATGTTTCATTATCAGATTTTTTTGTCGCCTTCAGCGCCGGACCTATGCGTGCGAGCACCTGCCGCACCGAGTATTCTATGTCCCGCGATACCAACCCCTCCGACAATATCCGGCGAAATAACACACGCTGTTCATCTTCATTATGAGAAATGCCCAGCAAAGGACGCGCCTGCCCTTCCGTCATACGCCCATGCGCAATAGCTTGCTGAATATAATCCGGCAATGCAAGCAAGCGCACGGTATTCGCCACCGCTTCCCTGCTTTTTGCCACGCGCATGCCAACTTCCCGCGCCGAGAGGTGAAACTCGCCCATAAGGCGCTTGTATGCCTGTGCTTTCTCCATCGCATTTAAGTCCTCGCGCTGTAAGTTTTCAATAAGGGCAAGCTCCAGCTTTATTTTATCGGACTCCTCACGCCGTATCACAGCCGGAATATGCGCCAAGCCGATCATGCATGCCGCGCGGTACCGCCGCTCGCCCGCGATAATCTGGTATTCCACCTGCGTACCGGTCGGCACGTCAAACTCCCGCTTGGAGACTACAATGGGCTGCAGCATGCCGTATTGCCGGATTGATTCGGCAAGCGCGCGGATTTTCTCTTCATCAAAATGGGTACGCGGCTGTTCCGGGTTGGGCTTTATCTTTGTGGTCTCAACCCAAAACACGCTTTCTTTTGGCCGCTCATTGGCCGGCGGCAGATTACTCGACGCTGCCGGAGGAGCACTGATTTCTACGCTGCTTTGAGAAGAAGCCGCCGTTTCTTCGCCGCTTCCCCCCAGAAGAGCGTCAAGCCCGCGTCCTAATACGTTTGCCATACTATCATTCTACTAAATTATTCTTTAAACATCAAACAAAGTTAATTACATGAGCGCTTGCGCCGTTTTTTTAATGAATTATGAAGATAGAATTATGAATTATGGGAAAAAATCTTGTTCCATAATTCCTGATTCATAATTCATCTCTCACCCAAGCAATCCCATAGAATATGTTCGAAACGCAGTTTTGAACATATGTCTATCCAACTAACCCAAGTATCTCTTCCGTAAGCTGCCAATATGCTTTGGCGCCATGCGAACGGGGCGCGTAGCGGAGTATTGTTTTTCCGAAACCCGGCGCCTCGGCGAGCTTTGCGTTGCGGGGTATTACGGACTGAAACACGTAATAAGCTGATTTTTCCCGCACTTCTTTGAGTACCGCGTTCGCAAGGCGCGATTTTCTATCGTACATGGTACATAAAACGCCCAAAATGCGGGTTTTCCTGCGCGGAGCCTGATTTAGTTTCTGGATCGTACGAAATAGTTCCGACATTCCTTCCAGCGCATAATACTCGCACTGAACCGGCACCACCACAAATTGTGAAGCGGCGAATCCGTTCACCGTAAGAACGCCAAGGCCCGGCGGCGCATCAATATAAATTACGTCATACACGGCAGCGGGCGGCATAAGCGCGCGATCAAGAAAGGTATTGCGCATATGCATATGCGTAAGCTCAATGGCAGTTGCCGCTAAATCCGGCGTTGCGGGAAGCAGCGACAAGTTGGGTATGGAAGTCTCAATAATTCCTTCGCGCGCGGGCACTTTCCCTATAAGCGCCTCGTACGTTCCCGGCACCCCCTTGAGCCGCGTCTTCCCCAGCAGCGCGGAGGTGGCATTCGCCTGCGGATCAAGATCAACCAGCAAAACTTTTTTGCCGAACGCCGCCGTGTACGCCGCTACGTTTACGGCAGTAGTGGTTTTCCCCACGCCCCCTTTCTGGTTTGCGAAAATAATGGTCATGCGCTTTAGTATAGGACAACAACAAGAGCTTGTCTAAAACTTGCACAAATAGGACATATTATGTATACTTTAGAAAAGATATATACAAGGAGGCGTTATGGCAGATGTTAAAGGGGTGTTCTTCAGTTTGTTGTATCAAAGTTTTTTAAATGAAGTTGACTTGGGAATGCTTGATGAGAATATAATCACCCAAGTCGCAAATAACTTTTGGATAGAGGCCAAAAAGGAAGCAAAGGGCGGAAGGATTACCAATACAATCTTGGATAAAAAAATCCACGCCGCCACCGAACAGTTAAAGCTCCTTGCGGAGCTTGAAACTACGGTGTAATAATTTTATCCTGTTCCCCGTTCCATGCCCCATCCCAAGGGGCGTTTTTTCTTGAAAAAAGAAGAAAAATAAGGTATAATTTTCATATGTGCCGCGGTGGCGGAACTGGCAGACGCGTTGGACTCAAAATCCAATGATCGCAAGGTCGTGTGGGTTCAACTCCCACCCGCGGCACTAGTACCCCATTAAATTAATTTTGTCGTTGTTTTTCTGCGTTTTTCTGCGTAAAGTCTGCGAATTTCTGCGAGTACTTCCGACAAATTTATTTTAAGGAAGTACTAGCACTTCTCTGTAAAGAAAATGCAATCACATAACGTAGCGGCGGGAGTTGAAGGGAATGCCGGGGGCATTCCCGGGCCCGAAGGGAACTCCCACCCGCGGCACCATTTGCCCTCGTCGTTCAATGGATAGGACGCAAGATTCCGGATCTTGTAATAGGGGTTCGAATCCTCTCGAGGGCACAAATGACAAAAGGAGTTATTTTTATAGCCGCTTCCTCGTATTTTTATACACCACGGACCGATGCTGAATGGCAAATATTTTTACCGTTAATTTCTCTATGCGAAAAATAACGCGATAATCTCCTACACGCAGTTTGCGGTATCCGGCAAGAGATTTTCGCAGCGGTTTTCCATACGTCTCAGGATATATTGCAAGCTTTTTCTCAATAGCAAGCCGTATCTTCTTTTTCCATGCGGCAGGCAAGCGCAGAATATCCTCGCGCACAGCCAACGCATGATACGTTATGGAAAATTTTATTTCCATGCGTTTTTATGCGGTATAAATGTAGCGCCGCGCGTATCGCGCATACCCGCAACGGCATCCCAAACCTGATCTTCTTCCAGTTCAATAGCCTCTTGCAAAAGTTCCGTTATTTTAGTAGCTTGCGGCGTCTTGTCCCGTACGGCAAGCCGCGCCACCGCTTCTTCCAAAGCAGGGGAAAGACTGATATTAAGGCGTTTTTTTGTGGTGGGCATATGCATAGTGTATCAAAAGTGTATCACACTTGTCAAATACAAAAAAGGGCAGAAATTCTGCCCCGACAGCATCATGCTTACGCAAGCTGCAATGTGCCGACGCGCTGGCGGAACTCCCTAAAATAAATAATCCCATTTTGGGATTATACCACAATAGGATATATGATACAAACAAGCATGAGCAAATCGGTTTACTCAAAAGACTACAAAGCCATCATAGAACGCCTAAAGACGGCGCGTATTGAGGCCGATCTATCTCAACAGGCGGTGGCTGATAAACTTGGCAAACCGCAGTCTTATATTTCCAAAATTGAGTCCGGCGAAAGACGGCTTGATGTGGCAGAGATGAAAAAATTTGCAGCGATTTACAACAAACCAGCTGACTATTTTTTGAAATAATATGTTCGATAAATTTATAAAATTCTACGAGCGAACAATACGAAAAATGTGGCACATTCGTGCCGGCGGCACTTTACGTTCGCTGAAAGGCACGCTCGTTGAGACGATGGCCGAGGAGATGGTTTTACTCGCATGGAAAAATATCGGCGGCAAATCTTCGCGCATCAAAATCAACAAAACAAAATATCCTATCAGTGATGGAAGGGGAAATGTTTATAAGCTGTCCCAAGATAAACAGGTTTATATTGATGATGAATTTGTGCTGTCAATCGAGTGTAAGGCATATGCAGAGGTCGCGATGTATAAACGTATATTAGTTGATGCCTTTTTGCTCAAAAAGCATTTTCCAAAACTCAAATTCTGCCTTTTCCAATTAGAAAGTATGCTTGGCGGTGATTACTCCATTGCCGTTGATCATCCGAACGAAAGCCCATCGGTCAAAGTTCTTGAGCATCATTTTCCAAATCTCGACATTGAGATCATCACTATGCTGGATGGAGAACGAAACATCAAAGGGGAAATACATAAAAAGCAGTTTTATAAACCACTTCGTCCCGAAAGATTAGACCACGCAATCAAATACTTTGAGCGCGCATTAAAAGAGCATCTCTAAAATAACTTCGCCGGAATTTCCTTTATTCGTTTCTCGGAGATTTTGCAGTATTTTGGTGAGATATCTATTCCGATATATTTTCTGCCTGTTTCTGCGGCGCAAAGTGTGGTTGTTCCCGCGCCGTTGAACGGATCAAGTACAATATCGTCTTGATAGCTAAAGAGTTTCATTAGTCGCGTTGCTAACTCCTTTGGAAACATTGCAGGATGATCATATTCTTTCATGTTTCGTTCGGGAGCGATGGACCATTTTGCATAAACCCATTTCTTGAATTCGTCGCCTGTTATATCGGCTTTTGACGAGTCGCCAGCCTTTTTGTGTGTATCTTTTGAGAAAACTTCAACAAATTCCCATGTGTATTTTAGATATGGCATACTAGGGCTTTTCCAACTGCCCCATGCAGTATACTTGCAGTTATAGTTATTTTTCTCCCACAAAATTTCTCCCTTCCAGATCAACCCATGATTAAGTAGTTGTTTTGACATCAAATGATGTGTCGGAATGTAATCTGAAAACAACGGCTGCACGTTAAGGCAGAGCCGCCCTCCGGGTTTTAGAATGCGCGCGCACTCTTTCCAAATTGCGTCTATCTTCTTAAAATACTCGTCCCAGTGAATCGCGTCATTTTTCTCATCGTCTTTATATTCTAGGCCGAAATTATACGGTGGAGATGTAATGATAATATCAATCGAACCAGTTGGGATTTTACGCAAAACTTCTTCACTGTCGCCACATATAATTTTGTCTGTAAACTTCTCAATGCCATTTGCTTGTGTAACCGCAAAAGCTTCTTTTTGAAATTTTGTGCCGCCCCGTGCTCTTTCTTTCGCCTCTCTATTTTTGACTTTTCTTTCTCGATTAAGAAGTTTTGCGTCTGGATAAATTTCTACTGGAGACATAAAACCGCCATCACGAATAACATCAAGCACTATGCCCTGAATTGAAACATCCCGCCCATTTCTAAAAATAAGTGGCTCCATAGTTTTGTTTGCCGGCTGTAAGCGGATATACTCCCTCTCTTTGTAAAATTTCTTTAAGGTTGCTTCGTGATTGTCGATGAGAGCTACTACCTTTTGTCCGTTCTCGGCTGTTTCCTGCTGACGCACCAAAACTATATCGCCATCATTTATATTTTCATCAACCATGCTACTGCCGACTACACGGAGAGCATAAACTTCTGATGAAGAAGGGATTTTACTTTTTGGGACAGCGATCATTTCCTTGTCTTGTATTGCTTCGATTGGTTGTCCGGCGGCAATAGTCCCCAAAAGAGGAATTTTTACCATTGTTTCACGACCAAATGCTTCAATAGAGCGCGGTTTATTTTCTTCTTTAGACAAAAGTCCTAAATCGCGGAGTTTTGAGACATGAAAATGAGCCGTAGAAACGGATGAGAGTTTTAATTTCTTGCGTATCTCGTCAAGAGAGGGAGCGTATCCTTTGCGCCCCTGATAATCGGTTATGAAATCGAGAGCTTGTTTTTGCCTTTTTGTTACCATGGTTATATTATAGAAAATAAATCGAAAGTGTAAAAGGGCAAGTTATCCACATATGTTTATGTTCAGATCAAAACCAGAAGCAATTATAAAAAGATCGAAACCGTCTATTGGTTTTTGGACAAATGTAGGCGGGATAATAAAAATAAAAAACTATCCAGCCATAAGCGGAATAGTTTTATGTATGCTTCATCCTGCAAGCACATTGGCAATCACGCGATATGCTTGCAGGTTTACAATCAGACCCGAGTGTCCGCCGGTTACTTCTTCGTATCGCTCGTCAGAACGCATCTGGGCAAACCAGCCGACAATGCGGTCCTCTTTGGAAAAAATGGAGCAGCAAGATACTCCTGTTGGCATTGCTTCAAACACGGCCGGAAACAATCCACAGGAACAGGTAATACTTCTCTGTCCCTGCAGCCGCATACATGGCATCCAAACTCTTGCAAACGCCTCCACCACCCTCGCGAGACCGCTTTTTATAACCCCCTCTTGCTTTACAGGAGTTCCCAGTGTAATAATGCGCTTTATTTTCTGGGGGAACACGTGACCCAATTGCCGCGCAAGAATACCGCCCAGGCTGTGGCCTATGAGAGACAACGGCCCCGCCTTATTATACAAATACTCAATGCGCCGGCCGAGATTATCCGCGGTCTCGCGCGGACAGCGCCTGTTGCAATATATACCGGAGAGATACGGCGCATACCCGATGCGCTTGAGCCATTTAGCAAGCACCATCAACGTCCAATCTCCTCCGAGAAATCCGGGTATCAATACTACCGGCTCTCCATTTCCTTTTGCAATACCTCCGCCCGTATACACATCACTGCGTATAAGTTTAAAGAAATTATTCCAACAATCCATCCACTCCGCCCCCGCTTCCGACATGATTAACGCCATACTCATGGGGTGCTCCTCCGGGTGAAGTTTTGAAATTAAAACTGGTTTTCTTCTGCAGCTGCCGCATTTTCTGTCAATCTCGTGCGGAGTGTATTTTCCATAAGCATTGCTACCGCAATGGGTCCCACACCACCCGGTACGGGCGTAATGATAGCGGCTTTTTGGGCAACGGAATTAAAATCAAAGTCGCCGTGCAACTTGCCGTCTTCTCCTGTTGACATTCCCACATCAATGGCAATAACGCCATCCTTTACCATATCCCCCGTTATAATTCCCTGTTTGCCCACGCAAGAAACAATAATGTCGGCGTGGCGCGTATAAAAAGACACATCGCGGGTATATTTATTAACAGGAGTAACAGTCGCTCCCTCACGTATGAACCAAATACTTACGGGCCTGCCGGCCACGGGACCTGTTCCGACCACCACAACTTCTTTTCCTTTCACATCTACCACGGGGGGATTGCCATAGGAAAGTATTTTCCGTACCGCGCTTACCAAAGGCGGAAGCCATTTCCCCTTTCCCGTAAGAAAATCACCGTTCGCATCACTGGACAACACATCAACATCCATTCCCAGCGGCACGGCATCAAGCGCTCGTTGTATATTCTCAACTCCGTTCCGCCCCGTCAATTGAATAATCATGGCATCATTTCCCTTCAACAACTCGCCTACACGCGCTCGCAATTTGTTTGCGGAATTCTTATATGTAAACTCTTTATAAATCCGGACTTCTATGCCGGCCGCCTCACCCGCACGAACTTTGCTTCTGACAAACGAATTGGTTGCCGGATCCTCCGCGGTAATAACAATACCAAGCCGCAATTTAAGATTGCGTTCATCCACTTCTCTGCGTATAGTTGCTAACAATTCTCGCGCAATTTGTTTTCCATCAATAATTATAGCCATATTTGCTCCTATTTCATTATTTCAACGAACGTTGCTTTTCTAAAATATCATCAATCTGCCCGGCAATCTTTTTCATATCCTTCTCCTTCTTACCCTGCGTGGTAACGGCCGCGGTACCGATGCGGATACCAGAGGGACTAAACGGGCTCCGCGTATCATACGGAATGGTGTTCTTATTTACAATGATACCATGTTTCTCTAGCGCGTCGCTCGCGTCCGCCCCCGTAACGCCGCGCGCCCAGGTATCCACCAACAGTAAGTGATTGTCCGTGCCGCCCGAGACAACGCGCCAGCCCTTTTTTTGAAGCTCTTCCGCGAGGACCCGCGCGTTCTTTACAACTTGCGCCGCATACTTCCTGAAATTCGGCTGCATGGCTTCCTCTAATGCAACGGCAATGGCGGCTATCTGATTTAAATGCGGCCCCCCCTGCATACCGGGAAATACGGCTTTGTCTATGAGTTCCTGAAACTTGAAATTTGAAAAAATCATGGCCGCGCGGGGACCACGAAGTGTTTTATGGGTAGTTGTGGTAACAACGTCCGCATATGGAAACGGCGACGGATGCGCCCCGCCGGCAACCAGTCCGGCGATATGCGACATATCCACCATCAAGACCGCGCCGACCGTATCCGCAATGCTCCGAAACCGCTTCCAGTCAATAATGCGCGGATATGCCGTAAAGCCCGCGACAATAAGTTTCGGCCGCTCGCGCAATGCTATATTTAAAAGTTCATCGTAATTCAGGCGCTCGGTTTTTTTATCCACCACAAAAGGCACTTGCTGCCAGATTTTCCCCGATGCGCTTACCTTGTGCCCATGCGTCAAATGCCCGCCCATGGCAAGCTGCATACCCATAATCTTCTCGCCTATCGGCACGAGTGCTAAGTACACGGCAATGTTTGCAGGCGAGCCGGAGTATGGCTGCACATTTACCGCCCACTTTTTCGGCGAGAGCTTAAAGAGCTTGAGCGCCCGCTCCCGCGCCAGATTCTCAATTTCGTCCGCCACCGCGTTCCCGCCGTAATACCGCTTCCCCGGATACCCCTCTGCATATTTATTGGTAAGCACGGAACCCAAAGCGTCCACTACCGCATCGGATACATAATTTTCCGAAGCGATTAAGTTGATAACGCTCTTTTGGCGTTTTTCTTCTTTTTTGATGAGATTGAATAGTTGTGTGTCTTTTTTCATAAGAGTAATCGCGAATAATGCGAATTAAGGCGAATATACGAATAGAATATGGCGAACAAGCGCCAGGATGTGACTAGCCGAGCTCTGCACATGAGCGAAGCGAGATGTAAATAGCTCGGCTCGGCACATCCGGAATCGCGAAATACCGTTTATATATCGTGCGCATTCGACTGTCAGTGTCGCTCCTTACAACATTCTTCCACTCTACCCTAAAAAAGCCCTTTATTGCTTTTGACTTCCAATAAGAAAGTCTACGTAATAGTGATAGTGAGTTATTCCCCTAATAGAACCATTATCTCATGACCACTACCCAGAATCAAAAATCGAGGGCAAACGCGTAAGTCCTAATATTATTTTATTGTCAAGTTTATTTATAGTATGGTGTTTTTTTATCCAAATATTTCAGTACCTCTTCTATACTGCCACCCCCCACTTTCTTTCCAGGATTAAATATGTTTTCCGGATCAAAAATGCGCTTTGTCTCTTCAAACATTCCGTACACCTCCCTGCCAAACATATCTTCCACATACGCTCCGCGCACCATGCCATCGTTGTGCTCGCCGCTGATGGAACCGTGATATGACAACACTAACTCATACACGCGATGTCCTGCTTCCTGAATTGTTTTTTGCAATGTTTTATCTTTGGGATCCATGAGCGGGATGATGTGAAAATTACCATCGCCCATGTGCCCTGCCACCGTGTAGATCATATTGTCGTATTCATCCAGTATCGCTTCCAATTTCGGAAGAAATTCCGTAAGGTGTTCCGGCGCGACGACAATGTCATCAATAAAGGGCGCGGTGCGGAGGCCGCGTATGCGCTTGCGCAGCAGGTTAAAACTTTCCCGCCGCATCACCCAATACTTTTCTGCTTGTGCCTTCGTGCGCGCAATTTTAACCGCAACATCAAAGTTTGTGCGAATATCGCGCGCCGCTTGTTTTGCTTGGCTTCCCGCCTTTTCCTGTGTATTGCCGGTAAACTCCGCCAAGAGCACCAGCTTCGGTATGCCCCCCGTTATAACCATCCACAATTCAGGAAGAAAGGAAAACGCAAGCTTAAAAAAATTGCTTTTGAGCCGCGTTGCGAACTCCGGAAAAAACTTAACCGCAACTTTAAATGTATGGTCATCGTACGACTCAAAACTCTCCGGCTTATAGCGCATCACATGGGTAATAACCTCCCCTAACCTTTTGGTATCTTTCAAAAACATGACCACCAGCGATGAATACGGCGCAGGATGCACCAGGCGGAACGTAACATCCGTGATAATGCCCAGTGTTCCCTGCGAGCCGACTATCGCTTTGGTAAGATCAAATGTTCCCTTTTCTTCGTCCATTATATTCCAGAGATAATACCCTGAAGAATTTTTAGACACGCGCGGCCGCGCCTTTTCAATTATTTCGCGATTGCGCAAAATCAGATCATGCATGCGGCGGTATATGTCCCCTTCAATGCCGTCTTGCTGCATTTTCTTCTCAAGTTCTTTTTTTGTGAGCGCCTGGAAACTATGCGGCTTGCCGTCGCGCAGTATCATGGTGATTTTTTTGACATATCGTTCCGTTTTGCCGTATTTTAAATTTTTCTCGCCCCCCGCATTATTCGCCACCATGCCGCCCACGGCGCATATCTCGCGGGAGGCGGGATAGCTCGGCAGTATCATGCCATGCTTTTTCGTGTGAACGTCAAAGTCGCGGTAATACATCCCGGGCTCCACCGTAATATAGTCGCCCAAAAACCCTTTGAGGCGGTTCATGTGGCGCGTGAATACCATCACAATGGAATCCGAAAGCGGCCCGCCCGTCATGTCGGTACCTCCCGCGCGCGCGGTCAGCGAAATATCCGCCCCTTCCTGTTTTTTCTTCGCTGCAAACCGGACAAGGTTCTGCACATCGTCCGCATCCCGGGGGAATACCACAATCTCCGGCTGTATGCGGAATAAACTCGCGTCCCGGCTATATTCTTCGCGCACAAGAGCAGACGTTTCCACATCACCCTTAAAAAATAAACGGATTTCTTTAGCAAGGTTCATGTTGTTAGTATACCGCACTCTTCTTACATACAAAACAAAAAGGCGCCATCAAGACGCCTTTCTTTGTTACCAATTCACCCAGCCGTCTGACCAAACCTTTCGCGATTTAATTTTCTTGCCACTCTTTCGGTGTTTCATAAAACCCTCCAATGAACAGTTGTTTTCTATACAACGCCGTTCACTACATTCTGGTTTCAGGTTCCAAGTTCCAGGCTTCAGGTTTCAAGCACTACCCCTTGCTGTCATGCGCCTCCACGCGGAGCGTTACCATATAATCAGCGCCATCCAATTCTGGACCTGATTTCGGATGAGGACTTACTTCCAGAAGAGTTATAATATAGCTTCCTGTTACTGCGGCATTCGGTATGCCACTGTCGCCCGGGAGGCGCAACCGCAACTCCTCGCCGCCCGCCTTGATATGCACGGTAACCCAACCTGCCTGTATGCATTGCACATCCTGCGGACAACGGCTATCATCTTCCACACCTGTGAACGCAATTTTCAAATCCTCCACCCATTTGACTTCCCCGAATGCGAGCGTAAATGTATTTCCTTCTTCCGCGCTTACCCGTTCCCGACGTTCAACATCCAATACAAACGGCGTGTTGTTGATCGTCGCGGACAATACCGCATTATTCGCAGCGTCAAACGATACGCGGAACGGCGCCTCAAAAATAACCTGCGCGCAGATATCGGCGGTTTGCTCGGCAGTAAAGCGCAATACAACTTCTTCCGGGCTGCCCCCATGATTCTCGGCCGACACGGAAAGCGTATAGCACGGGTTAGGAAGCGTCACGGTCCCCTCCACGGTATGCATGCCGTTACCCGCGTAATCCACGCCGGTAGCTTTCTCCGCAAGCGGCTGCGCGCTTGCTTCCTCTTCACTCCGCCAGCCGGCGGAGCGGAACATAAGCCACGCGCCGAGGCCAAGCAACACTATGATAAGTATTCCCCAGATTGTTTTTTTGGTTGTCATATTCATTATACGCTCTTTGCTTTCCTGAAATTTGTTCTATGATGGCCTTGATTATACATGGGGCGTTACCCTACTCCTCCACAATCAACTTCCCTACCATTCCCATGGCACGGTGATTCCCCACATTGCAGTAATACTCAAACGTACCTGCTTTATCGGCAATGAAATCCACCGAGGATCGGTTGCCGGAAGCCACCTGTTCCGTATGCGCGTTAAACTCGTCTATTGTCCAATCGTGAAAACCGCCGGCGCTGGTAAAATTGATACGGACGAAATCCTCCTTCTTTACGCGAATTTCGCCCTGCGAGAATTCAAAATTACGGCCAGAGATGTCAAATTCCTTAAAAGAGCGAGCTTCCACCGCACTATCCTCTGCCGTATTTGACGACTGACTGCCGCTTGTAGTACCGCTTCCACCCTCCGGTACCGTCAGCATCTCATCTTCCGCGCCAATCTCCACCATGGGCGCGGCCTCCACAATTTCACCGCAAGCAACCGACGGCGATGGCAGCGACGGTCCCGCGTGCACTACCACAATCCGCGGCGGGCTTCCCACCACCTCGTCAAATAAAACGGAGAGTATGGTATGCGACAATCCGCCTATAACATTTTCCAGATTATACACAACGCTGCCCAATGCACCGCAAGTTCCTTCATGAATGTGAGCCGCCATGGAAATAGATTCACGGTTTGTCGAATCGGGAATGGAAAATTCAATATCCACTGAGGTAGCGCCATCTTCGCGCGTGATAGCAGCCACGCCCGCCATATTGCTTCCGTTCATAGGCTCCAGCGCCAAAAGCCGAATCTGGGAATTGAACTCCTCGAAGGTCGGCGAAGGAGGAAATTCCGGCGAAGGAATATCCGCGTCTAACGCGCTCTGCTGCAGCCGCGCCCCGCGGTATAAAACCGCGCCAAGTGATATAACGGCTATCACAATAAGAATGATGGTGCGTGTGGAAAATTGCTTCATATAACAAGTATACGTTTTAAACTACGCTTGATCAAGAGCCCGACGGCGGTGACGGTGGAGGCGCTGTACTATCAGGTGTTGGTTCCGGCGCTGATGAAGACGGGCAAGGCGCGAATTCGCAGGTTGGTCCCGTGCGCCCGACTGCCGAGCCATCCGGACATATTTTTGCTTCCTGCGTACATGCCCCATTTGTTACCGGATCTTCTGTGCCACCTCTGACGAGCGGCCGCGGAGGCAAATTTTTCAGCAATGCCCTGCCTGAAAGCGCGCGCACTTGATTTACCGCAAGAAGCAGCTTCTCGTCCATAACCGGCGTAAGACGTTCATAGACCCCGCCTAATAATGTCTCTTCATGCCCACGGACCGCGCCTTCCAGATATAAGGCCGGTGACACGCCGTCATTAGAATCCGCGCGCCATTCATGAAGAATCTTCTGGGTCTCCGACAGATAGGCGCTGTATTCTTCCAGCGCTTCCTCGTTATTTTCATGATCAATGGCAACTTCGCGCACGCGATTCATCCGCCGCCCCAAAGCATCCGCGAAAATCATCAATGCTTCATCCGGGTACCGCTTCGCAAAAGAGGAAAGCGTCTGAAGCTGTTGGTTGATGAGAAAAATTTTAGTAAAAAGAATAAACCGCTTTTTGTCAGCATCCGTGCGCTCGGAAATATGATCAAGCGCCTGCATGTGATCCGATGCCAGCGTGAGCGCGTCTGACAGCGGCGCCTTGTCCCCCAGACGCAGCGCCGCCGCATATAAAAACGGCATATCGGCGCGATACTGATCCAACGCTTTTTGCGTGGCGGAAATGCCCCTGCCCGCAAGCTTATCCGCTTCGGCAAGCCGCTCGGATACATTCGCGGTATAGCGTTCCAGGCGCTTCCTATCCGAGCGCGTAAAAAATAACCGCAGGCGCTCTTCCCAGATGTCAAGAAAATACACCGGACTCTCCGGCGTCAATCCCGGGTCCGGTAATATAAATTGCTGGGCGTGTGTAGGAATACCAACCCCGAACAAAAAAACAAAAAGAGCTGCTGGCGCTAAAAATTTTTGTATCACTCTTTTAGTATATATATTTATTGATAACCTGGGAAGTAATCCTTTAGAAAGTGTTTACAAACCCTTCGTAGCGAAGCTTTCCTGCTTTGAGCTGATACAAGGAAGGCAAGTAAAACGGCATAAGGCGTAGCAACGCTACGGTGAAATGCTGTTTTACGCAGCCTGACGCCGTAGCAGCCAAAGCAGGAAAGCTGCAGTAGAAGGGGTTTGTAAACACTTTCTTATAGAACGCACAGTATGAAATAGCGCTTACAGTTGTCATTGCGAGGAGCGAAGCGACGTGGCAATCCCGTCATTTTCAAGCAACTCTCGGGATTGCTTCGTCCCGGTGTAACCGGGGGGACGAAGCAATGACAGAGTACCGAAACTTCTATTTCGTTTCCCTATAATTGTCTGGTTTGCAGCATCTTTTTCAGGTGATACAACACCCTTTCAATTGGTATTCCTTGATTTTTAGTCATCATTGACCCGCCCAACATAACAACGGATAGTTATTTCAGTTTTACCACTAATCCTTCATACGGATGAAGTTTTAGTTGGGTCGTCTGAATTTTTTCGCCGCCGCATTTGCCCAGGCGCGTATTACAAAAGAGTGTTCCTTCTACAGATATATTTGTTGTTTGTTCCAAGCTGGAAAAATATTGAGTATGCTACTATTTTTGTTTTCCATACTTTTATACTTTATGCCCGCCGAATACGGCGCGGAGCGTTGAAAGAATTTTTCCGGTAAACGAAGGATTGTTTTTTGAACGCAATCGAAAAAGATATGAACCTTTTATGATTGGTGCGGAAACGCCTAACTCCTTGGCGGTTTTCACCGTCCATGCGCCTTCACCTGTATGTGCTACTACACCAGATGCTTTTTTTAAATCCTCCCCGTATTCCTTAAAGCCTTCTTCGAGCCACCCCGTTAGACGCGAGGTAATAATACTATTCTGATTGTACACATTAGCGACATCTTTCAGGCGAAACTTAATCGGAGATTTTTTTAGTATCGTAAATCCTTCCGCGAGCGACTGCATCATTCCATACTCAATGCCATTGTGAACCATTTTTGCAAAATGTCCGGCGCCGGAACGCCCCATATATCCGGAAGGCGTATCGGACATCGCGTCAAAAATCGGCCTGCTTTTCTCGTATATTTCTTTTTCGCCACCGGCCATGATGGCAAATTTTCCGAGTTGAATAGAAACAGGCCCGCCGGAAACGCCGACATCAAGAAAATGTATTCCTTTCGCTTTGAGCTTTTTTGCGCGACGGACAGAATCCTTATAGAAAGAATTGCCTCCGTCAACGACGACATCTCCTCTGTCTAAGACGTATGCGAGGCCTCCTTCCCCAAAAATTACTTCATCCACGGGCTTACCGGCTGGAACCATAAGCCATACGGCGCGCGGCGCGTGAATTTTGTCCACGAAATCTTTTAGGGAATATGCGCCGACAACGCCTTCTTTTTCAAGCGCTCTGGTGGGATCGGACGTTTTGTTGAATCCAACGACTCTCCATTTTTTTGCGGCTAGACGCCGCGCAAGGTTCCCGCCCATTTTTCCCAAACCAATGATTCCGATTTCTCCGGCGCCGGTATCAGTTTTTTTATCTTTGGTATCTGTTCCTTCCCTCACAAAAGACGGACGTGGAATTGTGCCGGATTTGTATTCTATCAAAGGAACAAAATTGCGTTTCCAGCCATTAACAACCGGGTCAGTAAATTTCCATAAGGCCTCTACTTCTCTAGGCGAAACAAAGAAATCCTGCCTGCCCTCCATCGCCGCGAAAAGAATTTTCGCATATTCTTCCACGTATTGCGCTTTCGCTTCTTTTTCATACAAGAAGAACGAGAATGTTCTTTCTTCTACCACATGCTCAAATCCCGGCTTTTTCGTCCAGAAATGAATGATTATTTCATCGTTCGGTTCAAGGCGGAACACAATTTTATTCGGTTCATGAGGTCCGGTTTCGCAAAGATGGCAAACCTTTGGGTGCTTTAAGGTGAGCACTATTTCCTTTCGCGCCTCAGCCATTCGTTTGCCTGCCTCCATATATATCGGAATTCCTTTCCACCGCGCCTGAGCAAGCTCCGTTTGCAAGGCAAAATACGTTTCCGTCTGCGAATGCGCTTGTACGCCCTTAATGCTGTCATAGCCCGCGTACCGGGCACGATAGGTTCTGTCCTTAAGAAGCGCGTCATTCCACGGCGCGAGAGATTCAAGAATCACCGCGCGATTCTCTCGTACCGCATCCCCTCCTCCATTGGGATAGTCCATGGTTAATAGAGAAAGCATTGAAGGAATGTGATTTTGTCCGACGTCGCGCAGCGCTCCGACTGCGTCATAAAAACTCCCCCGATCTTCCACGCCAATCGTCTCGTGCAGGCGGATGTCAATGCGGTCAATAGTGGCGTTGTCCCACGTATTTTCGAAAAGATTATTGGAAAATCTGAAATTCTCCATCCCTTGAACAATCTCCTTAAAAAGATAGTGGTCAATGCGGTATAGCTGTTCTTCTTTGAAATAAAAGGAAAGCAGCACCTGGAGTTTCCGCGCGCTTTCTAAATCCGTGCCAAAAGGTTTTTCAATAAGCATGCGGCTCCATCCAAGATTTCCCCCGCACGGCAGATTCAGTTTTACCGCCGCAAGGTTTTTAAAGATATCCCCATATGCCGCAGGCGGCACGGCCAGATAAAAAAGCTTGTTTGCGCAAACGCCCCAAGAACTCTCCATCTTGGTGATTTTTTCTGTAAGCGCGGAAAAGGATTCTTTATTTTCAAATGTTCCCGCGTGATATGAAAAATGCTCAAAAAAACGAGAAAAATCGCTTTCATTTATCCTGTCGCCGCCGCGCTTATCCACGGAGTCGCGCAGCAGTTTTTTGAACTGTTCAAGAGAAAGGTCACTCCGCGAAAAGCCGATAACCGAAAAGCGGTCGGGTAGGCGCTTTTGCTGGAACAGGCGCCAAAGCGACGGAAAAATCTTTTTTGCCGCCAAATCACCGGTTGCCCCTAAAATGACAAGAATGGAGGGTGTATGTACCCCATTAGAAGTTCGCTTTGTAGAATTGTATTCATTATTTTTTGTCATAGTTTGGTTTCAGGACAGACGCCCTATTTAACCAAGCTTCTAACAGGGTTCGTAAACTTATGTATGTACGCGTCGCTTTGCTCAATCGCTTTTAACAGCTAATCCTGAAGATTCTATCTGTGTTACTATAGTTAAATGAATTACCAAACTGCCCCAAGAGCAAATGGCAACTGGACAAATGGCAACTGGACAAATGGCAAATAGCAAATGGGGTCAGTCCCTTTTTTTAAATAAATATCAACATGTGGCCTTTACTTTTAAGGTTAGCATGCGTGTGCCTTTATGAGAATGCGGAATTATTAATAAAGCTCTGCAACAGAATTAATGGGGACTGACCCCATTTTCCATTTTCATTTTCATTTTCCATTTTCCCAAAAAAAGCGGCTTTTTTGCAAGAGCTTCCATGTATTTATTTGCCTCAACGAATACATATGATATTCTATACTACATGAAGCATGCCTCCCAAGAACAATTCGGACCATACACCGCGACGGAAGAAAACATGGAAGAACCCTCGAGGCACCAAGGTGTAGAACTCTTAAAACAAACGCCTCCCGGCAATATACCCGGAAGAAAATATGAACGTAGCGATAAAACTCATATTCCGATTGATGAAATTGTAACCGCACTCAACAGCGGACCAGACGCGCTTGATCACTCGCTTAGCAAGGCAAGCCATGAGTTTCGGGAAAAAATATCATCCACACGCTGGGGTAACAAAGTTTTCCGCTTTTTTGAAAAATGCGCCACCGCCGAAAACCCCGACTGGCCCGTCTACACATTTCAAATTCAACGTGACATAAACCAATTAGACAACACCGTAAAAAATCGATTTTCAAGTGTTTTGGCTGAATGGCACGCAGCACAGCTTCTAGAAAGACTGGATAAAAACGTGCAAAGCGCGCAAGCTCATTATGCGCTTGACGCCGGCGCAGGGGTAGATCTTTTGTTCTACATTCCTGAAGAAAACTCGGAGGGATCTTTTTTTGCAGTCCAGGTGAAAAAAGATACAACAAGATTAACCCCGAAAGTTGAAAGCATAGAAGAAGCAATCAGCGCTGAAGCTGATGACAGAGTACGGAAGGGATTTGAAAACTGCCGCATGGCAGCAATCCAAATGGGCAAACAGGCTTCAAAAAAATATATTCCTCTTGTTATGCGCGTACCCACGTACGATAAATTACTTGAACAAAAACTTGTTGACAACCGAACACTTGCATTTACTAACACACCCGGTGTTGACAAATGGAATGCTGAAATGATATCGTATTTTAGAAATAAAAAATACAAAAAGGAAACGTATGGAAAATAACAAAAGCAAAAAAAGGACGGCCGAAGAACTCTTTGCGCCTTATGCTGACGACAGCGAGAAAATGACTGCAGAAGAAGTGGAGAAATTCATGAAAGAGTGGCCGCAGATTATCGAAGAATTAGAAAAAGGTGCGAAAGAATAATCCACCTCCATTCTTCTACCTTCCACAAAAAAACGAAGGCCCGTAGATATGCAGGCCTTTTTCTTTTTTACTCAAAAAAAACAGCTACCCGAACGTAAACGTGAATACGCGCAAGCCCGCGCTTTTAATTTTAAGCTCCAACACATGTTCTCCGGAATCCAACCCTTCAATTACCGTATATAAGCCCTCTTCTAAAATCGTAATATCTTTAACTTTGACATTATTATCCATGAAGATTTCCACATCAACCGGCGTGTCCGATCCGGCAACCATATAGACATCTTTTGCCCGATACTTAAAAATGATCCCGCTTTCTTTTTTACTCTCGGCATATTCTTCATGTATTGCCCATAGCCCAGCCAAATATAATGTATTGAGTTGAATACTTTTCGGCGCAATAAATGTTTGTTCTCCGCGCGATAAGGATTTCCCATTACCCAGATATTCGTTTCGATGCGCCCCAAAATATATTTCCGGACTTGCAGGCGCTTTTGGCGTCTCCGGCATGCGGGAGGCAACAAGCGAACCGTCCCTTTGCGAGCTTGCCTCGCCCAATACACGCGCACGATCTTCCAAGAGTTCACGTATTTTCATTTCCGTTTCTTGATACGCTCCTTCTCCAATGTGGTCATAGACAATAACACCATGTATATCTATGAGATACTTTCGGGGCCAAAAACGGTTGCCGTACGCCCGCCATGTTGCATAATCGTTATCAAGAACAATCGGATGCATAATCCCATAGCGCCTCATCGCTTTCTGCACGTTGCCGATATCTTTCTCGAACGCAAACTCCGGCGTATGTATGCCGATTATTTCAAGCCCCTGATCACGGTACGCCTCATACCAAGCGTTCAAATATGGAAACGTGCGCTGGCAATTGATGCAGCTATAGGTAAGAAAATCCACCAGTATCACTTTTTTTCCAACAAGTTCGCCAATGGTAATGGGAGGAGTGTTTACGAAACCTGATGGATTTACAATTTCTTTGTACGGCTCTCCGCTGGTTTCATCTGCCGTTTCCCGGCCGATCATGGAAGTACCGGGGGAAAAGAAAAGAAACGCAAGTCCTATACCTACAAGCCCCAATACTATACTTCCAATGATATATTCCGTTCTCATGTTTTATTCAACTTTTTGCAATAGAAACAGCTCAATTTTTGTAATATCAAAGTATCCGCTCTCAAGAATGGCGGTTTCGAGTTTTTTCTCGTATCCGGTAGCGACAAATAATCCAAGTACAATGAACAAGGCGCCAATGCCGCGCTTCAGATAACTGTGCGGATCAGAAACATGCGCTAATTTGTTGGCAAACCGCTGACCGAGAAGCGCGATGAGAAGAAGCATCAGCGAAAGGCCCAAAACATAAGCAAGAATATACGCCGTCCCCAATGCAAACGATACGGGAAGTACGGATGCCAGAATAACAAAATATGTCGGCGAGCATGTGGAAAACACGGGACCGAGTGCCGCACCTATGAGTATATCGCCAAAAAAACTTTTTCGCTGATATCCTGCGCCGATCAGTTGGTTAGACTGAATGGATACCTTAGAGAGGCCGGGTAATTTTTCCCACAAGATCGGAAACAAAAGCGTGAGGCCGAAAAGAACAAGAATGCCGCCGGAAAGATACATCCAAAATTCCGGCGGCACCATAATAAGCGCCGCGGATGCCTTAAGAATGTAGGTAAATAAAATAACGGAGAGCGCCAACGACCCCACCACCACATAGGGTGTGTAACGGCTTCTGCCGGAAGCAGCAGACCCGACAACCACCGGAAGCAGAGGCAGAATGCACGGGGCAAGCACCGTCAATACGCCAGCAATAAATGAAACAATGAGGAGCGCCATGTTATTGAATATGCGCTATCACATCGCCCAGCGTCGGGGAACTCGACCACTTGGTAATCAAACTGCCGTCGGTATTCACCTGCACAAGCGTGTGCTGATACGTAACGCCGTATTTCTGCTTTAAAACCGTTGAAGCATCATAATCAACATTCAGTATAGTAACGCCGGCGGGAATGGCATCAAGATTAGCGCGTATATTCGCATCCAGCGCGCGGCAGGTAGGACACCACGAAGCGCGGAAAAAGAGCACTACACTGCCATTTTCCGCGCGCGCCAATTTTTCCGCGCTGTATGCCTCATACGATCCTTTTTGCATCATGGAATCCTCGTTTTCCATCATCATGCCGTCTTCTTTCTTTTCCATCATTGCGCCGTCTTCCCGCATCATGGCGCTGTCGTCTTTTTCCATCATCGTCTCATCGCCGGAATTCATCATTTCCCCCTCTTTCAAGTCATCTGATGGAGTTTCTTGATTTGAAAGCGCAAACCAACCCGCCGCAACAATAACTATAAGCCCTATAATTAAAAACTTTATCATAATGATATTTCGTATTGCTTATAACTTTTTTATAACCGCATCTACAATGTCAACTATACTTTACAATATGCTAAAGCAAAATACGAATGCAAAAAGAAAAAGAGCTGGTTAGGCTCTTTATTGTTATAAAAAACATCGGGTGCGCAATCCCAACCAGAAGCATCTAGAATTCCGGTTGGGTTCACATGCTTTTTCAGTGCCCATGCGTTATAACACGTTCAACTGCATGCGAGGCAATTGCGCTTCACCTCATAACTCTCAACAATCTCCCACCAAAATCTTCCGTTCTATTTGTGCAACACCGAGTGTTGCACTGTCAAACACTTAGTGTTTGACAGTGTTTGACAAGATCAAAAACTTTGATGAGAATTCTTTCTCTTGTATAGCACTGCAAACCGTGATATCCTGCGCACATGCCAACAGTTTCAACAAAAACAAAAAACGTACGGACACCACAGCCCTTAAAAATGCCAAAGCAGCAATTACCGGAAAGCATGTTAAAAGCGGCAGGTCTTTTACGAAACAAACGAAAAGCGCTTGAACGCCATCTTCAAATAGTCCGCAAAGAATGGAGTCGCAGTTCCAAGTAATATGACAATAGATGCCAATATTGTCATTGCATACCTCGCGGGTGAGCAGTCTGTTACACAAACCATTATTTCTTGGCGTACACAAAACACGCCGCTTTTTCTATCTTCTGTAGCAGAATCAGAAGTGTTATCGTTTTCCAAATGGACGGATGAAGAACTTCTTCTTACCGAACAATTTCTGCAAGAAAATTTTACAACCATACCCTTTGATAGAACTCTTGCAAGATTTGCCGCCGAAATTCGGCGTACCACAAGAATGAAATTTCCAGATGCCGCAATCGCAGCAACTGCTGTTTTTACTCACTCTGCCGTTGTTACAAGAAATGTCCGAGACTTCAAACGTATTCAAGGACTTCAAGTTATAACCATTTAAAAGAACTCCCACCAAAATCTTCGCCTCACAAATTGTTCAAAGCTTAGCTTTGAACAATCGAAAACTTTGGTAGGAGTCCGATTATAGTAATCGGACACAATTGATCCCGACATTTTTTAACGCGGTTGCCGGTTTCCGCGGTTAAAAGTTAATCTCGTTCTAGGAACATTTCATTCTCTAGCTTTGCCCAGAATTCCCGCACCTCATCCTCGGAGATGCTTTTCGCACGTCTTACAATCAACCTCCTTTCTTGCACAGTTAATCCTTCCGGGTAGATCCGCATAGCATGCAGACCATACCACGGGCCAAACCCCTTCACCTCTATCCCCAGCTTTTCCGCCGCTAACAAACATGCCCCCACCTCTCTCCGGTTCCGCACCCCATCCTCTCCCTCATTGTAGGACCGCTTATCGAACACATCATCGGTAATTTTCATATCTCCTCCTTCTTTTCTAGTTAGGAATTTGGATACAACGAGCACATAAATACTCGTCATTAAACCACCAATCATTCCTCCTTTGCTTTTCTGTTGGCTAACCAGCGTTTTGTCGCCTCCTTCGCTTTTACCTTGTTTTCAGGCTTCGCATGCCACCGAGCACTTCTGCGTTTCTGGCTCTCCTTCGCCCGCACCTCCCTACACATATCACAGAATTTGCGAGTGGAAGGAACGAGATTCAAGCAAGAAGTAGTGCCACAACGACGGAGCACCGGTGGCGGAAGCGGAGGCTGTTCGTTCACCAATTCTCTCCAAATTTTTTTGAAGCCGCGGGCACGCAATGTTTCTAACGCGGCGTTGGAAATATCTTGTTGAAAATCAATCGGATTTTCCCGGTAGTGGGCGATAACCCACTTGCAGTTACCGGGGTACCGACGACCCGCCGCTTCCACTGCGCGCCGCCATGAACCAAAAACGCGATGCGCCGCCATTACCACCACATCCCCCAAATGCCTGCGTGCTTCCGTGTAGCGAAGATGCGCATCGGGGATAGACTGTATGAACCGAACAACCGTCTGTTCATTCCATCCTTCGAGGGGAACAATCTTTCTTTTCATTTCAGAACTCTCCTTTCTTCAAAAAAGAAATCTGGGCTTCGGTGGGCTTCGTTCCTGACATACTTTCTCTCCTTAACTTCTTTTCGCTGGCGTAAGAGATTCGCCGACATCACTTGTTGGGTCCGGGTTGTTCCAGACTTTCTCCATGAAGCCGAAATGAACAGTCTTGGGATTACG
Organism: uncultured Candidatus Saccharibacteria bacterium; assembly: GCA_964479945.1. Lineage (GTDB taxonomy): Bacteria > Patescibacteriota > Minisyncoccia > Ryanbacterales > 2-02-FULL-48-12 > CAYZNS01. The sequence continues at coordinate 50,143 of CAYZNS010000006.1, forward strand.
TCGTGAATCTAAACAGTCAGTGGTTGGATACATGTAGACATGGTATACGGCCGAAAGTCCGAATATGCCGTCTTGCCGCTTTTGAGGGTGGTTTTCAAAGAAACCAAAGCTGCACCCTTTGAGAGCTACATCCATGCAATGAGATAATCGGGCTACCACATATACGAAGCCGTCCACATGACTGCGGATATACTCCGCAAGACCACCACCTGAAAACTCAACGGGATCCTTCACTACATCCACATTCTCGCCGTGAAGTGTGCGGATTGCTGTCTGCTGCGCAGACGACAAATCATGTCGAGAAATCCAATAAACTTTTGCCATGCTTCACCTCCGTGCTTTATAAATTTGTAAAATTTTAAAGGTACAACTTCCATTCGAAGCTACTGCGCGTCGTGCCGTAATAGCTTCGAAAAGAAGGGCGAAGGGTTTTGCGCCTTCGCCACAGTAAGGCGGGAATTATCCTCCTTCACTGGACTCGTGATTGGCTTCCCGCGCGCTTTATGCGCACCAACCACGCGTTCCTGCCTCCTAAAACAGAAACACCAGTTCCCTCTTATAACCGACCCTAAATTGATCGGCGAGGTTTCCCGGATAGTACGCTGGGAGGAGCGTCGCTCACCGCACGATGTACGGCGTCCGGGAACTCTTGCGTGCTACAAAGTGTAGCTAAACACAAGAGTGGAGGATAAAATTTTGGGAAAGAACTCCCGCCAAAACTCTCGATATGCATTGTTCGAAACTCGGTTTCGAACAATCGAAAACTTTGGTAGGAGTCCGATTCTTGGGTTGAATCGGACTGGTTTGGTGGGTCCGGCAGGGAGGCAACTGCCAGACCCGGTTAGGAGGTTACGCGCCATGGTCGGCCCAGCCAACGCGCCGGTCCTTGTCCCGACGACCCCCGTTGTGGACTTTTTTGCTCTTTGGCTTGGAAGCCGCGGGGCTAGCAAAGTCCCGACCCTTACCCTCAAACGGGATGGGGGCCTTCAACGGAGCCGGTTTCGGTTCACCGGCGGCGGAGGACTTGTTGGCAAGAGGGGTGGGGCGTTTGCCGTAGTCGCCAACAAAAGCATCCACACCTTTGTTGCCGGCAATCCTCTCCTCCAGAAACCGCACGGAGTTGAGGTACCGGTAGCAACGGACACCACGATCCTCCAGAGCGTTGGCGTGCTTGCGGCACACCAGGAAGCTCCTTAGATCCTCCGGCACGGCCTTCTTCCCCAACTTTGCCTCCACGAAGTTAAGGTTGGGAACGATTGCCTGCTCTTCCCGTATCCCCCCGCCCTTTTCTCCACAAAGAGCACAGGAGAACTGTACAACCGGCGACTGTTCGGCAGGTTTCGGCAGTTCAATCTTGCCGAGGACCCGACCGTTCGTCTCGACTGTCTGTTGTTCGGCCTCCAATTTGTCGGCCGCGGGCGCGGTCAGAACAGCGCCGTTTGCAACGGTTTCGATGGTCTCGGGGGTGCCAGTGGTGATCACATCTGTGGTCATAAAAACCTCCTGAAAAATTTGTACCAGACGAATTCGTCTGGGTAGTTTAAAGAACTTTCAAAAATTTTCCTCCCGCCACAGACGACCACCCTATGCCAGAACTTTTTTTGTCCTTATGATCGTCTTTGGTAGGAAAGGAAACTCATCAGCGTATTTATTCGAAATGATTCGAAATGGCCCGCTTACATGCCTTTAACGTGGGTTAGCTTCCTTACAGCCCCACGACACATTCAATGTTTTCTCTGCACGATAATCCCCCGCCGCCGCGGCTGCTTCCCCGTTGGAACAAGAAGCATCTGCCACTCAAACGCGGCCTGCTTCGAGTCCGCCTCTTTCCGAGGCAAACCGTTCCAACTGAACCCTCCCTTACGAAGGATGGTGTTAGCCACCTTGTGCAGTTCGTGAGACATGTTACCTCCTTTTTCTTTTTTGTCTCTTATCCCTCCCGAATGTGCGGGCCGTGATGGGAGACTAGACAGCCCGCATACTCGAGAGAGAAAAACCTTTTCAAATGCAACTATTCGCCATTATACTCGGCTATAAAATTTTGTCAAGTGTTCATGACATATAATACCATTATATTTCAGAAATATGTTGTAATATAAGGATATTTTACATGTTTTATTTAATATGTATTTCTAACATATTTTGTTATACAACGCATGTCTGTAAAAAATATTTCTGTCAGTGGCATTTGACAAATATTTGAGTACGTGCTATGTTTCAGGCGGGTGCACCTTGAACAAGAATCTTAAACCGGCGGCTCTCGGCCGAGAACGAGAGCGCAAATCTGGTTTCAGGGGGATTTTAAACGAAAAAGGGAGCTCTGGATTCCCGCCTCCGCGGGAATGACACTCTGATGGTGCGCCTGCTTGGTTCATTTTGCTCCCACTCCCAAAAAAGAAATCCTCCTGAAGAATAGGAGGACAAGATGGGCGGACATTAATCTAATTTAATGATTCTCTTGTCTAAATACGACAAAGGCCGCTTTAGCAACAAAGCGGCCTAAATTTTTTCTGCGGCCATCCAAAGAATCTCAAATATACCCCGAAAAGAATTAGCTATTTCCTTGTGACTAATAATGGCGCCTGAAATATTTCCTTTTAATGCGGCAATGGCAACATTGTCATCAAATATTGTAATATCAGCAGAAAACGGCATCTTTTTCGGTGAGATATACCTAGTTTCGCGTAACATTTTCTCATCTTTTCTTGGGTAAACAGAATTTTCCGTGGAAGTATATATAAGGCGTGATTTAATTCCTTTTTTTACGCGCCGCGGCGTATAAGTATTTTTATGATCCGGAAATACAGAGAACACTTCATCAACTGGTGATATGGCCAATATCTCTTTTCGTTTTGCTTTTAAAAAATCCTCCTGCATCTTTAACAAACCCTCCTTCCCCTCAAAATACCGCACTACCGGCTTCTCTTCCGCCAAATCAAACATCGCTTTTAACTCCGGCAGCACGCTTTTTAACTCCTCCTGCTTCTGCTCCAGTTCTTTCTTTTCATGTCCCAGCAAATACTCCAACTGCTCCGGATCTTCGGCGATGTAGAGCTGTTTTTTGCCTTTGGTCTGCATGCTGACTAACCCCTTTTTCTTTAAGGATTCAATTTGTACATACGCCGTGGGGCGGTTGATGGCGGCTTTGGCGGCAATTTCAAGCACGGACGAGGGCCCAAGCTCTAGCATAGCCAAATACACTTTGGCTTCATTGTCTGAAAGACCGATATGTTTTAATTGGGTAAGCATGGCTGCGATTTTTACATGTCTCCGAGTAATTCTACATTGATTTCTTTTATTTTTTTGAGGGTCCTATCGTTGGTAACAAACGTTTGTGCGCCAAAATCCAACGCCGTTGCAATGTGTATGGCATCGGGTGTTTTGATGCCATAGTGCGCGCGCAAGTCAGACGCAATATCCACAATTTGCTCGCTCATGCCCATAATAGTAAGATGAGGAAACCGAATCAAAAGATTTTTATATTGTACCGCAAGCTCATGCCGATTCAGTTTTTTAGGTCCCGTCAAAATCTCTATAACGCCGATGCTTGAAAATACGGCTTCCCGCGCGCCTGCTTCCACTTGCTGTAATAATTTTTCGGCAAGGCGCGCGTGAATTCCCGTCCCTTCAAAAAGATATATAAATACTGCCGTATCAATTCCTATTTTTTGCCCCATGACGCGCGCTCTTGCTTAATATAACGCACCGCGCCGCCTAACCGGCGCCACACGTCTTTTCCAAGGCCTTTCATTGCCTGAACTCTGTTCTGCTTATATTTCAAAAGAATTGCCCGATCTTCGTCCAGAGGATATATCTCCAAGCGCGCGCCAGCTTCCAAGCGCATTTTCCTGCGCACTTCTTTCGGTACTACTATTTGATATTTTTGCGAGAGGGTGGAAGTTTCCATAAACGTTTTACTATTATATATATGCTTTACATTTTATCAAGAAGTAAAATAATGTCAAGAGCGGTATTTGTAAGAGCTCACAAACTCGGATAATTGTGTAACATTTGCTATCTCGGATGTGCCAAGCCGAGCTCCACATCGCCCTACGGGCGTGTGTAGAGCTCGGCTAGTCACAATCCTGGCGCTTACTCAAGTTTGTGAGTTCTTACCGGTACTTTCTTGAAAATTATAAGGGGAGGCGATTGCTCGTCTCCCCTTTTTTCTAATGCACAACCGGCATCTGCACAATCGGGGCGTCGGAGTTTGCCTCCGCATACTTCTCAAGCTTTTGCCGAATCTCCGCGGCCCAGCGCTGTGCCTTTTCCGCATCTACTTCTCCCGCATCCAGCTTTCGCTGGATTTCATCCAAAAAATGCTCAAAAAAAGTCATAAAAAAACCTCCTTAAAGTACATTCACTAAACTCTCGAATGCCCTGATTTCAAGACCTTGGTGAATGGGAGGAGAACGATCTTTATTTGTGTTCTCCCCCGTGGCAGGATTTTATTGGGCTTGTTTTGTATAAGCCCTGCGGTTACCTGCCGTCCGCTTGTCTTTTGTCGGAGACCTATGCGTTCACTCTCACCTTTCTCGTCTGATGCGCCCGCGATTGCTAGTACCTCCCAAAATTTTTCAACGCGAAGCGTTTGATGTTTTTTCCGGCCTATTCGATAGCCGGGTTAGAGGTTAATTCAAAAAAATTGATATGACACTCACCCATCCTTTCTATCTACTCACTCATGAGATGCATGTATGCCCGTGCCGCCGCCACGCTATCGTATAACGGATGGTGCGTAGACAGACCTTCGGCCTCGGACACTTTGTCCATTAGGCCGAACACCATGTTGTAGGAGTCCACGCTGGTGGGGTCGAAACCCTTTGCCTTCAGCACGCTGGCGACATCGAGGAACGGATACGGTCCGTCCCAGTCGCCAATCAACCCCTTCTGGTGCATGTCGATCAAGAGTTTGCTCTCGACCGGCACGCCCATGTGAGCGATCACGTCGGCGCCGTCCTTGTTTGCCTTGTAAAACTCGGCGAGGGCCGCCAACATGGCATCGTACGAGTCGTGGGTCTTGTCGAGGTCACCGAGCTTGGGCAGGACATTTTCCCGCACCCAGCCGTCGGTCACTCCGTCGGGACCGAGGTAGGCGGTGAAGCTGTTGACCAGCTTACCGTCCTCATACACCGCCGCCGAGATGGCGAAGGCATCGCCCCATAGACCATTTGTTTCCGCATCAAACGAAAAAACTTTCATTGCAACACCTCCCTACGAGTTGTTTAAGAATTTATCGCGTTCCCAATTTCCTTCAGGAGAGCAGGTACACGGGCCCTCCTTTCTTATTTCGTAGCATTAACAATCTGTCCAACAATGGAGTCAATCCCCTCCGACAGATCCAGTAACGTGCCACGTCTAGAGGGATCAGTCTCCCCTTCCTCCGCCTCGTACCCCTTTGCAAAGATCTCCTTAATCTTGGACAAGAGGCCTTCCGCCTCTGTCCTGCGGGGGAGTTCCTTGCTGTAGAGCTCGTCCCCGAAATAAGCCTTGTAAAAAGGGACCCCCACAACATCCTCTATCTCGGTCGGCGTCATTGGCCAAGCTATATGGCCTACAAACGCCCCACGAAATGGAGCAATCCGTACGACGTGACCCTGATCGGACGAACGGATATAGGGCTTGACGAGCCAAGCCTTCTTTTTCATAGCTGCCGTAGTCGCTGAAAACTCCATTTTACACCTCCTGTGTGGAATTATTGAACTCAAAGTACTAAAAAATTTGAGAGAAGAAACAGAGACGCGATGTGTAGCGCGTACACATCTGACCTTGAGCGGCCCTTTCTGTTTTTTCATTGCTCAAACTCCTCTCATCAAAGCTTTCCAAGAGCTACCCCATGTATTATATAAAAGGGTTCTGGAAAGCTTTGATGAGAGGGGGTTTTTCCGGATACCCCCCAGACACGGATTTGGAAATCCGAGATTTATAATATTAGAAGTATAAGATCACCCCCTTTTTTTGATTTGCAAGAAGTATAGCATGTTTGGTTGTCTGTGTCAAGCCCTGCACGGATGGGCTAAAAGCTGTGGACAAATATTGACAAAACATATCTATTGTCTATACTTATACCATAAGAGCTTGTTCGACATGATATGAAATACTTTGACTGGGAAAACTCAAAAAACGAGCAGCTCAAGAAGGAACGCGAAATCAGCTTTGAGGACATTGTAATTGCAATAGATGAAGGGCGGTTGTGTGACATTCTTGTCCACCCCAATCAAAAACGATACCCCCATCAGCAGATTTTTGTCGTTGCAGTATACGAATATGCGTATCTTGTGCCATTCGTTGAAGATGATGAAAAAGTATTTCTTAAAACTATTATCCCTAGCCGCAAAGCAACCAAGAAGTATGTTATTGGCAGTAAAAATAAAAAACCATGAAATACTATGAACTTACAAAAGAAGAAGAACGGCTTATTGAAGACTACGAGGAGGGTGAGCTTCGAAGCATCCCTGATCAGCTGCAAGAAACAACGCGGTACCGCTCGTACGCTAAATCTTCCCTTAATAGGGAGCGGAACATTAACATTCGCCTTTCCGAGAGAGATTTACAAAAAATCAAAGCAAAAGCTGCCGAAAAAGGATTGCCATACCAAACGCTTGTTTCCTCAATTCTGCATCAGTACAGCCTTCGATAGCTCTTTGAGAGTATCCTCTAACTCACTCGGAAGCTCAGCTTCCAAGCGGAGTCGTTTACCGTCTTTTGCTACAAACTCTAGCCCGGCCGCGTGCAAAAATTGTCTTCCTAACCCGTTCGGGCACATATATTTCTTTCCTCCGTAGAGTTTGTCACAGGCAACCGGATAGCCGATGCTCGCAAGATGCGAGCGAATTTGATGAGTTCTCCCTGTTTTTGGAGATACTTCAAGCAACGTGTACTCTTGGAATCTTTTCCGTACCGTAAAATGGGTCTCCGCGGAACGCGCGCCGTCCACCATGCGCGGAGACGCTATGCGTTTTCGAAAATCTTTTTTTGACCGCGCGATAGGAAGCGAAATAACGCCTTTGTCTTTGGAAACATGTCCCGAGACAAGTGCAATATACGTTTTTTTGATTTTACGATCATGAAATAACTTTTTTAGATACTCGTATGCCGCGTGGTTTTTCGCAATTAAAAGCAGGCCGGAAGTATCTTTATCCAGCCGGTGCGCCAGTTCGGCATCCGGGTATGTTTTCCGGATTTCCTGCAACAGCGTCCCTTCCGCACGATGCTCATCAGGATGCACGGAAACGCCCGCCGGTTTGTTGACCGCAAGAATATCACTGTCTTCGTAGATAATTGTATACATTGGTGCGCCCATGAAGGATCGAACTTCAGGCCTCGTCGATGTCAACGACGCGCTCTACCACTGAGCTATGGGCGCATCTTTAAACAGGCAATAACAAAGAAAGTAGTGCGAGCGGCAAAGCAATGTAACTATTAATCACGCAAAACCAGGCATGCTTGATATAATCCGGCGGAGATCCAAACGGGGGAGTTGTAGTAAGTTGATGTAGGGCAAGAACTACCAACAAGATAATTGCAATAGTTTTCATAGGCGCCGCCAACGGGGATCGAACCCGTATTGCCGGATTGAAAGCCCGGTTTCCTAACCAATTAGAAGATAGCGGCTTATGTGTAATACTACCAGATAACGCACAATTTATCCACACCTTTCGCTACTCCCTTGTAAAAAAGTTCGGCTGGGTGTATAATATTGCTAGATTGCAAAGGGGGACAAATTATGTCATGCAGCGGGAACATAAGAGCAACACCAGTTGACGCTTCACGGAAGCCCACATTATCAAAAAGTGGATTGCCGCGAGGTATCAACAATACATCCTCTTCCCGCCTTGCAAAAGGGCGGCGCTTTGTTCCGGCACAACCGGAAAAGAGCATGCCCGTGTCTGCATTTTTTATATGAGAATGCAAATGCGGTTTTTATTTATACAAATATACAATTAACTCAATGAAACAAATTTTTTATACCGGCGCTGTTCTCGCGTTACTTATATCGCTTGGTGTTACACCTTTTGCGCTTGCCGCCGAAGACGCGGTAGCGGCCGATACAGAGCATGGCGGACCCGCCATAACCTTCCTGTGGATTGCGGTTATTTTACTGGCCGCCAAGTTCTCCGGCCTTATTGAACGCTTCGGCCAGCCATCGGTCCTGGGCGAGCTGGTTATGGGCGTTATCCTTGGTAACTTGGTGCTTCTGGGCATTACGGTATTTGAGCCCATTAAGTACGATTCCATCATACGCTTCCTAGCAGAGTTGGGCGTGGTAGTGCTTCTCTTTCAAATAGGCCTTGAATCCAACATATCCAAGATGCGCTCCGTGGGAACCAGCGCATTCTTAGTGGCTGTTGTCGGCGTGGTGGTACCCTTTCTTTTGGGCACATATCTCGTGGGGCCCTATTTGCTCCCCGGCCTCTCGCAAAATGCGTATCTCTTTTTGGGCGCCGCGCTCACCGCTACATCGGTCGGCATTACCGCGCGCGTATTCCGCGACCTGGGTAAATTACAGGATAAGGAAGCACAGATTATTTTGGGAGCCGCCGTTATTGACGATGTGCTGGGCTTAGTTATACTTGCCGTAATATCCGCACTGGTAACGCTGGGCGCTATAACATTCGGCGCTATCGGCTTGATTGTCGCCAAAGCGGCGCTGTTTCTTGCCGCGGCCGTGTTCTTGGGGCAAATCTTTGCCGACAAAATCGGGTATCTTTTCTCATTTATCAGCACCGGAACCGGTATGAAGTTCACATTAGCGCTCTCGTTTGGCCTGGTGTTTGCGTTCTTGGCGCACATAATAGGGCTTGCTCCCATTGTGGGCGCGTTTGCGGCAGGCCTTATCTTGGACCCCGTGCACTTCCGATTCTTCCGTAATCCGCACATTGTGGACGAAATAGACGAATGCATGCATGACTGCTCGGACGCGGCATCCCGCAAGCGCGTGGGCGACGTCATCGCCGCACATGCCAGTAAGCACGTGGAAGACTTGTTGGAACCCGTAAGCATTCTGCTCGTGCCGCTCTTCTTTGTGGTAACCGGCATGGATGTAAATCTTACCGTGCTATTTAACGGACCAATTCTTCTGGTTGCTCTTGGTATCACAGCAGTTGCCTTTATCGGCAAAATATGCGCGGGGCTTGTCGCGGGCAACGGCGTCAACAAATCCCTCATTGGCTGGGGCATGGTACCACGCGGCGAAGTCGGCCTGATATTTGCAACCGTAGGCCGCTCGCTCGGCGTTGTTACGGAGGAAGTGTTTTCGGTAATTGTCATTATGGTAATTCTTACCACGCTTCTGACGCCGCCCATCCTTACATTCCTCTTAAAACGCGGCGTGGCAAAACACGCGCAACAAGCAGAAGCGCAATTATCGCACGCGCATTAAATGTCGTAATCAAAACACCTCCGATCCAGATCAGAGGTGTTTTGATTGACTTTGTAATTCCACTTGCTATTGCGATTCGCTGATTGCCGCTTCCAGCTCTGCGTCTATCTCGGCAAATTCTCCATCGAGATTCTCCAGATCAGTTTCATCCAATTCTCGCTCAATGGCGGAAACCGAGGCATCGTTGCTTGCGGCGGGAAACGTATCTATCGGTTCCCGCTGTGACAAAGACATGAAATACACAATTCCTAAAATCACAACGGCGATACCAATAAAAATAAGGAGATTTTTATTCATATACCTTGATTTTTATGTTATGTACTGCTAATTTCCTTCACTCTCTCCGCCACCATCTTCGTCATCAGCACTGTCATTGTCTTCCTTTTCCATCAATTGACCTTTTTTGATTTCTTTAACTACTTCTACCAGCGCGGCGTGCGCTTCGCGGAGCGCTGCTTTAACGTCTTCAAACGCCAGTCGCGCGTTGCCAATTGCTTCCGCAGGGTTGTCTGATTCGGGCGCGGCGCGCAATTCTGCCGCAGCTTCATCTAATTCCGCTTGCGCTGTCGCTATTGCCTCGCGCGCGTCTGCAAGAAGCGGCCGCAATGTGCTCACATCCGCGCCATCACCTTCCAGTACGTCAACACGATCCTCAATTTTATCCGCAAGCACGGATAGGCGGTTTATCGCCGATTGCATCCGCTGAATAAGGCGTTCTATATGGTTTTTAATAACCTGCTTTCGGCGCTCGGAAAGCTGCACTTTACGCTCCGCCCATTGCCGACGCAATTCTTCATGGCGATCCTCAATCTGCTGTTTCATTTTATCTCTTCGCTCGAGGGCTTCCGCTTTGCGCGCTTCAAAATTCTCGCGCATTTCTTCTCTCTGTTCCTGCATCCGCGCGCGTTGCGTCTCCATCCGCATGCGCTGTTCTTCCGATAACCCCTGTGTTACCGGATCAGGCGGCGGCGACGCATCCTGCGCGAACACAACGGCTCCATTTCCGCTCACAAAAAACAATGCAAGCAAAATGGCAAGTATTGATTTCTTGCTTTGTATGTTTATCATATAAGCCAACCATTAATTTATAATAATCTTATTATAACCATACCATGATAATTACCGCAATAGAAACATCGTGCGATGAGACGGCAATTGCCGTTATTCAAACCGCCGGCGGAGGACGCGGCTTTCGCGTACTCTCCAATTTGGTGCTTTCGCAAGCTAATCTTCATGCCGAATGGGGCGGCGTGGTACCGAATTTGGCTAAACGAGAACACGAAAAAGCTTTGGTACCCATGCTTTTACAGGCATTGGACGAAACAGGGCTTTTTGAATCAAGAATCATGAATTATGAATCAAGGAAAAAAAACAAAACCCATAATTCAAAATTCATAATTCATAATTCAATTCTAGAAAAGAATGAAGAACTTAGAAAATCTTTTGAAGCGCATATTACAAGCATCTCGCGCCCAAACATAGATATAATCGCCGTAACGCAGGGGCCGGGGCTGGAACCGGCATTATGGGTAGGCGTTAATTTCGCGCGGGCGCTCTCGGCGCTGTGGAATATTCCGTTGTTAGGTGTAAACCATATGGAAGGACACATCGTCTCGGCGAGAATCGCCGAGACGGACGCAAAACGTAAAACGCAAAACGTAAAACTACAACTCAAAACTCAAAAACCTAAAACCTATCACCTAAAACCTATCACCTGCCCCGCGCTTGCATTGCTGGTCAGTGGTGGTCACACGGAATTGGTACTTATGAAAAAGCCGCTGCACTATGAAATTATCGGCGAAACGCGGGATGACGCGGCAGGCGAAGCGTTTGATAAGGTGGCACGGCTTCTCGGCCTTCCCTATCCTGGAGGACCCGCCATAGCTCAGCAAGCTGATCTATGGAATTTCCAATTTCCAATCCGCCAGCTGGCGGACAATTTCCAAACAAATTCCAAAATCAAAAATCAAAATTCCAAACAAAAATTACGAGTTACGGATTACGAGTTACGGATTACGCTCCCTAGGCCGATGATAAACACAAAAGACTTTGACTTTTCGTTTTCCGGCTTAAAGACTGCCGTTCTTTATCTCATACGAGACTTAGAAAAATGCGGTGAAAACATCAAAAAACTTCGTCCTGCCATCTGCAAAGAATTTCAAGATGCCGTGGTAGATGTGCTTGTTGCAAAAACCATCCGCGCGGCAAAGGAATATAAGGCAAAAACGATTCTTCTTGGCGGCGGCGTCGCCGCAAATAAGGAACTCCGCAAGCGCCTTGCGGAAGAAATTAAAACTCAGCTACCACGTTCTACGTTCCACGTTCCACGTTCTACTCTTACGGGTGACAACGCGCTCATGATAGCCGTCGCGGCAATGGAACGCGCAAAACAAGCAAAAAAAACAACATGGAAAACGCTCAAACCGGACGCAAATATGCGATTTTGAAAGCATCTATTTGCCAAGCTTTATGGTACAGTAGAAGTGTTATGAGAAAAAAGAACAGGTCACTTCCAGGGACCGTTGCATACTTTGCCAAAAACTTCAGCATTGTGATGAGTCTTGTGCTTATCTGGCGCGGCGTGTGGTATGTTCTGGACGCGTTTGACATATTTGCGTTTGCAGGCAACCATATTTTCTCGGCCGTAGGCGGCATCATCATCGGCTTACTGCTTCTCTATCTGCCGGATAAGGATTTAAAAGAGATTGAAAAGTTGTGAAAATATCAAAATACATCCATTCATGCATCCTTGTGGAATCAGGGGATGTGAAAGTATTGTTTGATCCCGGCTGGCGGAGGTGGGGATAACCCAATTCCCCTTGTCTTCCTGCGTAGACATGGTATGATGCAGCGTATGGTGCAAGTAACAGAAACAACGAAAATAAAAAACGGCTCCGTTGTGCTTCCGCGCGAACTGCGCGCAACGTGGAAAGACGCCGAAGTATTTCTGCGTTCCTCCGATGATACGATTGTTATCAAAAAAATGCAGAAAGCGCCATTTTGGAACACCTGGAAAAAGCTTGGCGCCCTGAAAACGAAAATTAACCGCAAAGATATTGATGACGCGATAACGTGGGCACGGAGACGATCAAAGTAATCTTGGACACGAATGTTCTCATATCAGCGCTTCTTTGGCAAGGAACTACCAAAGAAATATTTCAGCTTTCAAAAGATGAACAGATTGTCATCTGTATATCGCGAGAAACGTTTGATTAATTTCAACGCGTTCTTACTTATCAAAAATTTAAAGAACACCTTGCAACCATCGGCAAATCGCCGCAACAGGTAGCTGATGAACTTCTTGAGATAGCATCCTATTATGCGACAAATGATATCCCGCTTACCGTTATTAAAAATGATCCATCAGATAACGAATTTCTCAAGTGCGCTGCTGTTGCAGAGGCAGCATATATTGTCTCCGGCGACGCGCATCTGTTTAAGCTCAAAAAATTCCGTGGAATCCCCATTGTTCCGCCGAATACGTTCTTAAAAATCCTCAAAGTTTGAGCTCCAAATACAACTAGTCCTTCACCTTCTATATCATCCACATCCTCCCTGTCCTAGGAAAGCGGGAAGGTGGGGATAAAATGTATGCTATACTAACCACATGCCGGATCAGGAATTGCCAAGGCGTGCGCGGAGGCGCAGAAACGGTGGACGTCTTTCAGCGCTCCTTACCAAACACCGCGTGGAGACGTTAAGCGACAGCGTGTTCGCCATTGTAATGACCATCCTGGTACTTGATATCAAAGTGCCGGTGTTTTATTCGCCGCTTACCGATACGCAATTGCAGCAAAGCCTGCAGAAACTCTGGCCGGTGTTCGGCGGATATGTCGTGAGCTTTTTGGTACTTTCCATGTTCTGGATGAGCCATCATGTGCTGTTCCATGCATTCTCCAAAAACGTAAACCGCCAGATCGTTTCTATCAATACGCTGTTTCTCCTGTTCGTCGCTTTCATTCCCTTCTCCACGCACCTGCTCGGCGTGTACCATGAACACCGCACCGCCATATTTATATATGGCACGAATGTGGTGATAATCGGATTGATGCTTGTCTCCATGTTCATCTATGCGCTCAACTCGCGGGAAATTAAAAACGGCCGGTTGAGCGAAGAGACCGTCCGCAAAGTAAAAACGCGTATTATGCTGCCGCCCGTATTTGCCGTGCTTGCCATGCTGGCATCGCCCTACTCCATACCGGCAAGTTTGTTTCTGTTCGCGTTTCCTATCGTATTCAATATTATTCCCGGATCGCTAACCGCGATTGAACGAATGTTTCAGCGAAGCTGAATTATACTACCGCAATGGTCTCTGCGGCTTCATGCATCTCCGAAATCTCCGGCAGTTCCACACCAGCAGGTATTTTTTCGTAGATATGATACTTGTTCATAAGCGTCAGCAACACGCCGTTGGTCCAGCCGAACCCGTCCTGCAACTCATACTCGCCGCCCGCGGCAAGCGATTCTAAGTCCTCTATATTGTACTTTTCAAGAAGAAGCCCCGTTTTTTCAAACACGGAAATATTAAGCGTGCACCAGCGCAGGGCAATTTCTTTGGCAAGTTCATGCGCGCCGTACCGCTCTAAACCCATTACGGTCATATAAACCATGGGCGCCCAGCCATTCGGCGCGTCCCACTGCTCGCCGGTGGTTTCCAAAGTGGTGGCCACGCCGCCCGGACGCAGAAACTTCTCTTCCACCGCCTCAATTACCCGCGCGGCCTGTTCGGTGGTAGCAGCGCCGGCAAAAAGCGGGTAGAGACCGGCAATAGTCGGCTTCGTATTGAGTCGCTTCTCGGAGTGAATATAATCGCCGTACCAGCCCGCATCTTCGTCCCATAGGTATTTCTGAATTGCGTCTCTACGCGCTTGAGAGAGCTTATCGTACCGTGCTGAGAGATTAAACTTGCCTTCCCGCTGATACACGCGCGAAAGCAGCTCTTCGGTGAGTAATAAGAGGCAATTTAAATCCACCGGCACCAAATCCGTAACGCGGATGCTCTCGCGCCCGCCGCCATCCGCAAACCAGCGGGAGCTGTAATCCCAGCCCGTCTCCGCGCCCGCGCGCATGTTGCGGTAGAAATTCGCGGACTCGTCAATGCGCCGGCCAACAGCCACATCCTCGCCAAAACTCTCCTCGCGCGGGGAGATGGAGGAATCCCAGTAGCGGTTCAGAAGCTCGCCGCCGGGCATGCGCACGACGTGCTCCGAGGTATGCGAAATTCCTTTGACAAACGCCTGCCGCTCGCTGCCCCGCATCCAATATTTGTACTCTTTGACCATAAGCAGCCGATATTCGTCAAAAACCTGCTCGCCGCGAATCTCCGCAAGAAGCGCTACCATAAGGGAAAACACCGGCGGCTGGGAGCGCGTAAGGTAATACGTGCGATTGCCGTTCGGTATAAATCCGTAGCGGCTGATCATATACGCGAAATTTCGAACCATGTCCTCAATAAGGTCATCCTTGCCGCTCTCACGCAGGCCCAGCATGGTAAAATACGCGTCCCAGTAATAAATCTCGCGGAAACGGCCACCCGGCGTGACGTAATTGTGCGGCAAGTCCAACAGCGACGAAAACCTGTTGGGACGGTCCGCCTCGCGCGTGAGCACCCCCCACATATGTTCTATGTATTCACGCACTTTGAGCGCTATAGGCGCGCCTTCAGACGGTACGGCGGGTTCAGATAGCATGGGAGGCGTGATGAAGTGATCGCGTATGAACCGCATAATATCAAGCTGGGTACCGTACTGCTTGTAATAATTCTTGATTATCGTGCGCGGCTTTCTGCGCGGTATTAAATCCACGAACGTCTTAGAGTCCGCAAACACGTGCGACAGTTGTACCACGTCAAAAACAACCCCGAATTGTTCGCGGGGCGACAGCGGACGCTCCGTAGTCGGCAGTAATTTGGGCCACGCATCGCGCGACCAGAGAAAATTTAAAATGTTCCGCGCCATGATTCTTATCCACACGGGACCATATTATGTATACTAGTGCTATAAGACGGCTATTGGCAATAAATATTACAGACCGCCTTCGGAGGACAAGTAGAGTAATACAAATTTCCGAGCTTATTGACAGGGGTGTTTCTGATATGACTAAACTTTGGCAAATTTTGTTCTTTGAAAGCGCAAAAGGTATACATATGCGAT